>NZ_QTQD01000003.1:0-395343 GCF_003858025.1 Burkholderia sp. Bp9004 | reverse complement strand
TCGGGCGCACGATGCAAAGCAGCAGTTTTTAACCTCGGACTCTAACTGCAGTTCGGACTAAAACCGGGGGCAGGTCAGTCTTAATGAAACCAGCCTGAAATGCATCAATTCTCACAACACCACATTCCCATTATAAATCAATCGCTTACGCGAAAGAACGGTGGCAGCGTAACTCACCGTGAAATTTGACGGGTCATTTCACGTTGGATAACGCGATGCAAGTCGCGTGAATCACGTCACGGGCAATCTATACCCGTCGCGAAGGCCACCCCCAAATGAGATGCCCTCCGCACGTTGAAGCTCAGCGCTCAGTTGGGCCACGGAATAACTGTGGTTCCACGAGAATTCATAGAATTGATAGCCACGCCGTGTTCAAATCCATAATTAACCCCACTCTCAAGATCACCTTCGAGAGTTAAACCAAAAGATCTATTTTCAATATCGGGTGTCGCCCAGAGGAATAGATCAAAAGTCAGATCCGATGGATGGTATCCTGACGCGGGCTTCGTAAGCGTAAACCATATATCTTGGGGCTTTATAATAAGCTGTGAGATCGGATTGCCGATAGCACCACCACCGGAGTATATTTGGATTCCGATACCTCTCTCATCACCTTGCGGAGGGTCACCAGCGGAAAAAGCCTGAAAATACACTGCGTGATAATCCGTATCAACTGAGATATTTACTTGAGATCCGTTTCTTACTCTCTCCATGGCAGACGCGCTTATTTGAAAGGTGAACTGCGTGGATACGTAGGTTGCGGCCATAGCAAACTCCTTTGCGGTCTTTCTATTTCGTTAAGCCGGGAACTACGGCAGCCAGCATAGCGCACTCCGTTTCAGACGCAATCCTCGTAAAAATATCAGTATGCTGACGACGCATACTACAGGTGAAATTTATTACCTAGTTGCGCCGACGAATTGTTTCAATCGGTAAAAATCACTGAAGGGCTCCTAGGAGAAAATTTTACGCCCTCGCTCTAATGGCATTCCTACCGCTTCAGTTGCTCCCAGGCCGCTGCATCCGGCCCGCCCCTCCAGACCACATTCACTTACGTTACGATGACTGGCCCTATAATCGTGCAGGCACGAGCGGTTGCGACGTGGAACAACACGGGCATAGGTCCAGCTGCGAATCCAGCCCGTCTGCATGCCAACAAAGACCGCTACGCGCCGCCATCCGGGGATCATATGACCAACACAAATTCTTCGCTTCCACCTCTCACGCTACCTGCGCAATCCTTCGCAGATGACACCGCAGCTTTCGACGGCGATCTCCTTCGACGTAGCGTCCTTGCAAGCCAAATCGAACAGTTTCTGCCAAGGCTCCGGAATGGGGCAGTTATTGCGGTTGACTCTCAATGGGGCGGCGGCAAGACCTGGTTCGGAATGAATTGGGCGAAGAGTCTGCGCGCCAGCGGACACAAAGTCGCGTTCATTAATGCCTTCGAGCAGGACTACACGGAGGACCCCTTTCTCCCTATAGCAGCCGAGCTTACTGCGCTGCTCGATGGCAACTCCAAGAAAGCTTTGTTGAAGAAAGCCGCTGAGGTCGCCAGCGCGTGTTTGCCAGTGGCCGCCAAGGTGGCAACAAGTGCGCTGTCCAAGTGGGCCCTTGGGGAAGTCGATCTCGCCGACGAATACGAAGCGGCAGTGAAGAAGGCTGAAGAGAAATCTGAGGAATTCGTCAAACGGTGGGTAGAGCGCAAACTAGAGAATCACAAAAAGGAACAGGAATCGTTGAAGGGATTTCGGCAAGCGCTCTCGGACATGGCGACCAAGGAGTCGAAGCCCGTGATCGTATTCGTCGACGAGCTCGATCGGTGCCGCCCCGACTTCGCCGTCCGCTTGATCGAGCGGATCAAGCACTTCTTCGAGACGCCAAACGTCATCTTTGTGTTGCTGATCCACCGCGAGCAGTTGAATCGAGCAATCGCTGGCGTCTACGGCCCGGCGACAGACGGCGCGGCATACCTGTCGAAGTTCGTGCACTTCTTCTTTACATTGCCGAGCGTCAGCACCAGAAACTACATTCCTTCTGTTCTCAATCGTCTTGGCTTTGACGGCCGGGATTCCGTCGCGTCGAGATTCGCGCAGGCACTGACGCTGTGGCAGGCGACCGTAGGACTTACAATGCGCGATATCGAGCGCGGTTGTGCACTATTTTCCTATGCGCGCTCGCGCGAAGCTGAAGAACTGCTGGCCTACCTTATTACCGTCAAATTGAAACGACCGGACCTTTTTGACGGTATGTTATCTGATAGCCATCTCGCATTCAAAGAGGCAAGGGAGTGGGCAGGCCGCGCCAGACTCGCCCAGAATAGCAACGACCTAGTAAAAAATGCCAGCGACTTCTTTAACCAACTGGATTTGATGCACGCAGTAAAGTTGGGTGAACATAATATTCGGACTTTGGCTACTACTGCAAGTATCGGCACCGGGTCTGGATTTGATTTTAGTTATCTTGGATCCAGCATACGCGCCAGGAGCGTGGAAGATGCTTTCAAGATGTATCTGCGTCAAATTGATCTTCCCATAGAGTAGACGACACGGAACTCTCGGCCAGAGGGTTGCTCTGGCCGGTAGCGACGCTATCGCGGATTCGTCTCATATCTTGAGCGCAAAGGTCCGCTCGTCTTGCGGATTCTTCCAGCCAGGCGCCGACCAGCCCCACGCCTCTCGGCGCTTCGTCTCCCATGTGGTGTAGTAGGGGCTATGCTGGACGGCCGGCATGATGTCACGCGGATCCGCCTTCAGTGCCGCGAAGAATTCCTCTTTCGTGACGACACGGAAGCCGACCGGAACGGTTACCTCGGCTCCTGTCGGCCGGCGCACGACGACGCACTCGGCCACGCTGTAGAACGCGCAGGGCTCGTCATCACCCTCGAACGTGAATCGGAGCTGGAAATCGCGCGGTCCGTGCGACACATCGACTACAAGACGGCCATCAGGTCAGGTCGGACGCGTGATGATCCGATCTCCTACTCGCACTTCGTTCGCCGTCACGCTCATGTCCTTCGTGTTCACGTCATTTCCCTTGTTCGTTGCGACAACATCAATTCTCGTGACCTCCCTGCGGAACACCATCAGCGACGTGCGGAATCTTCTCGAAGCACGGGCCGTAGTCCTTGTCGACCCACGCGTCGATGGCATCCTTGCAGCATGCGCAGTAGTAGGCACGCGTCGACCTGTTCCACCAGACGATGCCTTCCCCGCGCACGTCGCATGCGGTGCGATTGCACTTTCCCTTGAACAGCCCCTTGCCGCGCTGATCCACGTCATCCGTCAGATTGCGCGGGAATCGACGGTAACGATGCGCGAGCGACACGCGCTGCGTCGCCGTCATGCGATGTTGGAGCAGCTGGCGCTCACGTTTGGTCAGGTGCATTTGATTCCTTTCATGACGGGGTAAGTGTTGTCTCCGAAGACGGTAGAGCGATCGAAGAAGTTCTCGTCCACGTATTCGGCCGCAGCGCGCCACTGCGCGTTTCCGAGCAGCCAGACTTCGTCGCCGAAGTCGTCGACCGTGCTGCCCGCCAACGAAATCGCGAACGGAACAGGCAACGCCGAGGGAAAGTGACTCAGTCGCATGCACCCTCCTCGATCCGCTCGAGGTAGCACGGCCCGCGGCGCCGGCCATTCTCGTCGTCCCATTCGAACAGCTCGGCAAGCCCCTTGAACACCGGAGAAATCGCCTTGAATTCGCCCGTGTGCTGCCAGTGGGCGGTATCAAACAGGAAGTCGCCCGTCTCGCCGGTGGTGACATCGCGACACTGAATCGCATAATTGGTGAGACACGCCATTTCAGCCCTCGCTCTCGCCGAACGCACGATCCGCGCAGTTGCCACAGAGCCCGTCGTATCCTTCTCCGCCCGTGCTGTCCTCGCCGCATTCTCGGCAGGCATCGTCGTCATTCGGCATCCAGACCCACGCTTGGACCCATTTGCCATCGGGGGCCGGTGCGACGATCGCACCATCGTTGATTTCGATGTCGTCGGTTTCGTCGGTGTATGCCAGGCGCGCAGCAGCCAGCAGTTTCTCGTCCGCGAACTGCAGCTCAAGATAGGCAGCCTTCAGCTCATCGGCAGCGGATTGAGCGTCTTCGAGGATCGCGATACTTTTGGACTGCGCCATGTAGTCGCGCAGTGCATTGATGACCCGCATTACAGATCCTCCCATTCGACCGCGCCGACCTTCCGGTATCGCATAGCAGTGCAGCCGTAGCGGGGCGTCGCCCAATCGAGCGGTTCGAACGCGGCATCACCGTCTGCGTCATCCAGGCCGGCACATCGCCCGAGCAGGTAGACGCGACGATCGTCGTCGAGCAGTTGGAATTCATGCTCGAACTGCGAAGCATGTTCATTGACGAAGTGGTCAGTCGCCTCTTGCCGCAACTTCGCGTCACGTATGACGAGCGTCGAGCCGCCGTTGTAGCGCCCGGCGCCGACCTGACCTGCGTCGATGCAATCTTGTGTGATGATCCAGAACATCGTATTGCCCTCAGAAGAGTTTGTCCGGATGTGCTCCGGCGCCGAGGTCGCACCATTTAAGCAGGCGCTCATAACGCTCGCAGACGGACTGGTGATCCGCGAGGAATGCCGCGTATCCGGCGCTCGTCATGTGCGAAGGCTGATGGCGCGCCGTGTAGAAGTAAGCGTTGCAGCGGACGTGTGCGGCCAGGTCCGGACTCTCGACTTGCCAGTGCTTCGGGTCGTAGCGGCCCTGATACTGTGCGCCGCTCCCCCACTCCACCTCGAAGTCGCACTTATCGTATGCAAAGTTCGTCGGTGCAGTATCCGACCACGCCCGCAGCTGCGAGTCGGCGGCGGCCCAGGAGCTGACCACAACCCAGCGGTCGGACGTGCACCCCTCTGCGCGACGCAAGCGGATCTTGGTGACTGCTGCTTTCATAGATGTATCCCGTGTGGTATTTCGATGTTTTTATTGTCCCGACGGGGCGATGGCGTCTTTCAGGACTTCTGCGCATGAGGCACCAGCCTTGAAGGCCCAGCAGGACCAGCCAGTGCCGTCCGTCATGTTGACGAACACTCGACCAACATCCGCAAGCGCAAACACGTAGCTGCGATAGTTGTGGCCGAGGTAGTGCTGTCGGGCCTTACCGACGTCACTTGCTTCCACTTCGAATTCCTGATGGAGCGCGGCCGCGTCTCTGCCCCAAGCGTTGCGCGCTACGATCCGCTTCGGTTCATTGAGCTTTTTCATGCATGATCCCGGAACAGTTCGGTAAGTTTGCGATCGGCGAATCGGCAAAGCTCGCCGATGTAATCTTCGGGGTCCAATTCACCCGCCTCCCACAGCAGGTCGAATTCGTTCGCCCAATCGATGAACTCCTCAATCAGGCCGCGCGATCCGTTCAGTGCGTCGATCACCTTTCCGCACAATGTCGAGTCGGTGCGCGCCCAACGATTACCAGCTTCGAATGCGATGTCCGCTAGAATCTCCTGCTGGCGCTCAAGCGCTTCCTTCGTCAACTCGGTCATGCGTCTTCCTCCCCATGCTCTACGAGCACCGCGAGGATCTTCTCGGCCAGGTCGGAGCTGATCCATCGCATGTCGAGGCTGCACTCCCCGCTGGTATGGAGCGCTAGGGTCACGGAATAGCCGGCGGAGGTGTTCGTGCGATGCACATGCAGCCGCCTGTTGTCCCGACCGTCAGGCGACCAGCACTCACCCAGGATCCCGGCAAACTTTCGCATCGCTGCGTCGCGGCGATCCTCTTCGTCGGCCTCCTGCTTCAGCTCGATCCGGATGAGTTCCAACGCCTTCAGATAGCCCGACAGGATTCGGCGCTCGATGTCGACGGCCAACTGCGCCGGCGTCTTCGTCAAACCGAGCGTGATTTCGGACGTGAAGTCGATCTTCTCGAGCTGTCCCGGTCGCAGGTATCCGGCGGCAGCGATATGGCCGCTTCTGCTTTGGCCCAGCCGATTGAACGACGGCGTTACGACTAGCCGCCCAATCGATCAGGAGCGACGCACGATTCTTCACCTTCATGCCCATGCCGTCGATGATCGCCAGCGTCTCGTCCTGCTTGGCCTTGAGAGCGTCGCCCTCGAGTTCGGCGTCGGCGACCTCCAGCACCAGATAGTTGCCGAGGTTGTCGCCGTGACGGGCCTTGATCCGGTCGAGCTTGTTCGCGTAATGGACGCGCGGAGTGCGCTCCTTCTTCGCTGCAGCCGCCTCCGGGTCGGCGGTGTTCTCGGCGACCTGCGCCTTCAGGTCATCGGCGAGCGCTTCTTCGGCGATCAGGCGCTCCTTCGCCGCCTCCTCGTCCGTCATCGCTGGTAGTGCCGGCGAGTCGGGCACAACCATCGCGTAGTGCTCCTGCGTTTCCACCTGGGCAACGATCTCCGCAAGCGGAATCGGCGCGACCTGGACCGCGGCCGGCGTCTCGATTGCCGCGAGCAGCTCGCCAAGCTCTGCGTCCGTGTTGGCTTGCGTGGCGTCCGCCTCCGGGAGTTCGATGACTTCGCCCGCGTCGGCGACCAGCGCAGGCGCATCCTCGATTTGCTCGACTATCGGCTCGGCAGCCTCTTCGACCAGCGCCGCGCTCGGGCTGGCGACGCTGTTAACGTCAAGTGCGGTAAGCAGTTCGGCGAGTTGCGGACTCGACTCGCAAACTATTCGAGCGCGCGGTCAGGGGAGAAATCGGCTCCGACTTTCCCAAAGACCTGCTGACCACGCTGCAATCTGCCACTTGGTTTGACGAATTGCTGTTGATCCGCGATGAGCTTACCCACTCAACAATCGGAGCATGTCATCAGTGCGAAGGCTCCGAAAAAATCACATACATTCATCACGGCGTCCGGAAAAATAATAACGCGCTCGTCATAGACGACGTGTTTGAGAAGATCGACGAATTCTTCGACTCGACCAACCGATTCCGTGGGAAAGTGTTTCACTTCTTGAATACGAGCCTAGCCACGACACCTGTCGACGTCGTGTGCGCCTTTGCATTTGATCGCGTCTATGTGCGAAAACTGGTGATCGGGGATACGATCGACTTCAACAGCGGGATATGCGCCTCTTTTCATTGGTTTGACAAAGAACCGGAGCGCCGCTGCCTGCTTGCCGATGAGTGCGGCGCTTATAGGCGAGCAAAAGTGCAGGCCCCTCTACCCGTGGAAGAACCGGATGTCGACTCGAAACCACAGATAAAAAAGGACGCATAAAGCGTCCTTAAACTCAATAGCCTGAAAATCCTCAACCAATTTCGTCTAGCAATGGCAGAAGGTCCATTGAAATGAGCCGCGATTCGATGTTGTGCGCCGCGACCAAGTGCTCCTCGTTGTTGATAGAGAACGGCTCGTCCTTGATGCTGACAATGATTGTTCCAAGCCGCTTCTTTCCGGACAGAACCGGGATGAGCTCCTGGGCTTCAGGAATTTGCTGGGCAGAAAGCTCGATCGGCAGATACAGCATCCAGCCCACACCGGGCCGATCATCGAATGCCTGCTTCTCTTCGTAGCCTTTCGGTGCCGCCGAAATCACCGCCGGTAAGAATTCGAGTGCCGCCCTCTCCACAATCGCAGCAACCCGATCTTTACTCTCATCGACGAAGGCGCCTCGAGCGTTGATCGTGACGGTATCAGGGAAGTCCCCGCCGCATGCCAACACCTCGATCGATGCGCCGAACTCCTTGCGCACCTTGCCGCCCCATATCCCGAACGACGCTATGTTCTCACCGCCGAGATCGTTCTGAAGCTCCTCGATCGCGGCCGGACTCGGAGCGCCGTCAGCTTGGAAGACCGAATTGGTTTGCGCCTCTTCCAAGGAGTCGCCCTGCATGCGCCACTCCTGGCGAGACAGTGCGGGTTCGCCCGCCGCGATGACGTCGATGATCGCGCCGACCTTGCTCAGTGTTTGAGCGATTTCTGCCGGTGGAATCCCACCGCCCTTAACAGTGCACTCGATGTTCATGGCAGAGACTTACGGGAAGTATTCAGATTCAATTTTGAGCTTTTTCAGTGCGCGAGCCATCTTCTGATAGGTTAAGCGCCCTTGAAAATAATACCGCAGCCTCGTCGGCGGGTTCATCTTCACCGGACCCGCGCGCTTGACAACGGACTTCATCATCTTGGGGAACCCCTTGAAGAACTCATCCGAGCCAGGGATCGATCCGTCCAGAAACTGATCGTAGTTCCCCTTTGCCTCTTGCAGCAAACACTCCTCCGGCCTAAAGCCATCGAAGTCGATTTCTAGCCATTCCCACTCTTCGCTCCAGTGACACCCTTCCGTGTCGTAGGCATAGCCCGTCACCCTAGCTTGATACTCATACGCTGGCCAGTTGACGCCGTGGTTGTTGCGGACCTTCCTGCCTGTGTTTTCCGGTGGGCACTTTTTGCATGATTTCGTCGAATCGGAGATCGTTCTCGACCGTGCTTGCGCATCCTCCTTCTTCTGCGCCGTGCTGCCAGACATACTAGCCACGCCCGCTACTGCCGCCCCTCCCAACAAGGCGTTTCCAATAGCTGCCAAGGCCGGCCCCGCTTCCGCCGCCACCGCCGTCACTAGAGGAATCAATGGTGCCGCCATGCGGAACTCCTTTCAAGCTGTCTGGATGTTGTGATCGCCAAATGACTTCTTGGACGTATACGTGGAAGCGTTCATCGGCGCTTCGACCGGGTTTTGTGAGCCACGCTCGCGTCGCAGGCTTGTCATAGAAGTTGGGCGAATACGCTTCGACTTTCAGAAACTGGACCAGATGGTCGCTGTCCTGAATTCCGAACGACCGCGCCGCTCGATATGCATCCCACAGGCGGTTGTGGAGGTCGATGTCCTGCCCCAGCGCAGGATCGGCCTTGATCAAATCGCGACGCACGCCGTCGACGAAGTTGCGTGCTTCGCCTTCCGCGAGTGCAGAGAGATGGGCTGGTGTGAGGTTAAGTGGCATACGGGTGTGCCCTGAAAAGCTGTCCGTCGATCTCGATCAGCCAATCGAACATCGGGGAGAAGAACACCGGAAGTTCCGTCGAGCTGAGCGCCGGCGCGAAGTGCCGCATAACGCGTGCATCGTAGTAGCGAAGCATCACCGATCGACCATCCGGTAACGTCGCATCCAGTCGCTCACGAAGCTCACTCGCGAGTTGAACAGGCTGGTGTGCACTGACGATCCAGTTCACCCCGTATTCGCTCTGCGCCAGTTTCGCAAGCGCACTTTGTGCGTCTGCACCCGCGCGCTCACAATCGAACAGCCAGGGGCCGGCATCGGCGAGCGACGCATCAGGAGTCGCGTCGAGCAGCGCCATTACGGATCCGTCCACTCGCCTTGGGGCCGACCCGATAAGCTCGGAATACAGTAAGCCGTCGACGAGCGCAAACAGACGCAGGGGGAGACTTGCGCGCTGCTGCCACGCGGAGAATATGACCTGAACGCTCACGTCGGGTCACCCACGGACAATCATCGCGGCCGCATTCTTCGCCGCTGCAATCATGCAGGAAAGGCAAAAGCCTTCAGAGGGTTGCGGTGTTCCAGGATTCAGCGCCATCTGCTCGCCCGATGAAGTGAAACCCATGCTGCTCAAGGCTTCCGACTCGAACGACACAAACATGGAGGCTTGCGAAGCGAGCATTGTCGGCAGCGGACTGCACCGACAAGCGACCTTGTCGCCCTCAAGGGCCGGCTGCAGCCCCATCATCGAGCCCGGCCAACGCGGCCCGTTGGCAACGATGACACCCATCTGTTTGCAAGCGGGGCAGACGACCTTGGCGCCGACATAAGTCATCTGGCGCCCTAGACATTCCGTCGTCGGAATGCCGTCCACAACCGTGCCGCCTGTGGACGAATGATCGCCAACCCGGAGATAGTTCCGTTTCAACTGGTGGCCCTCTCAATTTCTATTTGTCCGACTATTACCGAAGAACGGGGAATTTGTCGAGAGAGCCGTGACGACTTAACCAAATGTGACAGTTCAGCCGAAGACCCAACTACCAGCTACCAGCGATATCGGCCACTTCTTCCTCCATGCCGCGTGTGTCGACGGCATCGGGCGGAGGTGGAACCAGAAGGTTCCCCCGCTCGACAAACTGACGGCCACCCTGACCGTCTGACGATGGCAGCCATTCGCAGCCCGCGTAGCGCACCAAAATGTCCTCGTAGGCGTCGATCAGCTCTTGCTCGCTGCGAAACTCGCGCGACGCGGTCGGGTCAGCCGTGCGCAACGGCTTCTCCAGCGGCCGCCCTTCTCCGTCCGTCGTGACGATGTTCACCACCGATAGGACAAAAGGCTTCCAGTGCTGCTTGGGAATGTTCATGCCGTTCTTGATTACGCCGGACCACTCGGCCGTGACGTTGATCCGCTCGTTCTCGAATTCGCGGACGATCGTGTATTCACGATCTTGACGGAGTTTCGACCACTCCCGCGGCTGAAGCGACAAGCGTCGTCGGTCCATATATGCCACTGCCATGACAGCACCTCAATGAAAGTTAAGCTATTGCTTATCATTGTAGTCATGCGACCCTGGAGCTCACCTGTCTATAATCACAGCGTAGGTTTTGGCGTAGGTTTTTCGGGAATTCAGGCTTTTCGGCACGCATCGCGCGAAGCTGCCGGCGGGCGATCTCGTGCTGTATCCGGCGTCGAGCCTGCATCGCGTGACGCCCGTGACGCGCGGGGAACGTGTCGCGTCGTTCTTCTGGATCCAGAGCATGGTGCGCGACGACGGCGATCGCACGCTGCTGTTTCAGCTCGATACGCAGATTCAGACGTTGTCGGCGGAAAAAGGCGCGAAGGATCCGATGGTCATTTCACTGACGGGGATTTATCACAACCTGTTGAGGAAGTGGGCGGATGCGTAGGGTGGCTTTTCGGTAGAAATTAATGCGCATGCACGCGAGTAGCGCCCGAGCGTTGGCAGCGTAATCGATTACATATCCGACGTTACAAAATCGAGATAGCATGCCTCCCGAATTTGAGCTATGTTCTTATGGTATGACAATTAGACATTAAGAATTAGCGCCAATCGGTGGAAATTGCATGATGCCGAATCCCGCCTGGCGATTTCGGCGCATCCATTTTAAGGAGACGATTATGCACACGGATGTGATCGACGTTTTGTTAGCAATCGACACGGAGGCGATCGTAAAATCGGTTGGATTCAACAATAGCGCTTCCAATCCTTCTACGGTGGACCCCTTGCATGTTTCCATTGCCGGAAGCGGCCAGAGTGCCAAGGATAACAACCTTTCTTTCAATTCACCGGATCCGGTCTATTGGCGGGCCTCTGCAATTGGTCTTGGTGACCCATGCGAAATTTATGATTTCGTCGGCACTGACGAAGTAATCACCCAGCCACAATTAGAGTCGCTTAACGGAACAACGCTCACCCCGAACCCAGAAAACCCGAGTGAGCCAACCGTGAATAACAATATAAAACTATGGCACTGGAAATCTACCGCAGGCCGCAAGGGACAAGCCACATGCGGGATTCGCTTCGTAATAGTTGGGCGCGAAGGCCGACAGACCGGTTACTACCAGTGCAATATATCAATCACGACTAGTTGACGGACTGCAGTTCATTCTGTGGCGCTCATTCTTCACCGCGGCGAGGGAGCGCCACTCAATGCGATCCATCCACTCATTCGTTCCAACCTGCCTGCACAATCGCGCGAAGTTCCGCCATTTCCCCTGTGGCACGTCGGGTTCGGGTGAGCACCGCGATAGCGGCGTCGGAATTCCTGGCGTTCGCCGCGACTCACCGTATCCAGGTCGGGCAGCGCCTTGTTCTGACGGGCTCTGCTTGCCCTGTCGAGCGCGTCCCGATCGCGCCGCATCTCCCCGAGCCTCCGAAAGCTCGTGCGCATGCAACTTCGACAATCAGGCATTGCGTTGCCGGTCGCGCGACCGACCGCTTGCTGCATCGCCCGTCGGCGATCTCCGGTAAAGCCGTGCCACGACGGAAAACGTCGGCCGAGACCGTCCCGCTCGTCGCTTGCATCAGGTCGCCACGCCGATCTAAAATGACCATCGTCAAATGACCATGCTCATATCATGATGCCGCACGCTCCCGTATCGAAATCCGAATTCAAGGCCCGCGCACTCGAATACTTCCGGCTCGTCGAGGCGTCGGGCGAAAGCCTCATCGTTACCGACCACGGCAAGCCGACGCTGGAAATCCGGCCCTATCACGCGAGCGAAGCCCAGCCATTGGACATATTGCGCGGCTCGGTCATGCGCTACGACAATCCTCTCGATCCGATTGCGGAAGATGATTGGGAGGCGTCGCGGTGATCGTGCTGGATACGCATGCATTGGTGTGGTGGGTAGCGGGCGACCCGTCGCTCAGCAAGAAGGCCCGCAGCGCAATCGATCGCGCGCGCGGCGAAGGCACGCTCGCCGCGTCCGCGATCTCCGCATGGGAAATCGCGATGCTGGTGCGCAACGAACGCCTCGCGCTGACGATGGACGTCGATGCGTGGCTCGCGACGGTCGCGCAAATCGACGGCATGCGCTTCGTGCCGGTCGACGCCGACATCGCCGCGAAGTCCACCGCCCTGCCCGGCACGTTCCACAAGGATCCGGCCGATCGCATGATCGTCGCCACCGCGCGGCGGCTCGGCGCGCCGCTCGTCACGCGCGACGAAAAGATTCGTGCGTATGCGCACGTGAAGACGCTCTGGTGACCGTCATCGACCCGTCGGCCAAATTCACGCACCGACGGAGCGTGACTTCGGTCGACAGGCGATTCGTCTGACCGAACCGATGGCGACGCTCGCGCGAAACCGTCCGCTATCGATCAACGCGCCGCCCCATACCGGTTTCACGCGTTACCACGCGAATAGTGGCATTGGCAGCGCTACGACCGCGATTGCCTCGTGATGCAAAGCGAATCGCTCGCCATATCCAGCCCTGTCGAGCACACTCTGCTCGACGAAGCTGCCCGCGGACATTCTTTCCGGCAGCAATGCGCACGCATCGGTAACATCCGCACTTGCCGATCCCCGCCCGCTCCCGCACAATCGGCCCACCTGCCTTCCTCCCCCCGCGCCGATGCCCTATGCGTCACTCGCCACCGGCGTCCTGCTCGCCGGCGGTCTCGGTCAACGCTTCGACCCGAGCGGTCTGCACAGCAAGCTGCTCGCGCTGCTTCCCGACGGCACGCCGGTTGCGGTCGCGGCTGCCCGTCGCCTCGCCGCGGCCACGGCCGACGTGATCGCCGTCGTGCGCCCCGGCGCGGAAAAACTCGCGATTCTGCTGAACGAAGCCGGCTGCCAGGTCGTCTACGCGCCCGACGCGATGCGCGGCATGGGCGCGAGCCTCGCGGCCGGTGTCCGTGCGACGCCGGAAGCAACCAGCTGGCTGGTCGCGCTCGGCGACATGCCGTGGATCGCGGCATCTACCTACGAAATGCTCACGCGCGCGCTCGACGCCGATGACGCGTCGATCGTCGCCCCCGTCCATCGCGGCGTACGCGGTCATCCGGTCGGCTTCGCCGCGCACCATTACGATGCGCTGGCCGCGCTCGACGGCGATACGGGCGCCCGCGCGCTATTCGCCAACGCGTCGGTGAACCTGCTCGACGTCGACGATCCCGGCATCCTTCGCGACGTCGATACGCCGGCGGATCTGGGCTGACATCGGAACGCGCCGGCCGCACCGCACATCGCGGATGCTGGCCTTCGCGCGATCCGGCGCGATACCTGCAGAGGCTCGCATATCGCCGGCAATCCGCATGCCGCTGCGAGAATCCCGCTGCAAACACCCGCCCGATTGCCTATAACGGAGACGAGGCACGCCCGCCGCGCCACCGCCGCCACGCATTACGCGAGTTTCCCATGGACCACACGACCCCGACGCCCGAGCCCCCGGCCGACCCGAACCGCGATCCGGAAGACGATCCGTTGTCGCCACCGCCACCGGGGCATCCTCACGACAACCCGCAGCAACCCGACGGACCGCCGAGCAAGGACCCGGTCTAGCCGGCATCCGCCGGTGCCATCGGACCTGCTCCGGCATTCGCCCCGACAAGCGCACGGCCACCTGCCGTGCGAGTGCCGCCGCTTGCGCCCGCTACCGCGCCGTATACCCGCCGTCGATCGCCAGCGACACGCCGCTGATCATCGACGCCGCGTCGCTGAGCAGGAACAGGATCGGCTCGACCACCTCGTCCGGTTCCGCGAATCGCCCGAGCGGAATCGCCGCGAGCATCGGCGCGCGCTTCTCCGGCTCGCTCCACGCGAACTGCGCCATTGGCGTGAGCGTAACGGTCGGGTTCACGCTGTTCACGCGGATTCCGTGCGCGCCGAGTTCGATGCAGAGCACACGCGTCACCGCATCGAGCGCCGCCTTCGATGCGCAATAGCTCAGATGCGCCGGCAGGCCGACGAGCGCGGCCTGGCTCGATACGTTGACGATACTGCCCCGCGCGCATGCCGCGCCGCGCCCCGCGCGTTCGATCATCTTCCGCGCGACGGCCCGCGCAACCAGCGCCGCGCCGCGCGCATTGACGGCCATCACGCGATCGAAGTGCGCCGCACTCACCTCGAGCGCCGGTTCGAGCGACGCGATCCCCGCGCAATTGACGAGCCCGTCGAACGCATCATGCACGGCGAGCGCCGCATCGATCGCGTGTTCGTCGCCGCCGATATCGATGCGCAAGGTTTCGCATGCGATCTCGCCCGCAAGCGAATCGAGCGCGGCCACATCGCGCCCCGCCGCGACGACCCGCGCGCCTGCATGGGCCAGCGCAACCGCGCAAGCGCGCCCGATCCCGCTCGACGCACCGGTGACGAGCACCCGCGCACCGCTGAAATCGAATCGTGCCTTCATGATGATGCGCGCAGTTCGTGCATGATCGGCTTGAGTGCCGGATACAACGCCGTATAAAGCGCGAAGCGCGCCGCATACGCATTCGCGCGCGCGGCATCGGGACGCGCGCGTTCGACGAGCGTGACCCAGCCGCCCTGCGCGTCGCCGTGCGACATCAGCCCCGCGCCGACGCTCGCGAGCAACGCGGCGCCCATCGCGGCTTCGACGTCCTGCTCGATCGTCCATACCGGAAAACCGGTCACGTCCGCGATGATCTGCATCCACAGCGCCGAATGCGCGGCACCGCCGACGACGATCAACCGGTCGTCCAGCGCCACCACGCCGCGCCGGCCGGCCTCGATGTTGTGCCGCAGCGCGAACGCGACGCCTTCCAGCACCGCGCGATACAGGTGCGCGCGCGTGTGCGCGAGGCTCAGTCCGACGAATGCGCCGCTCGCCTTCGCGTCCCACACCGGGCTGCGTTCGCCCATCAGGTACGGCAGGAACAGCACGCCGTCCGCGCCGGGCGGCACGCTTTCGGCCGCTTCATCGAGCAGCACGTGCGGGTCGCCGTGCGGCAGCAATCGCGCCGCATCGATCTCCGCATGACAGAACTGATCCCGGAACCACGCGACCGATGCACCGGCCGTGATCGCGCCGCCGAACACGTACAGGTCGCGCTGACCGTTGAACACGTGCGGCATGCTGACGAGCCCGTGCCGCGCATCGACGTGCTGGTTCACGTAGCCCCAGCACATGCTGGTGCCGATCATCGCGACATGCTGGCCGGTGCGCGTCGCACCGGCCGCGAAGGTCGCGACGGCCGCATCCACGCCGCCCGCGACGACCGGCGTGCCGGCCGGCAGGCCGAGCCGTTCCGTCCATTGGGACAGCAGCCCGCCGACGACGTCGGTCGATTCGACGAGCCGCTCGGGCATCATGGTCGCGGGGATGCCGAGCATGTCGAGTGCATCGTCGGACCACTCGCGGCGCGCGACGTCGTACACGCCGCCGATGTTGCCGGCCGAACTGTGGTCGACCGCGACTTCGCCGGTCAACAGATAGATCACGTACGCGTTCGGCGGCAGGAAATAACGCACATTCGCCCACACATCAGGGCGCTGCTCGCGCAGCCACAGCATCTTGGTGAACCCGTAGTAGCTGTCGACGCCGTTGCCTGTGATCACGCGCAGCCGCTCGACGTTCACGTTCTCGTTCACCCAGTCGACCTCCGCGGTCGCGCGCCGGTCCATCCAGATCAGGCACGGGTGCAGCGGCCGCATGTCGCTGTCGACCGGAATGCCGGAGCCGCCGTACAGGCTGCTCACGCACACGGCGCGGATCGCGTCGGCCGGCACGCCGTGCGCGCGCGCGTCGCTCACGCAGCCCGCGATGCAGTCGAGCACCGCATCGAACCACACCTGCGGCCACTGCTCGGCCCACAGCGGGCGCGGCGTGTCGGGCTGGTAGCCGGCCGAACGGCGCGCGACGATCGTGCCATGCCGGTCGACGAGCAGCGCCTTGGTGCTCTGCGTGCCGATGTCGACGCCTATCACGTATTCCATGATGTCTCCGGTGAGGGATCGCACGAGCCGTCGTTCAACGCGCCGGCTTCAGCAGCACCTTGATCGATTCGGGCGACTTCGCGACACGGATCGCTTCGTCCCAGTCCTCCAGCGCGAAGCCGTGCGTGACGATGCCTTTCGACGTGACGAGTCCGCGCGCGAGCAGGTCGATCGCGACCGGATAGCAATATGGCCCCAGATGCGCACCGCGCACGTCGAGCTCCTTGCGATCGCCGATGATCGACCAGTCGGCGGTCGTGTCCTCGCCGAACACGCTGAACTCGACGAACCGGCCGAGCTTGCGGATCAGTTCCAGCCCCTGGTTCACGCCGACCGGCGCGCCGGTCGTCTCGATGTACACGTCGCATCCGTAGCCGTCGGTCAGCGCGCGGACGATCTCGCGCGCATCGTCGCGCGTCGGATTGATCGTCACGTCCGCGCCGTATTGCCGCGCGAGTTCGAGCCGCTCGTCGATCAGGTCGATCACGACGAGCTTCTTCGGCGTCTTCAGGTGCGCGACCTGCGTCATCATCAGGCCGAGCGGGCCCGCGCCCGCGATCACCACGACGTCGTCGAGCTGAAGGTCGCCACGGTTCACGGTATGGATCGCGCACGACAGCGGCTCGATGATCGCCGCATCCTCGAGCGACACACCCAGCGGAATCCTGTGCACGATCGCCGTCGGCGGAATGCGCATGTACTCGGCCATCCCGCCGTCGGCGACCTCGCGCTGGAAGCCGAAGATGTTGTGCACCTCGCACATCCAGTATTGGCCCGACTTGCAGTAGCGGCACTTTCCGCACGGCACGATCTGCTCGGCGATCACGCGGTCGCCCAGTGCGACGCCGAAATGCTCGGCCGCGCCGTCGCCGAGCGCTTCCACGTAGCCGAAGAATTCGTGGCCGGGAATCACGGGCGCCTTTACCCATGGGCTCGGGCCACCCCAGAACATTTTCGCGCCCGTGTAGCATTTGCAATCGCTCGCGCAGATCCCGCACGCGGCGATGCGGATCACGAGCTCGTTCGCGCCCGCGCGCGGCTTCGCGACCTGCTCGACGCGGTAATCCTCGGGGCCGTGGCAAACCACCGCGGTCATGCGCGGCTGGGCTTCGGGTGTCGTCATGAGTTGTCTCTTCCGTTGATGTTTCGGATGTCTGATGAATGAATCGTTACCGCGACCGTTCGCGGCTTATGTAGATCGCGAGCAGGATGATTCCGCCCTTGATCACGTTCTGCACATACGGGTTCACGCCGATCATGTTCAGCCCGTTGTTGAGCACACCGAGCAGCAACGCACCGACGAGCGTGCCGAGGATCGCGCCGCGCCCGCCGGAGATCGACGTGCCACCCATCACGACGGCCGCGATGGCGTCGAGCTCGAAACCGACGCCGGCGTTCGGCTGCCCGCTCATCAGGCGCCCGGTCAGCACGATCGCGGCAAGCGCCGACGTGAGCCCGGCCAGCGTGTAGACGATCAGCTTCACGCGCGCCACGCGCACGCCGGTGAGCCGCGTCGCCTGCTCGTTGCCGCCGATCGCATACACGTAGCGGCCGAACGGCATCCGATCGAGCAGCAGCCATGCGATCGCGTAGACGACCAGCATGATCAGCACCGGCGCCTGGATGCCGAGCACCTTGCCGCTGCCGAAGAACGCGACCCAGTCGGGCAGCCCGTCGATCGGATAGCCGCCCGTATAGATCAGCGCGAGGCCGCGCGCGATGCCCATCGTCGCGAGCGTGACGATGATCGGCGGCATCCCCGCGAACGCAACGAACACGCCATTCAGGAAGCCGAACCCGAAACCCACCGCGATGCCGATCGCGAGCGCGGCGACCGCATTCACGCCGGCCACCATCAACCCGGCCGCCAGCGTGCCGGACAGCGCCATGACCGAGCCGACCGACAGGTCGATCCCGCCGGTCAGGATCACGCAGGTCATGCCGACCGCGATGATCGCGTTGATCGACACTTGCCGCAGCACGTTCTCCAGGTTCGCGGCGGACAGGAAGCTCGGGCTCGCGATCATCATCGCGATGCACACGACGATCAGCCCGACGAGCGGATAGAACAGCGTCGAGTGCCGCAGTTGCGTCCACATCGCGCGCGGCGGCGGCATCTCGCCGGCCGCGGCCGCGAGTGTCGAGGAAGCCGGGGAAGAAGAATCAGGCAAGTTCATGGGTCGCTCCTCGCGTGCCGCCCGTGGCATGGGTCATGACCGTGTCGGGATCGATCTCGTCGCCTTCGAGCGTCGCCTCGATGCGGCCCTGCCGGAACACGGCGACGCGATCGCACATGCCGACGATCTCCGGCAGCTCGGACGAGATCATGATGATGGCGTAGCCGCGCGCGGTGAGTTCGCGCATCAGCCCGTAGATTTCTGCTTTCGCGCCGACGTCGATGCCGCGCGTCGGCTCGTCGAAGATCAGCACCGTCGCGTGGTGATTCAGCCACCGCGCGATCACGACCTTCTGCTGGTTGCCGCCCGACAGCGTCGCGACTTCGGTATGGATCGACGGCGCCTTCACGCCGACACGCCGCATCACGTCGTTCGTCGTACGGGCTTCACCGCGGCGATCGATCAGCCAGTGCATCGACCGGTACTTGCCGAGGTTGTTCAGCGAGATGTTGTCGCGAATCGAGAACGACGTGACGAGCCCTTCCGTCTTGCGGCTCTCCGGCAGAAGGCCGATGCCTGCGCGCAGCGCATCGGCCGGATCGGCGAGCTTCGCCGCCGCGCCGCGCACGCGCACGTCCTTGCGGTGCGCGCGCGTCGCGCCGATGATCGCGAGCGCGGTCTCGGTACGGCCGGAACCGACGAGCCCCGCGAAGCCCAGAATCTCGCCCGCATGCAGCGCGAAGCGGTTGACCGGGCCGTCGCGCTCGATCTGCAGCGCGTCGACTTCGAGCACGGCGGGCGCATCGGCGGCGCGCGCCGGCTTCGGCGGGAAGCTGCTTTCGAGCCGGCGTCCGACCATCATCCGCACCAGTTGCTCGACGTCCGTGCGCGCGACGTCGGTGGTCGCGACATACTGACCGTCGCGCAGCACCGTGATGCGATCGCACACCGCGAAAATCTCGTCGAGATGATGCGAGATGAAGATCATCGCGACACCCTGCCGCTTCAGCTCGCGCATGATCGAGAACAGGCGTTCGGCCTCGGCCGGCGTGAGCGTGGCGGTCGGTTCGTCGAGAATCAGGATGCGCGCGTCGAGCGACAGTGCCTTGCCGATCTCGACGAACTGCTGCTGCGCGACCGACAGCGTGCGCAATGGCGCGTCGAGATCGATCGTCACGCCGAGCCGCGCGAAGATGCCGGCCGCGACGCGCCGCATCCGCGCACGATCGCGCACACCCCAGCGGGTGCGCAGCTCGCGGCCGAGGAACAGGTTGTCGACGGCATCGAGGTGCGGAATCAGGCTGAATTCCTGGAACACGATGCCGACTCCGGCCTCGACCGCGTCGTGATAACTCGCGAAATGCCGCGCGCTGCCGTCGATCTCGATCGTGCCGGCATCCGGCTGCTGGATCCCGCAGAGGATCTTCATCAGCGTCGACTTGCCGGCCCCGTTCTCGCCGAGCAGCGCATGAATCTCGCCGCGCGCGATTTCGAGGTGAATGTCCGACAGCGCCTTCACGCCCGGAAAGCTTTTCGTGATGTGATCGAGCGTCAGTATCGTGTCCATCGGCTTCTCCGTGCGAAGGGCGTCGGCCGGGCCGCCGCCCTCCACGTCGCGTTGCGCGTCGCTCACCAGCTGAATCCCTTGGCATTGCCGCGATCGACGACCTTCACGTCGACCGGAATCGCCTTCGGCACCGTCGCGCCCCACTTGCGCGCGATCGCGATGCCGAGCGCGATGCGCACCTGGTCGGCCGGGAACTGCGCGGTCGTCTCGATGAACTTCGAGTTCGGTTTCTGGATCGCCGCGATCGCCTCGGGGGCGCCGTCGACGCTGGTCAGCCTGATGTCCTTGCCCGATCCCTCGATCGCGGCGAGCGCGCCCATCGACCCGCCGTCGTTCACGCTGAAGATGCCCTTCAGGTTCGGATGCGCGGAGATCATGTTCTCCGTCACCGACAAAGCGGTCGCGCGCTCCTGCTTGCCGTTCTGCGTGTCGACCAGCTTCACGTTCGGGAATTTCGCAAGGCCGGCCTTGCATCCGCGCACGCGTTCGAGAATCGGCACGACCGGAATGCCGTCGAGGATCGCCACCTCGCCGCTGCCGCCGATCGCCTTCGCGAGGTATTCGCACGACATCACGCCCGCGTCGTAATTCTTCGAGCCGACGAACGAATCGACCGGGCCGTTCGCGTTCGCGTCGACGGCCACGACCACCGCGCCGGCCTTCTTCGCCTGCGTGATCGCCGACTGGATGCCGGTCGAATCGGTCGGATTCACAAGCAGGATGTCGATCTTCTTCTGCAGCATGTCCTCGACGTCGCTCACCTGCTTGCTGACGTCGTGATGCGCGTCCGTCACGACGACCTGTGCGCCGATCGACGCGGCCGCGTCGTTCAACGCCTTCTGCATCGTCACGAAATACGGGTTGTTCAGCTCCTGGAAAGTCATGCCGATCCGCAGCGGCGCCGCATGCGTGACCATCGGGAACCAGGTTGCGACAGCTGCCGCGGCAACGGTCGCGATGCGGGCGGCGCGGCGGCGGGATGAAGCGAGCGATGCGTGCGTCATGACGGTGTCTCCGGTTATGTGCGGTTTTTTCGTGGGTAAGCGAGCCCCTCGCGACGCGAACGGCGCGATCGGCTGGGTGAAACGGCAAGGAAAGTCAGGCGGGCGAATGCCCGTCGATCATCCGGGCTGCGGTACGAGCCCGAGCGCACCGGACGCGACCACGCGCGGCGGCATCGGATTGCCGGTGGGCGCGGCGTGCAGCGCGAGCTCGCGGCTGCGTGCGTTCAACCGCTGCAGCGCGCGGAATTCGGACGGTGCCATCCCCTTCACCGCGCGGAACTGGCGGTTGAAGTTGGACACGTTGTTGAAGCCGGCCTGGAAACAGATGTCGGTGATGTTCGCGTCGTCGGCGAGCAGCATCTGGCATGCGGATTCGATCCGCAGCCGGTTCACGTACTGGACGAACGGCAACCCGGTGTGGCGATGGAACGCGCGCGAGAATGCGCTGACGCTCTGTCCGGTCAATTGCGCGAGATCGGATTCGCGCAGCTCGGATGCGAGGTTCTTGCCGATGTACGACAGCGCGTGGCTGAGCCGCGTCGGCGTCACGTGTGCCTGGTCGTACGCGGGACTCGCGAGCAGCGTGCGTTCGGCCGCGCCGCACAGCCGTTCGAGAATCGTCATGAACAGCGCGATGCGACGCATCCCGCGCGCGTTCAGCAGTTCATCGAACAGCGGTGTGATCGCGGCGCTCGTGTCGTCGTCGAAGCCGACGCCGCGCCGCGCGTCGTCGAGCAGCGCCTGCGCGTCGCGGCATTCGGGAAACGCGTCCATGCAGCGGCGCACGAACGACGGATCGAACTGGATCACCAGGTTACGGCGCTCGACGGTTTCCCCTTCGGCCATGTCGCTGACCCAGTTGTGCGGCAGGTTCGGGCCGAGCAGCACCAGATGGCCGGGGCCGAATGAGCCGATGTGGTCGCCGACGAAATACTTGCCGCTCGTCGCGACGATCAGGTGCAGTTCGAATTCGGGATGGAAATGCCAGCGGATCGTGCGGTACGGATAGCCGTGCGACCAGACCTTGAACGACTCGTCGCGTCGCACGTCGACCACTTCCAGATCGGGATGCATCATCCTGGCGTCTCCATTCCCATGTCTCGCTGGCCGGGCCGTTCGGCGGTTCGCCTCGTTCGCCGCGTGAGTCGTGCGGCAACGCGACCGGTCGCATGGGAAGCAATGTAGGTCGATCGCGTGCGCGGCTCCACCAACTTTACGCCTGATTTTCGATACTTTTTTGCAGGTTGCGGGTGGAAACGGACACGAAACGCAAAATTGTGCAGTGCGGCACCCCGCCGACCGAACGCCGGCGGGAAGTACGCGCGCGCCGGAGAGCGGCCGCCATGCGGATCGACGACGGCCGCTGCCTCGGCTACGCCGCCGCGCTTTCCCGCGCGACACGCACCTCGTACGCCTTCAGGTGGTTGTACGCGATCCGCAGCAACGACAACGCATCCGCCGCCCGCGGGTCACGGCGGGCAAGCAGGTCGCCGATCACGTGATCGGCTTCGACCCGTGCGCGGTTTTCGACGTCGCGCAGCATCGATGCGGTCAGCGGCGACGGCGTCAGCACCATCCGCTGCATCCGCTCGACCGCGGCGGGATCGGGCCTGTAACCGTTATGCGCGGCGATCGCGCTGCATTCGTCGAGCATCGTCTCGAGCAGGCGGCGGCCGTCCGGCGCGGCGAGAATGTCGCCGATCGAACCGCGAAACAGCGACGTGCTCGCCGCGAGCGTCGCGAGAAACACCCATTTGTCCCACATCCGCGCGGCGATGTCGTCGCTGAGCGTCGCATCGAAACCCGCGCCGCCGAGCACCTCGGCCACCGCGCGCACGCGCGCCGATTCGCCGCCGGCGAGCTCGCCGAACGACAGCCCCGCCGTGTCGTTCAGGTGCACGATCCGCTGCTCGCGATCGAGCGTCGCCGCGATCACGCACAGGCCGCCGAGCACCTGCGCGGCATCGAACCGGTCGCGCAGCACGTCGAGATGGCGCATCCCGTTGAGCATCGGCAGGATCAGCGTCGTCGGCCCGACGAACGGCGCGAACGATGCGATCGCATCGTCGAGGCTGTACGCCTTGCAGCTCAACAGCACCAGGTCGAACGGCGCGGCCGCGTCGCTCGCGCGCAGCGTCTGCACGTTCGCGAGCGTCAGGTCGCCGCGCGGGCTGCGAATCAGGAGCCCGTCGCGCGCGAGCGCGGCCGCTCGGCCATCGCGCACGAGGAACGTCACATCGCGCCCCACCGCCGCGAGCCGGCCGCCGAAGTATCCGCCGACCGCGCCGGCTCCCACCACCAGAATTCGCATCGTTGCCTCCTTTCGGGTTCGTTCGACGCCGCCGCCGTTCGCCCGACCGTCGGGGCACGACGCGCAGCCGCCATCGCCCGACAGTATAGCGACGACGAGTATGTATATGCATAGATACCCGTACCGCGCGCGACGGTATCGAGCCGCTGCCGTTTCTAAGGGATTTCCCGCCTACGGCAACGTCCGCTTCATGCCGTCAAAGAATTATCCCGTCACGCCGTTCCGGCGCGCTTGTTCGACCGACCGACCTCACTACCCATGCGCACCCTTTCCCTGAACCAGAAACTCGCCTCGATGATCGTCATCCTGTGGCTCGGCCTGCTCGTGATCGCCGGCGTCGGCGCGTGGCAGACGCGCGCATCGATGATCACGGACCGCCGCGACCAGCTTGCGTCGCTGGTCGCGCAGGCGACGAACGTCGCCGACCACTACTACAAGCTGTCGCAACAGAACGCATTGCCGGAAGCGGACGCGAAGCAGAAGGCGCTCGAGGCGATCGCCGCGATGCGCTACGGCACCGACGGCTACGTCTCGATCAACGATTCGAAGCCGGCGATCGTGATGCATCCGATCAAGACCGAGCTCAACGGCAAGGACATGTCGAATTTCACGGATCCGAACGGCAAGCACCTGTTCGTCGAGATCGTGAAGGCCGGCAACGTGGAGGGCGGCAAGGGATTCGTCGAATATCTGTGGCCGAAGCCGGGTGCCGACAAGCCGCAGGACAAGACCAGCGCGGTGCAGCGCTTCGCGCCGTGGGACTGGTATCTCGTGACGGGCATGTACACGGACGACGTGCGTTCGGCCGTGCTCGCGAGCGTCGGCCGCTGGCTCGCGATAACGGCCGTGCTCGGCGCGATCTCGACCGCCGTGATGGTGGTCGTGCTGAAAAGCGTGCGCGCGAACCTCGGCGGCGAGCTCGAAGTGGCGCTCGACGCCGCGCAGCGCATCGCACAGGGCGACCTGACCGGGCGCGTGAGCGTGAAGCACGACGACCGCGGCAGCCTGCTGCATGCACTGCATACGATGCAGAGCGGGCTGATCGACATGGTGTCGCGCGTGCGCGCGGGCACGGAGAACATCAACGTCGGCGCGAGCGAGATCGCGTCGGGCAACACCGATCTGTCGCAGCGCACCGAGGAACAGGCGGCCGCGCTCGTGCAGACCGCATCGAGCATGGACCAGATGACCGCGAACGTGAAGCAGAACGCGGACAGCGCCGCCCAGGCCGCGACGCTCGCGGGCCAGGCCGCGCAGGTCGCGACGCGCGGCAGCGAGGTGGTCGACGATGTGGTGCGCACGATGAACGAGATCACCGACCGCTCGCACAAGATCGGCGACATCATCGGCGTGATCGACGGGATCGCGTTCCAGACCAACATCCTCGCGCTGAACGCGGCCGTCGAAGCGGCGCGCGCGGGCGAACAGGGCCGCGGCTTCGCGGTGGTCGCGGCCGAGGTGCGCTCGCTCGCGCAACGCTCGGCGACGGCCGCGAAGGAGATCAAGTCACTGATCGTGTCGTCGAACGAAACCGTCGAGCACGGCGCGTCGCTCGTCACGCACGCGGGCGAGACGATGGCCGAGATCGTGCAGTCGGTGCGGCGTGTGAACGAGATCCTCGACGAGATCAGCCATGCGTCGCGCGAGCAGAGCGCGGGGATCGAGCAGGTCAACCGCGCGGTGGGCGAGATGGACCAGGTCACGCAGCAGAACGCGGCACTCGTCGAGCAAGCCGCGGCCGCCGCGCATTCGCTGCGCGACCAGGCCGAAGCGCTGCGCGACGCCGTCACGCGATTCGCGTTGCCGGCCTGACGTCGCTCCATCCGTCGGCATCCCGCCGGATTCCGACGGATTTCGCCTGACCGGCCGGCAATGCGCGCCCGGCCCCTGCACGACCCAGGCCCCTCTCGCGCTACTTGCGCGCTTCTTCCACGCTTACCCCGCTCCGCCGGGCCGGCTCATGGCCTTGACACCGCCGAACCCGATCCCGGCCGCCCGCTGGACCAGTTCGATGTCGTTGGTCACGCCGAGTTTCTTCATCGCGCTGATCTTCTGCGCGCTGACGGTCTGCTTGCCCTTGTTCAACCGCTGCGCGATCGTCTTGATCGGCAGGCCGGCCAGATAAAGGCGCATCACCTCGATCTCGCGCGTCGACAGTTTCACCGGCGCCTGGTCGTGCTCGGCGACCGCATCGAGCGCGCGCCGGACGAGCGGCGACTGATAGCGCCCGCCGCTGTAGCTCGAATGGATCGCGGTGACGATGTGACCGACTTCGTCGAACTTGCTGACGAGGCTCGTGCCGCCTTTCGCGAGAATCGAGCGGAAGATCACCGGATTCTCGTTCCCGACGAGCGCGACGACTCCGACGTTCGGGCGCGTGCTGTGCAGCCAGTCGAACAGTGCGAGACCGTCCAGCTGCACGTCGCCGCGAATCGGATAGTCGACCAGCACGATGTCGCAGTCGAGGCGGCCGAGCACCTCGATCAGATCGCCCGGGGTCCGGGAGACGCCGACGAGATCGATTGCGCACGCGTCGCCGGCAATGTGCTCCATGCCAGCGAGCGTCAGCGGCGAGTCGTACGCGAAAACAGTGCGAATTCTGAATTTCCCCATGCGCAGTTCCAGAAGGTTCGCCGGGCCGCACGACGCGGAATGCGTGCGCGGCCGGATCGGCATTGAATCGACGTTCAGGATATTTTTATCCCGAACATCATTCTAGGCAGCAACGCGCGGTCGGGATATGGGGCGCCGTCTGAATTGATCCGTGCAGGCGTGATACGAGTTTGATATCGGCGCCGGTCGGATCGTTCGGCGGCAGCCCGCGGTCGGCCGGACGGCCGACGTTGCGGGTCGCGCGGGCCGCACGGACGGCCCGCGGGGTAAAATTGCGGCCTTTGCATGCCACTCCGGGCGACCGGCCAGGGGCAGCGCGCCATTGCCGGCCGCGCGCCCGCCCGTTCGCCGGCTACCCGTACTCCCCGCTTCCCCCATGACCGAATCCGATCTGCAACCCGACGACACCACCATCCACGAAGACGGCCTCTGGCGCGACAACGGCTGGACGGCCCGCATCATCAAGAACGAGGACGACGACGGCTGGGCCGTCGAGATGATCAAGGACGGCGAAGCCGAGCCCGCGCTCGTCGGCCCGTGGACGATGGGTCGCGACAAGAAGAATCCGAAGCCGATGGATGCGAATGCGTTCCGCACGCTGGTGAAGACCGCGACCGAGGTGCTGATGCGACACGAGCAGCAACGCCGTGCGATGCTCCACAAGGAAGTGACGGTGCAGGACGACGACGGACAGGATGTGTCGGTCACGCTCGACATCGTGCCGGACGAGTTCGAGCCGTATGCGCAACTGAAGGCGTTCGACCCGTACGGCGAGCTGCTGGCCGACGCGAAGGTTTCCGCCGGGTTCAAGCTCAACAAGGCCAGTGCCGCGCGCTGGGTCGAATCGGGCTTCGAACGGCCGGCCTGACGCCACGGACCGGCGCCCGCGCGAGCCCGGGCCGCATGCCGCGCGGGCGCAACCGGCGTCAGCCGTGCAGGCCGTGCGCGGTCATCAGGCGGTACAGCGTCGCGCGCGAGACGCCGAGTTCCGCCGCGACGTCGGCATGCTGGCGCCGATGCCGCAACAGCGTTTCCTCGATCGTGCGCCGCTCGGCCTGGCGGCGCGATTCCACGAGCGTCGGCGGCCGGTGAGACGTGTACTGGCTCAGCTCGAGATCGACGGCCGAGATCAGCGGGCCATTCGTCATCACGACCGCGAAGCGGATCCGGTTGATCAGTTCGCGCACGTTGCCGGGCCATGCATAGTCGTGGATCGCCTCGATCGCGCACGGCATGAAGCCGCGAATCCGGTGCGCGCTGTCGCCGCGATAGCGCCGCAATATGTGGTCGGCAAGCAGCATGATGTCGCGGCCACGCGCGCGCAGCGGCGGCTCGTCGATACGCAACACGCACAGCCGGTAGTACAGGTCCGCACGGAACCGGCCCGCGTGCATCGCGGCCTCGAGATCGACGTGGGTCGCGGACACAATCCGCACATCCACCGGAATCGACGCATACCCGCCGAGCCGCTCGATCTTGCCCTCCTGCAGGAACCGCAGCAGGCTCGCCTGGCTCTCGAACGGCATGTCGCCGATTTCATCGAGGAACAGCGTGCCGCCGTGCGCGGACTCGATGCGGCCGATCTTGCGCTGATGCGCGCCGGTGAACGCGCCGCGTTCATGGCCGAACAGCTCGGCCTGTAGCAGCGTCGCCGGAATCGCCGCGCAATTCACGGCGACGAACGGCGCGTCGGCGCGCGAAGAATGCTGGTGGATCGCCGACGCGGTCAACTCCTTGCCGGTGCCGGATTCGCCGGCGATGAACACGGTGGCCTCGGTGTTCGCGACCTTGCGGATCGTCGCGAACAGACGGCGCATCGCGTCGCACGCGCCGATCATCGTACCGCCGGGCGGCGCGGCATCGGCGGCCGGATCGCCTTCCTCCAGTTTCAGCATCCCGTACGCGTGGCCGACGAGATAACCGATCGTCGTATAGGCCGTCGCATTGCGCACGTAGCCGAAGCAGCACTGGCGGATCAGGCGCGCGATGGTGGCATCGCGCAGTCGCTCGTCGTCGGCGAGCGCGACCCAGCCGATCCGCGGATCGCGCAGCAGCGCCTCGAACGACGCGACGTCGGGCGACGCGAGGTCGTCGAAATCGACGATGCCCGCATGCAGGCGGTTCGCCTTCACGAGATTGAGTGCGTCCGCAACGGATTTCGCGCGCCACATGTCCCAGCCGCGCGACGCGAGACAGTCGACGAGCCCCGCATCGGGACGCTGCGACAGATACACGAGCGGGCGTGATGGCACGCTATGGAGACGCGGGACCGCGACGAACTGCGGCGTGCACGGGGCCCGTTCATCCTCCTGCGGGCCTGACAGTCTGATTGGGCAGCATTGGTTCACGATGGCCTCGCCGCATGGGGTTGTCTGGCGGAACGGACGGCGCGAAACGGTGCGCGGCAGGCCTCCCTGCCCACGCGCGACGCTGCCGGCATGTCCGCTCGGGAAAGTTTCGTCATCGGCAGAACACGACACGCTGCAGGTAGATCTGCGGTTCGACGACGGGCCGCGCGGCCTGGTTGAGATCGTCGCGATAAGCACGGTAGGTCTTGCCGTTCACCGTCACTTCCGTCGCAGGCGCCGTCTCGATCGTGTTCAGCCCCTTGCGCTGCCAGTCGCTGACTCGCGCCGACGCGGACAAGCTCGACTCGCCGGCGATCTTCTGCGTGATCGCGCTGCTGTCGCTCCACGGCTGCGTCTGCATGTCCTCCGCGTGCTGCATCGCGCCGATCGTCTTGCCGGTCGGCGTCGGCCCGGTCTGCGCTTCGAACGGCGCGCCACGACCGTACACCGGCGATTGCCACGACGGTGCGTGTCCTTCCGCCGGCATCATGTAGATCATCTGCGGATCGCCGACCATCATCATCGGCACGCATGCCGTGTTGTCCGCGCGGCCGAGCGTCGTCAGCGCCTGCTGGACGCTCGCGGCATTCGCGAGGGTCTGCTCGCTCAGGATGACAAAGACCGCAGGGTTCTGAAAAACCGACTGCGCGGCGGCTTGTGTGCCGACCAGCAGCAGCGCGACCAAAAAGATCCTCATGATTGAGGCCTCCTTGTACCCTCGTCAGGCAAAAAGAGGTGTTGACCTCGGGGAGGAACCAACACCCGTCAAACTTGCGACCTGCGTCGCGCCGCGAATCCCGGCGGCGCCCGCGCCACCGGCATGCCGATCGCACGGGCGCCCTGTCCGCATGATTACGACGACGTGCTCGTCGAGATGACGGTCGGCGCCGGCATCATCGGCGCGGCCGGGGCGGCCTGCCGGTCAACCGTGGCCGGCGCCGGATCGGATGCGGCCGGCATGTCGGCGGACGGTGCGGGCGCGGCAGCGGATTCGACGGCTTCCGTCGCCTTCGCGTCGGCGGCCGGCGTGTCGGCAACCGCAGCCGCTGCGGCGGGCTGCGCGGCTTCCGGCGCAGGCGCTTCGGCTGCTGCCTGCGTGGCCGGTTCGGCAGCCTTCGCATCGATCGCGGGCGCGGACATTGCAGCGTCCTGGGTCCGCGGTGCGGCGTCGGTCGCGGCCGGTCCGGATTGCGCGATATCCGGCGTCTTCGTGACAGCGGCCGGCGCTGACGCGGCTTGCGCGGCGGTGTCGGTTGCAGCCGGTGCAGGTTCCGGTGCCTTGTCGGCGACCGCCGGCGCGGGTTGTTCCGGCGCCTTCGTATCGACCGCAGGCGCAGCCGTGGCTTGCGCCATGGTGTCGGTTGCAGCCGGCGCGGGTGCCGAGGCCTTGCTGGCAACCACCGGCACGGGTTCCTTCGTCTTCGTCTCGACCGCCGGCGCCGCCGTGGCTTGCGCCGTGGTGCCGGTCGAGGCCGGCTTGAGTTCCGGAGCCTTGTCGGCAACCGCCGGCGCCGCAACGATGGCCGCAGCCGGCACCGCGCTCACCGCGGCCGGTGCTGCCGCAGGCGCGGCGCTCACTGCCGGTGCGGCCGCGGCAACCGGTGCGGCAACGGCGGCAGGCACGAGGGCAGCCGCTTGCGTCGCCTTCACGGCGGCCGCCTGTGCTGCAGCAGGCACCGCGCTGGCCGCCGGCGCGGCGATCGACGGCGCGGGCACCGGCGCCGGGATCGGCGCCGCCTGGACCGCGGTCGTCGCCACCGGGCGCGTCTGCACGGGCGCGGCGGCATCGAGCGGCGGCAGGCCCATGCGGTTGCGCACGAGCGGATCGCGATACTTCACGTCGTCGGCCACGGTCGCTTCGGCGGAGGGCGCCACGTTCGAGCGCGCAAGCGGCGCGGTCGTGCCCGGGCACAGGTGCCCGGTCGCTTCCACCGCACGCCGGTTCGCATCGCTCTGGCACAGCAGCGCGAGCGCGACGTCGGTCAGCCCCATCGCGCGGAATTCACGCGCGTCGAGACGACGCACGCATGCCTGGTCGACCAGGGTCGTGCCGCCCGTCGCGCCGAAGCCCGGAAACGACACGCCGACGCTCACCGAGCCCATGCAGGTATCGGACAGCGTGGTCGTGAGACCTGGCGCCTGGATCGCCGGGTTCGTCTTGATCGTCTGGGTGCCCGAGTAGTTGACGTTTTCCGCCGCCTGGGTGTTGTACGGGCTGGTGCCGGGCGAGCCGGCCGCGAGCGAGCTCGTGCTCTGCGGCGTCACGTTCGAGCCGCCACTCGTGGAAGACGGCAAGTTCAAGTTCACCTGCACGCTCGAATTGCCGCTGCTCCGAACGCCGCTGCTGCTCGTGGCATTGCCGCCGGTCGTGTTGTTCGTGTTCATGCTCGCGCCGCCGCCAAGGCTGACTGCCGTCGACGACGTCGAGGACTGCGCGCTTGAAGTCGAGTCGGCGGTCTGCGCTTGGGCACCGATCGTGGCCATCGCGAACATTGCCGCACATGCCACCCTGATCTTGTTGCTGTTCATTTCAATCTCCGGACGTGGTTTGACCTCCCACCCAGGCAACCGTATTAATTCCCCTGAATTCCTTCAGCTTTGCCTGCTTCCCCGAACTGCTTCCAGCCGCTGCCCAGCTGGGACCATGAACCGCCCGACATGCCCGGCCATTGCGGGGCCGCCGATGCACCGATGGCGCTGCCCGACGAAAGCGTGTGTTGTTGTGACGGTTTGGTTGTCTGGTCAGGATTGCTTGACGTTTGCACATTCGATTGCACGTCGTCGGCAGCACGGTCAGCGCCATACGCCGTCAGAGACGCGAGCATCAGAGCGGCGGCAATCAGTTTCTGCTTCATGCCAACTCCTTACGGTGACAACAAGGCGAGGAAAGAGAGACCAGCGTCGTTGGGAAGCTGGCCCCCCGACACGCGAATCAGGGACTGCCGGCGGTCGCGCCGGAGCTGCCCTGACTGCCGCCCGATGCGAACGGCGATCCGGCCGGACCCGTGCCCCATACCGTCGACGAGTTGTAGTGGTTCGAGCCCGCGACCGTTCCCGACCACCCACTGCCCGCCATGCCAGCGGCCCCCGCGTTGGCAATACCGTTGTCGTTCGCGCCGGTTGCCGTGTAGTGGTTCGCGCCGAGTACGATCGTGGCGGTCACCCCTCCCGACAGCGCATTGGCGTTCTCGCTCGTGTTGCCGGTTCCACCGAACGAGCCTGCGGCACCGATACCGCCGCCTGCCGCGAACGCGCCTCCGTTCGTGCCCCAGCCGCTGGCCGTCGAAGTCGAGTCGTGATAGGCGGATGCCGTGCCGGTGGATCCGGCGGGTGTCACGGTGCTTCCGGCGTTCGCGCCCGCGACCGAAGTCGAGTTGCTCGTGTAGCTGCCGGTACCGACCAACACCGAACCGGAGACGCCTGCCGCGACGGATTGCGTCTGGTTGAATGTCGTCGGACCTGCCGCCAGCACGACTGACGATAGGGCGGTGAGCGCTGTCGCTAAAATGACGTTGGCTTTCATAGCAATTCCTTGCTGTGAGGAAATTCGGTGGCCAGGTCGCCGGGTCCGCCCTCACGGGACGAAACCCGGCATCCCTGTCACCTATCCATGACGAACGCTATGCGCCGCGGCTTAGTAGTGATACATCGTCCAGCCGGTCGATCCGGCATTCGCGCCGCTGGAACCGCCCGCTTGTGCGCCGCCGAAGCCGAAGCCGCTCACCGTCGATGTGTTGGTGTGGTTCGTGTACGAGATCGAGCTGCTCGCGCCGCCACCGGCCGTTGCACCGGCAGCGCCGAGCGCCGCGCCGGAATCCATGGCAGTGAACGAACCGAACCCGACAACACCGGCCATCGTCTGGCCACCGCTCGACGAATTGCTGGTCGAAACCGTGCCGCTCGCTGCGAACGCTGCACCCGAAACCGCCATAACTGCTACTGCAATCAGAAGCTTCTTCATGGTCGACTCCATAACGGCGTGGACGGAACAAGCGAGGAAAGCTGCACGCCTTCAACTTCCCTGCCTCGAGCAATCCTTAAAAATAAGGATCACTATCCAATCACAAAGAAACGATTCATCTCGAATCCGAGACCACGTAATCGTTGGACAGTCCAACTTCAGGTTCGTATTTTTTAGTTTTCCGAATTTTTATTTAAATTTTCGATATCCAATATCGATTTTTAAAAATCAGAAAACAAATTGCCTCACGCACCCGAATTCAGGAACTCGACTTTCGGGACTGGTTTTTTCGAAATTCGCACCCGCGACATACCTGCACATGGCATTCGCTTCAGCGATCGAAAATGCGTGAAAATGATTAACTACCGAAAATGCAGCGCCAGCGAAAACATGCACGTCATCGTGGCGATAACGGGCCTGCATTACGGTCAGTCGGCATCGCTTCTCCCTGAGCTACCGATCAACGATCTTCCGGGCAATCCGGCCAATGGGTATTCGAGCTAGTCCGCCGAGCGCCGGCATTTTCCCGGCCCACTCGATACGGCCCTGCACGGTCGAAGTCGAATCGGGGTCAAGCTGTCCGGCACGAACAGCCCGGTCCACCCGGACGCGCCGAAAGAAGGGGAGCACCGCTGTCGGCCGGTTGTCATGCGGAACGACAGGCGTTCCAGCACGTGCAACACGCGGATGCCGGGAAACCGGCAACGAACCCGCGAGGCTGGCACTGCATCGCGAGCCGTACTCCGAGCTGTCCGACTACCCCACGGATGCGCAAGGAATGCGCGGAAAGAATGACTGCTTCTGGTCTTCATCGCTGTTTCCCCGACTGCTTATTGACGAACGCGTCGCCCCCCATCTTTGTCGCATCAGGTCGACCGCTCGCCGGTGCGTCCAATGTTGCAAGCGGCATGCCATGCGTGATTCCACCGACGGTTGCATGACGCGTACCGTCCGCGACGCGCGGCCACATCGCCAGGAATCGCTTTTTTCGTTTCAGGAATGTATCGCGACGACCGTGGGCAGCTTGCGCCGATCATTGAATGCCGCGAAACAATGCCGGAAAAGGCGGACGAATACGGCCCGCGGGGCCTCCCGCAAGGGGGTGGCGAACGGGTGTTTCATACTTGAGAACTGCGCGGTCGCACATTGCGGCCGATCTGCACATCGGCCCTGCCAAACCGCCTGCTGCAGCCCGTTCGACGGCGTTCGCAGGCCCGAAAAACGACGAATCGAAATACGCGGCGCCCGGTGCAGCGGAGCCCGCACGGCCGATATCGGCAAGCTTCCGGATGTGCACACCAGCCGCCGCGAAACGCGATTGATTCATCCGTGAAAATACCGACGGGATCAGGTCTCGACCGACAATGCGAACGTGCGGCAAAAAAAAACGGCAATTGCGATGCAGGCCGACATGCCCTTCACGCCACCGGCATATCGGAAAAAATGACAGCATGTGCCGCACGAACCCTTCAACACCCTTTATTCATTTTTACTGTCGTCATTCAATTTGGCGACATTCAATGTCAATAACCGTCGTGCTCCAATCGCTGGATGGCAACGCACGATGCGCGCGAGAAACATTTCCGATGCAATATCGGCGCGAATCTCATTGCTGAAACATGTTCGTGCAAAGCACGATTCATGCAGAAAATTCGTGACGACGCGACTTTTTTGCGCGTTTCGATCGGTCGATTCGTGTGCTGCTGGCAAGTGTCGCACTGGTTCGCGCAATCCAGGGATGCATGCGTGAAACAGAAGTTCGCGCGCGGCGCGGCAGCGCTGTCCGCCGCTCCCTCGCATCCTCACGCAGCAACCCTGGCACGCCGATTGTATGTCGTGCCGATTCGGCCGACCGCGCATCGCGCGACGAAGCCAGGCGCGATGCAATCGAAATGAACCGCGCGGCCGCTATGTGCCGAGCAATTCCTTCTTGCGCAGATGCACGACGTCGCGCATCGGCGGCGCGCCGAACAGCCGGCTGTATTCGCGGCTGAACTGCGACGCGCTTTCATAGCCGACGGTCGCGGCCACGGACCCGACGTCGCCGCCCTGCCGCAGCAATAGCCGCCGCGCCTCGTGCAGCCGCAGCTGCTTCTGATACTGCAGCGGGCTCAGCGTGGTCACGTGCTTGAAGTGGTGGTGTAGTGACGACACGCTCATGTTGACCGCCTGCGCGAGCGTGTCGACGCGCATCGGCTCCGCGTAGTGATCGCGGATCCATTCGATCGCGCGTGCGATCCGGTGCGTCTGGCTGCCGGCAACGGCCATGTGCCGCAGCCGCGTGCCCTGCCCGCTCGTCATCAGCCGGTACAGCAGCTCCTTTTCGATCAGCGGCGCGACCACCGGAATGTCGGCTGGCGTTTCGAGCAGCCGCAACAGCCGCAGTGCGGCATCGAGCAGCGGCGGCGTCAGCTCGGCAAGTGCGATGCCCTCGCCTTCGGGGCCGGCATCCGGCTCCGGCAGCCGCATCTCGGCCGCGAGCTCGACGATGCGTTGCGGATCGAGCGTCAGCGACAGGCACAGGTAAGGCGCGTCCGGCGACGCCTGCGTGACGCGCGAGAGAATCGGCAAGTCGATCGACGCAATCAGGCAGTTCCGCGTGTCGTATTCGTAAGCCTGGCCGCCCACGATCACACGCTTCGCGCCCTGCGCGGCGATCACGAGCGCGGCGCGCGACACGCCGCAGCCGAGATCGACCGGATGCCCATGCCGATGCAGCATCAGCGCGGGCACGGCCGTCGAGTGGGAGCCGTCCGTCGGCGCGAAGCGGGCAATCAGCGATGCCAGTTCGCGCCGCCCGGATTCGCGCGACGCCGCGATTTCGGTCATGTCCATGACGGGTTCCTCGCTTCGTTTCCCTGAACCGCGCGAGCATAGCGAATCGCTTGCCGTCGCGCCGGGGATTTGCAGGATTGTTCAATAAATTTGCAGGATTGGGTAGACGCAAAAATCGCGCGCTCGCGCACACTGCCCGCTAACCGGGCGCATGCCGGGTTTTCCCCATGGAGACATACAAACATGCCTACCTCGTTTGTCCTCAACGGCAAGAACGTTACGCTCGACGCCGATCCGTCGATGCCCGTCCTCTGGGCGATCCGCGAGCACGCGGGGCTGACCGGCACGAAGTTCGGCTGCGGCATGGCGCAGTGCGGCGCGTGCACCGTCCATCTCGAAGGCCAGCCGGTGCGCTCGTGCGTGCTGCCGCTCGCCGGCATCGCGGACAAGCACGTCACGACGATCGAAGGCCTGCAGAGCAAGCCCGCGCAGGCCGTGCAGGCCGCCTGGGTGAAGCTGCAGGTGCCGCAGTGCGGCTATTGCCAGTCCGGCCAGATCATGTCGGCCACCGCCTTGCTCGAACAGAATCCGAAGCCGACCGACGCAGACATCGACGCGGCAATGAACGGCAACATTTGCCGCTGTGCGACCTACGCCCGCATCCGGGCCGCGATCCACGACGCGGCAGCGACACTGGGAGCCTGACCATGACGATCGAACTCGAGAATCGCGGTTCGGTGCGACCGTCGCGCCGCACGTTTCTGAAAGCCGCGGGCGCCGCGGCCGCCGTCAGCCTGACGATCGGCTTCGAATGGGCCGGCCTCGGCCGCCGCGCGCTCGCCGCGACGGCACCCGCCGCCGATTTCGCGCCGAACGCATTCCTGCGCATCACGCCCGACGGTGTGGTCACCGTCGTCGCGAAACACGTGGAAATGGGCCAGGGTGCCTACACGGGCATCGCGACGATCGTCGCCGAGGAGCTCGACGCCGACTGGTCGAGCGTACGCGTCGAAAGCGCGCCGGCCGATGCGAAACGCTATGCAAACCTCGCCTTCGGCACGATGCAGGGCACGGGCGGCAGCTCGGCGATGTCGAACTCGTGGCAGCAACTGCGCGAAGCGGGCGGCAAGGCCCGCGCGATGCTCGTGTCGGCCGCGGCGGCGCGCTGGAAGGTGCCGGCCGGCGAGCTGACCACCGCCAACGGCGTGGTCACGCACGAGAAGAGCGGCAAGACGGCCGCCTACGGCACGCTGGTGGCCGACGCGTCGAAGCTGCCGGTGCCCGACAAGGTCACGCTGAAGCAGCCGGCCGACTTCAAGCTGATCGGCCATCGCATTCCGCGCGTCGACGGGTCGGCCAAGTCGAACGGCACCGCGCATTTCACGCTCGACACGACCTTCCCCGGCATGCGCGTCGCGCTGCTGCAGCGCCCGCCGCGCTTCGGCGCGACGGTCAAGTCGTTCGACGCGACGGCCGCGAAGGCCGTGCCGGGCGTGGTGTCGGTCGTGCAGGTGCCGGGCGGCGTCGCGGTCGTCGCGACCGGTTTCTGGGCCGCGAAACAGGGCCGCGACGCGCTGAAGGTCGACTGGGACGAAACGAACGCCGAAAAGCGCGGCTCGGCCGAGATCATGCGCGAGTACCGGCAGCTCGCCGCGAAACCCGGCGCGTCCGCGCGCAAGGACGGCGATGCCGACGCGGCGATCGCGGGTGCCGCGCGCAAGGTCAGCGCGACGTACGAATTCCCGTATCTCGCGCACGCTCCGATGGAGCCGCTCGACGCGGTCGTCAAGCTGACCGCGAACAGCTGCGAGATCTGGGCGGGCGACCAGTTCCAGACGGTCGACCAGGGCAACGCCGCCAGGGTCGCGGGCCTGAAGCCCGAACAGGTGCAGATCCACACGCTGTACGCGGGCGGCAGCTTCGGCCGCCGCGCGAACGCGTGGTCGGACTATGTGGTCGAGGCCGTGTCGATCGCGAAGGCGCTGGGCGCGGACGGCCAGCCGGTCAAGCTGCAGTGGACGCGCGAGGACGACATCCAGGGCGGCTTCTATCGCCCGATGTACTTCCACAAGCTCGACGCGGGGTTGACCGCGGACGGCAAGCTGGTCGGCTGGCGCCACCGGATCGTCGGCCAGTCGATTCTCGCCGGCACGCCGTTCGAGGCGTTCATGGTCAAGAACGGGATCGACGCGACATCGGTCGAGGGCGCGGCGAACCTGCCGTACGCGGTGCCGAACGTGTCGGTCGAACTCACGACCACCAAGGTCGGCCTGCCCGTTCTCTGGTGGCGCGTGGTCGGCAGCTCGCACACCGCGTACGCAGTCGAGGCGTTCATCGACGAAGCCGCGCACGCGGCCGGCAAGGATCCGTATCTGTTCCGCCGCGACCTGCTCGCGAAGGAGCCGCGGATGCGCGCAGTGCTCGAGCTGGCCGCGCAGAAGGCCGGCTGGGATCCGGCGAAGCCGCTGCCGAAGGGACGCGGGCGCGGGATCGCGGTGGCCGAGGCATTCAAGAGCTATGTCGCGCAGGTCGCGGAAGTGTCGGTCGACGCCGCCGGCAAGGTGAAGGTCGAACGCGTGGTGTGCGCGGTCGACTGCGGGATCGCGATCAACCCCGACATCGTCGCCGCGCAGATGGAAGGCGGCATCGGCTTCGGGCTCGGTGCGGCGTTGCACAGTGCGATCACGCTGAAGGACGGCCAGGTCGAGCAGCGCAACTTCGACGGCTATCACGTGCTGCGGATGGCGGAGATGCCGAAGGTCGAGGTGCATATCGTGCCGTCGGCCGAGGCACCGACCGGCGTCGGCGAGCCGGGCGTCGCGCCGGTGGGCCCGGCGGTCGCCAACGCGATCTTCGCGGCGACCGGCAAGCGCCATTACGTGTTGCCGTTCGATTCGGGCGACACCGCGAAGGCTTGACCGGCAGGTGAAACGCCGGTCGCGCGGCGGGCGTGTCGCGCGACCGGTTTGCTTTCTTTCCGCTTGGGGCAGGCCCCGGCGTACGGTCCGAAATCGGCAAAAATCCGCCCCAACCCATTGATTCCGCTCTGCAATCCGTCCAGGCAAGGGAGCGTTCGATGCAGGGTTCGCCGTCCGGTCGGCGCGCTGCCTGATCGGCGGGAATTTCCCGCCCCCACGTAACACCACCCGTAACGCCCGTAACGTTCCCGCCGGATGCTACGTAACAATCCTTCACTGTTGCTCCGACCCTTTCGAAGCCCGCCGCGCGTCCTGCGTTAAAAATTCTTTTAGATTCAAGGCCGGCGTACCGCCCGCCCCGCCCCCGCCGCCCGTCGACGTCCGACAGTCCATCCCTGGCCCGGAAGTTGCGGTACATGACTCGCAAACACTCCTTTACGGACATGCGAGGGCCAACATGGATTGCAAATACCTGTACATCGACAACATAAAAATCAACTTCGTGCGCCGCACGATCGAAATCGACAACAAAGTCGTCGACGTCACGCCGCGTGAATTCGACGTCGTCGAATTCCTGCTCGACAACATGAACAAGATCGTGCCGCGGCAAGCGATCCAGGAAGCGGTCTGGGGCCGCGAGCTCGGCGTGTCGTCGCGCACGCTCGACACCCACATCTCGCGCATCCGTTCGAAGCTGCAGCTCGATCACGACAAGAACCTGCGGATCATCCCGATCTATGCGGTCGGCTATCGGCTGGTGCTGTTCGGCGCGGCCATGACGCACGTCGAGCGCCATGACGCGGCGCCGATCCTGCGCGCCGCGCCGCAGCAGGCGCTGGCTGCCGACTACGCGTAACGGCTCACCCGCGCGCCGCCACTGCGCGGCGCGCCGGCAAGGCTCCCCACCGCGCCGCACGTCCGACGTGCGACGCCTCGCGGCCCGGCACGCGTGCCCGCCGCGCCACGACCGCCGCCTCCGGGCGGCGGCCGCCTTTGTGCGTGCGACGCGCCGCACGCGGCCACGCCGCCGCGCACCAGGCTTCGTAGCTCGCCGCCGCCCGCGCGGCCGGCACACGCGCGCGACTACGGATTCCGGCGCGGCACGCGGCCGGCGCCGTCCCTACAATCGACGCAGCAGCCGCGCGCCCCCCGCGCCGCCGGCCACAACAACCCGTCGAACCAACGCCGAATCCGCCCCGATCCCGCCGTGCCTGCGCTGTCCCTGACGAATGCCGACGCCGGCGACGCCGCGAACCGGGCCTCGCCCGCCGCTGCCACCCCGCCCGCCGCGGCGCCCGCCATCCCGCCCTCGCCGGCCGTGGTCGCGCTCGACGCGTCGCCCTGGCTGCCGCGCCTGTCCGCCGCCGCCGCGCGCGGGCTGTCGCATGCCTACGGTGCCACGGGCGCGGTCCCGGTCACGCTCGGCGAACACGCGTACGAGGTGCGCTGGCGCGTCGACGCCGAACCGGCCGCCGACGCGCACGCATACCGCTTCGTCATCGGCCCGGCCGCCGGCACGCTATGGATCGATCCGGTCGCGGAAAGCGCATGGCTCGACGACGCGGCCGACCCGGCCGTACCGGCCGTGATCCGCGCGGCGCTGCTCGCCGACCTCGTCGCACCGCTTTCGGCCGTGCTGCAAGCCGCGACACGGCAGCGCGTGGAACTGCTGCCGCCGCCGACGAGCGTGCCCGCGTGGCGCAGCGCGCCGGCCGCGCTGCGCTTCGAACTGCGTCGCGCCGACGGCGCATGGCGCTGCCACGGCGCGCTGCTGTTCGATGCACCGGACGCACTCGCGGTGTTCTTCGCGGCGCCGGCGGCCACGCGGCCCGACACGCGCGCCGCGTATGCAAGCCTGCCGGTGCCGCTGGTATTCGAGATCGGCCGGACCGAGCTGACGATGGCCGAGCTGGCCGACGTCGTCAGTGGCGACATCATCGCGATCGAGCGCTGGCGCGCGCACGAGCAGAACCTGCTGTGCGTCGCGCGGGTGCCGGCCGCGCCGTCGTGGGAGATCACCGGACGGCCGTCGGGCAACCGGCTGACCGTCGAACGAATCAGGGAGATGCCTTTGGAACCGACCCGCACCGACACCCCGCCCGCGACTGCGCAGGATGCGTCGCCCGACGATGCGCCGCGCTCGCTCGACGGCCTCGCGGTCGACCTGCGTTTCGAATTGCCGCCCACGTCGATCCCGCTCGGCGAACTCGGCGCGCTGCAGCCCGGCGCGGTGATCGAACTGCAGCAAGGCATCAACCAGAGCGTGATCCATCTCGTCGCGAACGGGATGCTGATCGGCACCGGCCATCTGATCGCGGTCGGCCAGAAGCTCGGCGTGCGCGTCGTCACGCTGACGCAGCCCGCGCCGCGCGAGCGCTGAACGATGGGCAGCCTGCCGAATCCGGTCGCGCTGATCGCGGTGATCGCCGCGCTCGGCATCGCGCCGTTCGCGGCGCTGATGGTGACGAGCTACACGAAGCTCGTGGTCGTGCTGGGCCTGCTGCGCTCCGCGCTCGGGATCCAGCAGGTGCCGCCGAACCTCGTGCTCAACGGCATCGCGCTGATCCTGTCGCTGTTCATCATGGCGCCGGTCGGCATGTCGATCCGCGACGCGCTGCAGGCACGCCACTTCGACGCATCGGGACAATTGTCGACCGCCGACATCGGTGCGCTCGCCGATGCCGCGCTGCCCCCCGTCAAGGATTTCCTGGTGTCGCATACGCGGCAGCGCGACCGCGAATTCTTCGTGCGCACCGCGACGTCGGTCTGGCCGAAGAACCGCGCGGACGGCATCAAGGACGACGACCTGCTCGTGCTGGTGCCGAGCTTCACGCTCGCCGAGCTGACGAAGGCATTCCAGATCGGTTTCGTGATCTACATCGTGTTTATCGTCGTCGACCTGCTGGTTGCGAACATCCTGCTTGCATTAGGCATGCAGATGATCTCGCCGACGACGATCTCGGTGCCGTTCAAGCTGCTGCTGTTCGTCGCGCTCGACGGCTGGTCGCTGCTCGTGCACGGGCTCGTGCTGTCGTATCGCGTGGCGGGGGCAGGATGAGCGCGCGTGGCCCGCGCGGCGTCGCCGCGATCCTGTGCGCGCTGCTCGCGCTGGCGCTCGCAGGCGCGGGCATGCAGCCGCGCGGCGCGCAGGCGGCGGGCAGCGCCGCAGGCTTCGCGCAGCTCGCGCGCGCCTGCGCACCGAACGTCGATCCCGACACGCTCGCCGCGCTGGTGCGCACCGAATCCGGTTTCAATCCGTATGCGATCGGCGTGGTCGGCGGCCACCTGACGCGCCAGCCCGCGTCGCTCGACGAGGCGCGCGCGACCGCAGGCGAGCTGGCCGCGCGCGGCTTCAGCTACAGCGTCGGCCTCGCTCAGGTTAACGAACGAAATTTCGCCAAATACGGCCTCGACGACACGACGATGTTCGAACCGTGTCGCAACCTGCGGGCAGGCGGCGCGATCCTGACCGAATGCTTCACGCGCTCGTCGAACACCGGCCGCCCCGCGCAGGCCGCGCTACGCGCGGCGCTGTCGTGCTATTACAGCGGCAACTTCACGACCGGGTTCTCGAGCGGCTATGTGAGCCGCGTCGTCGCGAGCGCGCAGCGCAACGCACGCGAAGGCGGTGTCGAACCGATTCCGGTGGTGCGCGACATGCCGCCACCCGCGCGGCAACGGCGCATGGACGCGGCCGCGACCACGCCGCCCGAACGCGCGCGCAGGCTCGCGTCGCCCGGCGCCTCCGCCGACGCGCCGTCGTGCCATGCGCGACCGGTCGTGATGATGTGCCGCGGATTGTCGGCGAGCCAGGCGAAGCGGCTGTGCGTGCGGTGCCTCGACCAGTGAGCGAGCGCCGAACACCAGCATGACGTGACGCGGCTCGCCGCGTCATCCCGCTTCATGCCGCCCGCTGATGTTCCAGCCACGCCTGGAACATCAGCACCGTCCACAGCTGATGCTGCCAGTTCATCCGGCCCGTCTGGTGCTGGCGCCACAGCCGCTCGACGGCCGCCGCATCGAAGAAGCCCTCGTCGCGCAGCCGCGACGGCTGAAGCAGCGCTTCGGCCCAGTCGCGCAATGCGCCGCGCAGCCAGTGATCGACGGGCGCGCAGAAGCCCTGCTTCGGCCGGTCGATCAGCGACGACGGCACGTACTGGTCCAGCAGCCGGCGCAACAGCGCCTTCGACTGCCCTTCCGGCAACCGCACCGACGCAGGCAGGCGCCACGCGAATTCGACGACGTGATGGTCGAGGAACGGCATGCGCGTCTCGAGGCTGACCGCCATCGCCGCGCGGTCGACCTTCGCGAGAATGTCGGTCGGCAGGTACGTGAGCGTGTCGATCGCCATCGCCTGCTCGGCGAAGCTCAGGTTCGCGGGCCATGCGGACACCGTGTCGAGCGGCGTCGGCGGCTCCTGGCCGCGTAGCGCGATGCGCTCCGGATGATGTACCGACGACATCAGCAGCCGGTACAGCCCGATGCGGCTCTCGGCCGTCATCACGTGACCGAGCTTGTGCAGCCGGTCGCCGATGCGGGTCGCCGAGTCGCGCGCGTCCACGCCGCCCCATGCGCCCTGCGCAACCGCCGCGAGCTGGTCGGCATGATCGGGGCGCAGCGCATGCAGCGCGGCGGCGATCCGCGCGCGCACCGCCGCCGGCACGCGATGCAGCTTGCGCCACAGGCGCGGCGTCAGGAAGTAGCGCGTATAGCCGCCGAACAGTTCGTCCCCGCCGTCGCCGGACAGGCTCACCTTCACGTGCCGGCGCGTCAGCTCCGACAGGAGGAAGGTCGGAATCTGGGACGCGTCGGAGAATGGTTCGTCGTAGATCGTCGGCAGCTTCGGCACGACGCCGAGCGCATGGTCGGCCGTCACGTAGAGCTCGGTGTGGCGTGTGCCGAGATGGCGCGCAACCGCCTTCGCGTAACCGGCTTCATCGTAACCGGCCTCGTGAAAGCCGATCGTGAACGTGTCGACCGGGTTCGCCGACTGCGCCTGCATCAGCGCAACGATCGCCGACGAATCGATACCGCCCGACAGGAACGCGCCGAGCGGCACGTCGGCTTCCATCTGCCGCGCGACGGCCTGCCGCAGGACCGCGTCGAGTTGCCCGACGGCCTCGTCGGCACTGCCCTCGAACGGCTGCTCGCGGCCCGCTTCGATCGCCTGCTCGAGCGTCCAGTACGCGCGCAGGCGCGGCGTGTCGCGCGCATGTTCGAACTGGACGAAGGTGCCCGGCGGCAGCTTGCTGATGCCGCGATAGATCGTATGCGGCGCCGGCACGCTCGACTGGCGCAGGTACAGGCACAGCGCGTCGCGATCGATCGTGCCGTCGAAGCCCGGATACCCGCGCAGCGCCTTGAGTTCCGACGCGAACACGAGTGCGTCGCCGATCCGGCCGTAGTAGAGCGGCTTTTCGCCGATCCGGTCGCGCGCGAGCGTCAGCACCCGCGACGCGCGATTCCACAGCGCGAACGCGAACATGCCGGTCGCGCGCCGCAGCGCCGCCTCGACGCCCCACGCGACGATCGCCGCGATCAGCACCTCGCTGTCGGAGTGGCCGCGCCACGCCGGTGCGCGACCCGCGCGCTCGAGCTCCGCGCGCAACTCGCGATGGTTGTAGATTTCGCCGTTGAAGACCATGACGTAGCGGCCGCATGCGGATGCCATCGGCTGCCGGCCGTGTACCGACAGATCGACAATCGCAAGCCGCCGGTGCCCGAGCGCGATACCAGCCTCCGGGTCGACCCAGAGGCCCTGCCCGTCGGGCCCGCGATGCGCGAGGCTCGCCGTCATTCGCGCGAGCGTGCCGCGCGCTGTCTCCTCATCGCAGGCGACGCTATTCAGAAAGCCGTCGATTCCGCACATTGATTTGTCTGCCCCTGTTGACCTGTTCCGTCAGCGGCGGCGCAATCTCGCAGCCCGCCGCCCGGTTGACGGTCGAGCCATATTACGAAGAAATAAATCAGCAATAATTCATGGGTGAATGTCGGACAAATCCGGAAAAAAACCGCGTCAAGCCCGACGTGCCATCGGCCTGGCGAGCAGGAAACGGGTCCACATCACGGCGCATCGACGCATCGTCGAGTCGCGTGCATGCCGGCGTGCCCGACGGGTCGTATTCGTCATGCCGCGCCGGTCGCCCACTTCAGCAACTGCGCGACCTCGCGGAAATGCTGCTGCTGGATCGTGCCCTTTTCTGGCGTGCTTTCGTACAGCGCGTGCGCGAGGCCGGCGTTCGCGAGCGTCGGGCGCAGCGCGTCGCGCGCGAGCCGCACGATCCGTTCGGCCGCCTCGCCCTCGCCGCGCGCGAGCACCCACGGCAGCGTCCCGATCCCGCCGTAATAGAGCGCAACCGCGACGCTCGACGAATAGACGACCACCGACGCGAAGCCGATCCGGTCGGGCAGCGACGAGAACTGCGCTTCACGCGCGAGCTGCCGGCGCTTTGCCTCGATGTGCGGATCGCCCTCGTCTTCCTTGTGCTCGCGCCGCACTTCGTCGATCGACATCTTCATCTTCTGGTTGAACTCATGGCGCTGGTGAACGATGTCGATCAGCGCCATCACGATGTAGATCAGCGCGGCCCAGCCGAACAGCAGCATCAGCAGCTTCACGATCAGCGCGAGAATCGACATCGGCCGCGTGAAGCCGGCCTGCACCGACGGGTCGAGCGACTCGACGATCAGCCAGCCGAGCGTCGCGGCGAGCAGCACGGTCTTCAGCAGCATCTTCGCGAGGTTCACGAGGTTGCGCATCGACCACATGTTCTTCAGCCCCTCGGCCGGATTGAGCCGCGACAGCTGCGGCACGAGCCGGCTCCACGCCATCACGCCGCCCACCTGCACGAAGCCCGCGAGCACGCCGGCCAGCAGCCCGGCCGCGACGATCTGCGCGAACAGCAGCGCCCAGTCGCGCGCGGCGCCGTGGATCAGCACGGCGAGCCGCGCGGACGGATCGGCCGCGCCGGCCGCATCGAACACGAGCCGGAACAGCGCCTGCAGCCGCGCGAACAACGTGCCGAGCCCCACCGCGAGCGCGACGCACACGCCGACGAAGAAGGCCGACGAGATCGTCTCCGCGCTCTTCGGCACGTCGCCCTTCTGGCGCGCCTCGCGCAAGCGCTTCGCGGTTGGCTGCTGGTTCTTCTCGGACATGGGCGCTCCGGTTCCGGCGGGCCGTCACGCGCCGCCGTGCGCGGCGAACAGCGCGCGCAGCAGCGCCATCAGCCCGCTGTCGGGGCTCAGCAGCGCATGCAGCGACGCGTACACCACCGGCAGGAACAGCACCATCATCAGCACCGCGAGCGCGCTCTTCACGGGCTGCGCGAACACGAAGATGTTCAGCTGCGGCACCGCGCGCCCGACGAGACCGATGCCGAGCTCGACGAGCACCAGCACGATGATGACGGGCGCGGCGAGCTTCACCATCCATTCGAAGATCGTGTCGGTCTGCCGCACGACGAAGGTCTCCAGCATCGACGAGAAATCGGGGCCGAGCGAGCCGATCGGCCACCACGCGTACGACTGCGCGAACAGTTGCACCAGCACCTGCAGGCCGCCCGCGGTGACGAACAGCGCGATCGCGACGAAATTGAGGAAGCCCGACGTCGGGCCGCCCTCGTGCCCGCCCATCGGATCGAAGAACGCGGCGCTGCCGCTGCCGGTCTGGAAATCGATCAGGTAGCCGACACCCTGGATCGCGAACAACACCGCGCTGAACGCGCCCGCGAGCAGCATACCGACCACCGCCTCCTTCGCGACGAGCAGGCACCACATCAGGAACGGCAGCGCGGCGACCTGCGCCGGGTCGATCACCGGCGCGACGAACGCGGCGATCACCACCGCGATTCCGTTGCGCACGAGGCCCGTGACGATCTGCTCGTTGAACACCGGCACGACGAACATGACCGGCAGCAGGCGCGGCATCACGTAGAGCAGCGGCCGCAGCGTGCCGGCGATGTCGTTGAAGTTCGCGGCGTGGTCTAGCATCGGCGGTCCGCGGCGGCGGGTGCCGGGTCGGCGGCGGGGGTGGGTGCAGTGTCTGCGGCGGTCGAGTCGGAGGTGTCGGCCGCGTCCGTCCCATCCGCATCCGCCGGCCGCGACACCATCTGCGCATCGAATACGGCGGCCATCTCCGGCTGCCCCGACGCATGCGCCTGCGCATCGCCCGCCCAGACGCCCGCCGTCGCGAAACGCCGCACCGCATGCGCATCCGCCACTTCGTCAGCGTCGCGCTCGACCCGCGCGGCACGCGCCTGCAATGCCTTCTCGCCAGCCTTGTCGAGCTTGTCCTCGGCAGCCTTCGCCTTGCGTGCGGCGCGCTGCAGGTCGGCGAGCGTCGCCTCGTGATCACGATGCACGTGCGCGGCTTCGCTGACCGACGCATTCGCAACGCCGATGTGGCGATCGAACGTGCGCGTGTCGGCCGCGGCGTTCTGCAGCGCGCGCGCCTCGCGCAGGTCGTCGGCGAGCCGCGTCTGGATCGCGGCCTTCGCGGCGACCTGCTGCGCGAGCTGCGCGTGCGCGGCATCGAGCGCGCGGCGGCTCTGCGCGGCGATGCCCTGCTGGCGCGCGGCCGCGACGCGCGCGATCTGGCTGCGCATCTCGCGCACGCGCTTCAGGCGCGCAAGCGTCGCGAGCACGAGACGGTCGTCGGCTTCAGACATGGTCGTTCGCGAGTTTCGTCAGCTTCGCGAGCAGCGCGTCGAAACGCACGTCCTCGTGCGAAACCTGCGCGCAGAACGCGCCGATCGCATCGCGCGCACGCAGCGCGAGATCGCCGAGCCGGTCGCTGCCTTCGCGGTACTCGCCGATCTGCACGAGCAGCTCGATCTCCTGGTACTTCGCGATCAGCTCGCGCACGCGCGCGGCCGATTGCTGATGCGCGCGGCTCGCGACGAGCGGCATCACACGCGACAGGCTCGCGAGCACGTCGATCGCCGGATAGCGGTTCGCGAGCGCGATCTTGCGCGACAGCACGATGTGGCCATCGAGGATCGAGCGCACTTCCTCGGCGATCGGATCGGACTCCTCATCGCCTTCGACGAGTACCGTGTACAGCGCTGTGATCGAGCCCGTCGCGCCCTGGCCCGCGCGTTCGAGCAGGCGCGGCAGCACGGCGAACGTCGACGGCGGGAAGCTGCGCCGCGTCGGCGGCTCGCCGCTCGCGAGGCCGACCTCGCGCTGCGCGCGCGCGAAGCGCGTCAGCGAATCGACCAGCAGCAGCACGCGCTTGCCCGCATCGCGGAAGTGCTCGGCGATCGCGGTCGCCACGAGCGCGGATTTCACGCGCTCCATCGCGGGACGGTCGGAAGTCGACACGACGACGATCGAGCGCGCGCGCACCTCGGGCGACAGGCTGTGCTCGATGAACTCGCGCACTTCGCGGCCGCGTTCACCGACCAGCGCGATTACGTTCACGTCGGCTTGCGCACCGCGCGCGATCATCCCGAGCAGCGTGCTCTTGCCGACGCCGGACGGTGCGAAGATGCCGACGCGCTGGCCGATGCCGAGCGTCATCAGGCCGTCGATCACGCGCACGCCGGTCGGAAACGGCGTGTCGATCATCTTGCGCGCAAGCGGGTTCGGCGGGTCCTGCTGCGTCGATACCCACGCGGCACCCGTCACGGGCCCGCGATCGTCGAGCGGGCGGCCGAGGCCGTCCAGCACGCGGCCGAACAGCGCTTCGCCGACCGGGAACACGTGCTCGCGCCCGGACGGCACGACGGTCGTCTCCGGCGACAGCCCGGCCACGTCGCCGAGCGGCGTGAGCAGCGTGGTCTGCCGCGAGAAGCCGACCACTTCGGCGAGCAGCGTCGGCTGGTTCGGCGTGCGCAACTCACAGATCTCGCCGAGTCGCGCGCGGATGCCGGTCGCGTTGAGGATCTGCCCGACCGCGTGATTGACGCGGCCCTGCACCGACACCGGCGAGAAGAACGCGAGCCCCGCGTCGAGATCGCCGACGAGGCGGCCGCGATCGAACGGCGCCGCATCGTCGTCGCTGTCACCGCCGAACGACTGCGGATCGTCGAGCGGCACGTTCATCGCGTCGTGCCCTTCAGCGCATCGCGGCGGATCGCCTGGCGCAGCGCGTCGATCTGCAGGTCGAGGCTCGCGTCGATGCGCCCGGACGGCGTCTCGACCGTGCACGCATGGCGTTCGAGCTGTGCGTCCTCGACGATGCGGATCCTTTGACGATTCGACTGTCCGGCGAACGCGCGCTCGAGCGCATCGCGCATCTCGTCCTCGCGGCCCGGCGCGACCCGCACGATCAGGAACGCCTCGTCGCGCACGAGCGGCGCGATCCGCGCGAGCGCGGCCTCGTAGAGCTTCTGCGTGCCCATCTCGCCGACGATCGCGCGCACGGCCTTCACGACGATGTCGGCCATCGAATCCTTCATCGACTCCATCGTCCGGGCGGCGGCCAGCGCCTGCGTGTATGCCTGCGCCGCATGCTCGCGCTGCGCGCGGCGCATTCCCTCGTCGTAGCCCGCCGCCTGGCGCTTGTCGAATTCGCGCTGCGCATCGGCGACGATGCGCGCGGCCTCGTCGCGCGCGGTCGCGATCACCGCGGAGGCGTCGAGCAGCGCCGCGTATTCGCGCTCCTTGAGCACCTTGCGCTCCGACAGCAGCTGCAGGTTGTCGCTCGTGATCAGAAAAGCCAGTCCCATGACGCAAGCCTCTCGGGAATCAGAAACAGGAACAGCAATTCGCCGAACTGGTCGCGCTGCGCGCGATTCAGCCAGTACGGCGCTTCGTTGTCGATCGCGCGGTTGAATTTCAGGCGCGCGCGCCGCGCGACCGCGTCGCCCGCCACACCGACGAAATCCGCGAGCAATCGCCCGCCGCGCGCACGAATCACCACCGGCAGCGCGGCCGGATCGCCACGCCACGGTTCGAGCGTGTCCGCGAGCGCGCCGAATTCCGGCGCGCGCTCGAGCGCGAGTTCCAGCGCGTCGCCGCCGAGCTTCGCCGCGACTTCCGCACGAATGCGGCGCACGGTCAGCGCGTCGCGCAGCCAGCCGCGATGCAGCAGCAGCCCCGTATACGACGCGAGCTGCTCGAGCGCCGCGCCGGGCAGCAGCGCGAGCCGCGCACACGGATTGGCGACGTCGAAGTCGTGGAGTCCGGCCACGCCGTTCGCATCGAGCAGGTGACGAGCAAGCAGCTTGCGGCCGGCCGGGCCGAACGCGTCGGGCGAGCGATAGCGCGAGGGCCACTCGGCCGGCACGCGCGTCACGTGCAGATAGCGGTCCGGGCGCAGGTTGAATTCGCAGACGAGCGCGTGAAACGCCGCGCGCCGCGCGGGAGGCGGCGGCGCGAGCGGTTGCAGCCACGGCAGCGGCGCGGCATCGGGCCTGGCACCCGGCGGCAGCGCAGCGTGTTCGCTCATGCGCCGTCGCGCGCGCCGTCCGGCGTGCGCAGGCCGCTACCCGACGACGCTGACGCACCGCCGGTTCCGTTCGCCCCGCGCGGCGTGCCGACCAGCCCGGCCAGCCGGGCGCCGAACATCCCGCGCCGCGCGGCCGACAGCGCGATCACCGCGCAGGTCAGCAGGATCAGCGCGAACACCAGCCAGCCGAGCGGCGAGCGCAGACGCAGGACGTCCGACACCGCGCTGCCGATGCCGTCCACGCGCGTCGTGTGTGCGGCGGCTGGCTGCAGGAACAGCGACACGTTGTCGTACTGCAGCCCTTCGATGCTGTGCGCGACGAGATCCTTGACCATCGGCGCCATCGCGCGCAGGTCCACGCCGGGCCGGTAGCGGATGTACACGGCCGCCGACGACGGCTTGATCTTGTCCGCGAGCGGATCGTTCTCCGGAATCACGACCTGCACGCGCGCGACCACCACGCCCTCGATGTCCTGGAGCGTGCGCGACAGGTCCTGCGACACGCCGTACAGGTAGCGCACGCGCTCCTCGGCCGGCGTCGACACGAGCCCCTGCTTCTGGAACAGCTCGCCGAGGCTCGCATAGCTCGGCTTCGGCAGCCCGTTCGCCTGCAGCACGGTGAGCGCCGACTGCATGTCGCCGTCCGCGACGCTCACCTGCCATGCGTTGCGATCCGACGTGTCGCGCGCGTCGTTGTCCTTCGACGCGCTGATGCCCGCATCGCCGAGCACGGCGACCATCTGGTTCGCGTCGCGCTCCGACAGGCCGGAGTACAGCTCCTTCTGGCAGCCGGCCAGCAGCGCGAGCAGTCCCGCGAGCAGCGCACGCGCTGCCCGGCTGCGCCACGCATGCATGCGCGGCGTCGAATCGATCGTCGTCATCGTTTGTCCGCTTCAGGGCGCGCGGCCGCTTCAGGCACACGCACCGGCCTTCGTCACTCCTGCGTCTTCAGCACCGTATGCGTGAAGCCGTTCGCCGCCTGCGCGACCGACAGGCTCAACTGGTATTCGGAAATCGTGGTCGTCGCCGTCCACTGGAAATCCATCGCCTTCACCATCGTCATCAGCGGATCGCTGCGGTTGTCCGCCATCGACGTCAGCATCTCGGTGCGATGCTTGTCGATGTTCGCGTACCGCGTGTCGAGATCGTTGCCGTACGTGCGCAACCGCTCGACCAGCGACGCATGATTCGCCTGCGCGGGTGTCGCGGGTGTCATCTGCACCGCCGGCACCGCATCGGCCGGCGCGCGCGACATCGCGACGCCCGACGCCGACGACGAGCCCGCGGCTGCACCCGGCTGCATCAACGCATCGAACTGGCGCACCTGCGCCGGATCGGACGCCGTGCCCGCCTGCTGCACGGCGCCCGCGAGCGCGGCCGCGCCCGGCGGTGCTGCACCTACGCCTGTTACCGACATGATCGTGTCCTCCTTGACCGGCAGCGCCGGAAACGAGCCGGCCGACACGCACGCGCGCCCCGCCAGGCACCCTGCACGGGCTGCCCGGGCATGTGGCGTCGCGCGGCGCGGCCGGCGTCCGGCGTCATGCGCGGCCGGCGGAACTCAGGTGTTGCGCAACCTGGGCGTTCGCCGTCCCTTCCTGCGCGGTCACTGCGTTGCTGGTTTCGAACGTCGCGGTCGACTGCTGGACCTGGAAGTTGATCTTCGTCAGTTCGAGCTGCGTCTTGGTCAGGTCGTCCGCCTGCTGCTGGACCTGGGTCGTGTCGTTCGGACCACCCGTGCTACCGGCTGCTGAGGCACCCATATTTCGCTCCTTTTGCGTGAAGAACGTCATCCACTTTCCGGCGGCGGCCCCATGCCCCGCCAGTGACGTGACGCGCCGCATGCATGCGGCGTGTCGCGTAATGCGCGCACCGCGCGACACGCGATGCGCAAATCCTGTCGCGACGCTAGTGCGCCGCCTCCTTCGGTGCACCAGCGGCCGCGACGGCCGGCGCCGCCGGCGCATCCTGCAGCAGCGTCGGGCCCGGCACCGGCTGCGCGACGCCTGCCGCCGCACCGCTCGCGAGCGGCGGCACGGGCGGCGCCGGCGCGCGCTCGGGCGCGCTCGCGGACGGGCCGCCAAGCGGCATCGTGATGCGCTGGCCGTTGCGCTCGAACACGACTGCGTCCGGACCGATCGACATGACGGTCGGCCCCTCCTTCAGCCGCGCGCCTTCGAAATAGCGGCTGCCGTCCGCCATCTCGATGTAGCGCTGGTCGCCGTCGCCCGCGAATACCGTCGTGATCTCCGGAATCCCCGCGACGCCGCCGAGCGTCGTCGCGGTGCGTGGCGCGGCGGCATCGGCGTCGCGCACGTGGTCCACCACCTCGAGCGCCGGACGCGCGTCCTTCATGTAGTTGCGGATGCGCGGCTCGATCTGCGCGCGCTCGGCAGCGCCCGTCAATTCGATCCGGCCGCGGCCGAGATACGCGACCGTCAGCGCCGTGTCGCTGAAATAGGTCTGCGCGGTCGCGACCAGGTCGCTGACCACGTAGATGTTGCCGAGCGCCGCGTTGTCGACGCCCGCGACGATCTGCGCGACGCGTTCGCGCGCGGCCGGATCGCTCACGTAGCCCGACACGATCACGCCGTCGTCGCGCGGCGCGACGGCCAGCTCCGGATACGCGTGCAGCAGTTGCTGCAGCCGGTGCGTGCGCGCGAGCACCGATTCGTGCTGCCACGGCAGGCGCCCGGACCAGGTGACGAAGCCGTAGCCGAGCGCGCCCAGCAGCACGCCGAGCCACAGCGCGACCAGCGCGATCACGAGCCGCCGGCTGCCGAGGCGGCGCAGCCCGCCTGCGAGCCAGCCGAGCCACGCGGCCTCGCGCGCGGTATCCGGCGCACCGGTTTCATCCGGCAGCGCGACGCTCGCCTGCGCGTGCCGCGCGATGCCGAGCCGGATCGAGCCGACCGTCACGACGTCATGCGGCGTCAGCGAGCGGCGGCCCGCGCCGAGCGGCTCGTCGTTGAACAGCACCGGCGCCCCGCCGTCGCCGCCGTGGTTCTGCACCGTTACAGCGAGCGCACCGACCTGCAGGCACACCTGTTTCGCGCCGATCTCGCGATCGGGCAGGATCACTTCGCAGTCGGCCGCGGTGCCGACCCAGTTCGCGCCGCGCGCGAGCGACATCGTGCGGCCGTACATCGGCCCGCTCAGGAAGCACAGGTTCCACGGCGACACGAGCGCGGCCGACCCGGCCGCGGCGCCTCCCGCACCGCCGGGCAATGCGCCGTCGCCGTGCGGATCAATGATGGTCGTCGACATGAGTGGTGGCTCCTGCGGTCGTCGCCACGGGCTGCGCGGCCGAATCCTTCGGCGGCGGCAGCGCAGGCGGGCCGAACTTCGTGCCGGGCAGCGGCGCGGGCGTGAGCGGCACCGCGATGTCGTTGTCCGGCGGGCGGTACATCGACGTGCCGTTCGAACCGGCCGGCCCGTCCGCGCCCGGATTCACCGGCGAGCCGTCGGGCGCATACATCGACGCGGTCGTCACCACGCGCGGCGTCAGCAGGTAGAACCGCTCCATGTGGTTGCCCGACTTGTCGGTGTACTTGAACAGGTTGCCGATCAGCGGGATGTCGGACAGCCACGGCACGCCGCTCTTGTTCAGCCTCACCTCGTCGTCGTTGAAGCCCGCGATCAGCAGGCTCTTGCCTTCGTCGATCATCGTCTTGGTGACGATGTTGCGCTGCTGGATCACCGGCACGTTCGACACGGCCTGCCCCGGCACGATGTTGCCGTCCTGGATGTCGATCGACATCATCACGCTCTGCGGGTTGCCGGAGACGGCGGCCGCGTTGCGGATCGCCTCGTCGACGATCATCGGCGTCACCTTGATGCTCGTGCCGGTCGTCACGCTGTACAGCGACGAATCCTGGTAGCCCTGCACCTGCACGTAGAACTGCGTCAGGTTCTCGAGAATGGCCTCGGTGTTGTCGAGCGCGAGCACCTTCGGCTTCGATCGCAGCTGCGCCTGCCCCTTCTGCGCGAGCGCGTTCACGCGCGTGAGCAGGTAGTTGCGCAACGAGCCGCCGATCGACGCGGTCAGCGCGATCCCGGTCGGCATGAAGGCGCCCGTCTGCCCGGTTTCCGACGTGCCGATGCCGAACGTCAGCGGCGGATTGCCGGCGCCGTTGAACTGCGTGTTGCCGTTCAGCGGGTTCTGGCCGTTGCCGATCTGCACGTCGCCGTGCGTCGTGTGCAGGCGCCAGTCGATCCCGAGGCTGTCGAGCGAATCCTCGTTGATGTCGATGATCGTCACGTTGATCTCGACGATGCGCGGCCGCTCGTCGAGCTGGTTGATCAGCGACTGGTAGCGGTACATGTTCTCCGGCAGGTCGCGCACGATCACCGCGTTGATCGCCGGATCGGCGACGATCTGCGGCAGCGTGTCGCCACCGCCGCCGCTCGAGAACGGCGAGAAGCCGCCCGCGCTGCTGTCCGCGCCGCCATAGCCGCCCTGGCGCGGGCCGCCGGACATGTCCGGGAAGTCGAGCCGCGGCACCGCGATCGTCAGGCCCGAGCCGAGCTTCACCTGACGCGCGGCCTGCCCGAGCGGCGTGCTCGACGGCAGTTCGCTCGTGCCGCCGCCCCTGCCGAACAGCCGGCGCAGGATCGTCGCGACGCCCGGCACCGTCACTTCCTTGCCCGAGCGGTTGATCGTGAAGTCGGACGCCCAGCCGTACCTGAGGCGGAAAGCGCGGATGTCCGCATGCGCGCCGTTCGCCGACGGATCGCCGACCGAGCCGACCGCCTGCCGCACGAGCTCCACGTAGCGGCGCGGGCCGGCCACGTATACGCTGTTCGCGCGGTCGTTGATCACGAGCGTGTAGCGCTTGTCGGGAATCTGCATCGCCTGCAGCGCGCGCCCGATCTCGCCGGCCGCGTTCGGCGGAATCGGGATCATCTGCGTCTGCGACTGGTCGGCCGGGTCGACGTACAGAAACGAGCCGTCGTAGTACCACGTGAGCCCGTAGGTCGAGCAGATCGTGTCGAGCGTCTGCTGCGGCGTGCCCGAGAAGCGGCCGCTGATCACGCCGTCGACCTTCGGGTCGACCACGGCCGTCACGCCCTGCGACGATGCGAGCTCGCGAATGAAGTCACCGATCTTCTTGCCGTTCGCGACGATCGTAAACGGCTTGTTGCGCCAGCGCAGGTCCGCCGCGCGCGCCGGCTGCGCGACCGTCATGCACAGCGATGCCGTGAGCAGCGCGGTCGCGCACATGGCGAGCGCGGCCCGTTGCAGGCGGCGCGGTTGAAACCGGATCGGGGTGACGCGTCGGCGCATCAAAGCACTCCTGTGGAAGAAACGAACATGCGTTCAAGCGCCTGCTGCGCGAAGCGCAACACCTCGCTGCCGAGCCAGCCCGACAGCAGCACGAGCGCGACCATCACGGCGATCAGCCGCACCGCGATGCCGATATTGGCGTCCTGCACCTGCGTGACCGCTTGCAGGATCGCGACCACGAGGCCGGTGACGGTGGCGATCAGCACGATCGGCAGCGACAGCAGCAGCACCAGCATCAGCGCCTGCCGGGTCAGGTCGAGGATCGTCGAGCTCGTCATTGCGCGACTCCCGGCGCGCGCACGCCGGCGCCCGCGCCGAGCGTGCCGTCGTCGGGCGGATTCTTCACCCAGCCGACCGTATGCAGCTGCACGTCCTCCTCGACCTCCTGGTACGACAGCACCGCGAGCTCGGGCAGCACCGGCTGCAGGATCGTCTTCACGTAACGACGCGCGCCGAGCGCGACCATCACCGCGAGCCGCGCGGCGCCTTGCGGGTTGCCATGGCCGCCTGCGCCGGCCGCCTGCGCCGACGTCGCGGCCTGCACGATCGCGCGCACCTGTTCGCCGATGTCCTGCTTGATCGCGCTCGACAGCGCGAGGAAATTGCCCTGCTTCGTGCGCATGACCGCGTTCTCGATCCGCTCCTGCAGGTTCTGCTCGAACAGCACGACGCGCAGCTGCCGCGTCGCGCCCGCATGACGATCGGTGATCATCCGGCGCAGGTCGACGCGCACCAGCTCGACCAGCGCGATCACGTCGTCCGGCTCGTTCGGCGCCCACGTGATGAGGCTTTCGAAAATCACGCGCAGGTTGCGGATCGGCACCTGTTCGGCAAGCAGCCGGCGCAGCACCTCGGTCACGCGCTGCAGCGGCACGAGCCGCGTCAGTTCGCCGACGAGTTCGGGATGCTCGCGGCGCACCAGGTGCACGAGCGCCTGCGTTTCCTGGATGCCGATCAGTTCGTCCGCATGCTGGCGCACGATCTGTTCGACGTGCGCGGCGAGCGCGCCTTCGCTCGTCAGCCACTTGCCGTCCGGCGCCGCGCCGTCGGGCTTGATCCACAGCGCGGTCGCGAACGGGCCGAACGCCTCGGCCGGCTGGCGCTCCGCGCGCTCAGGCAGCGGCGCGACGCCGTCCCACAGCAGCCAGCCCGGCTTTAGCGCGCCATGCGCCGCGAGCACGTCCTGCAGATAGATCCGGTACGTGCCGGCCGCTGCGCCTTCGTCGTCGTTCAGCGTGATGCGCGGAAATACCGTGCCGATATCCGCGTCGACGCGCGCCTTCGCGCTCGACAGCGCGGTCTGCAGCTGCGCAAGGTTCAGCGTCGTGCGCAGGTCGTCCGACAGCGACACCGCGATCAGCGACGTGACGCCCGCCGCATGCGACACCTTCGCGGGCTGGCCGTCGTCGGTCGCGCCGATGCGGCCCGCGATATGAATCAGGTTGAAGCTCGGCGCGGTCGTCTTGCGCTTCAGCTGCGTGAATGCGAACGCGCCGAGGCCGAACGCGATCAGCGCGAACGACCACTTCGGAAAACCGGGCACGACGAGGAAGCCGGCCAGCACCAGCGCCGCGATCAGCAGCGCGCGCGGATGCGCGCCGAGCTGCTCGCCCAGTTGTTCGCCGAGCTGGCGCTGCCGCGTGTCGCGCGTCGCGACGCGCGTCGTCACGATGCCGGCCGCGATCGACACCAGCAGCGACGGGATCTGCGACGCCATCCCGTCGCCGACCGTCAGGATCGCGTAACGTTGCAACGCCTCGCCGATGTCCATGCCGTGCATCAGCGTGCCGACCGCGATGCCCGCGACGATGTTGATGAACGCGATCACGAGGCCCGCGATCGCGTCGCCCTTCACGAACTTCATCGCGCCGTCCATCGCGCCGTGCATCTGCGATTCCTGTTCGAGCTTCTCGCGACGCTCGCGCGCTTCGTCGGCGCTGATGATCCCCGCGCGCAGGTCCGCGTCGATGCTCATCTGCTTGCCCGGCATCGCATCGAGCGAGAAGCGCGCACCGACTTCGGCGACCCGCTCGGAGCCCTTCGCGATCACGATGAACTGCACGACGGCGATCACGAGGAACACCACGCCGCCCACCACGACGTTGTTGCCGACCACGAGCCGGCCGAACGCGTCGATCACGTGGCCCGCGTTCGCGTGCAGCAGGATCAGCTTGCACGACGCGATGTTCAGCGCAAGCCGGAACAGTGTCGTAAACAGCAGCAGCGCGGGAAACGACGAGAAGCTGACGGCCGAAGGCACGTAAGTCGACACCGTCAGCAGCACGACGCTGGCGGCGAGATTCAGCGAGATCATCCCGTCGAGCGCGGCTTGCGGAAGCGGCAGGATGAACAGCGCGACCACCGACACGATGAACGCGGCGAGAAACAGGTCGGCGCGCGGCGATGCCCCGAGACGTCGCCCGGACACGCTGCGGGCGGCGGAAAAGATCCGCTGCCAGTCGCGAGGGAGCGCCTTCGGTTCTGCCATCGTGCCGTCGTCCTGTCGTTGTCGCCGGCGGGCACGGGCCGTCATGCCCCGTGTCGCGCGGACCGTTGAATGGGACGAGTGTAGCGACGCGACACCGCGCAAAAAGGGATGCACCTCGTAGCGGCGCGGCGGTTTTCCGGTGACGATCGGATCCGACTACGAAACCCGGCGGCGCCTGCTCGCGCGCATCGCCGGAACCGCTTCCATCGCGCGGCGGGCGCCGCGCGCGCAGACAGGGTCAGGACTCCAGACGGCGTGCGGCGAGATACGCGAGCTGCGCGCGATTCCGGACGTTGAAGAGTTTTTCGAGCGAACGGATATGGTGACCGACCTTGTGCAGCGACGTGCGCAGCGCGCTCGCGATCTCCTGGTCGGACAGCCCGTGCACGAGGCGCTCGAGCACCTGCTGCTGCTCGTCGCCCAGCGCGAAGCCGCGCATGCGCGCGATGCGCGCCTCGAGAAACGGCAGCGCGACGCGATGCACGGCGAGGCTCACCGCCAGCGCGCCGCCGATCACGCGATCGTCGATCCACTCGGTACCGTGCGCTTCCGACGTCACGTTCACCGCGACGCGCAGGTCGAGCCGCGGCGCCGACAGGCTGAAGATCACGCCGCTGTTCATCGCATGCGCACGCAGATGGCCGGCCAGCGCGAGCACCTTGCGGTCGCCGCTGCCCTGCGCGGACGACTCGATCTCGTCGAGCCGCCACGCGACCGGAAAGCCGCTTTGCCGCACTTGCGCGAAACGCGGGTCGCTCTCGTAGAGCATGCCCTCGATATACGGCTGCACGAACGTCGCGGGCGCGAGGTCGCGCAGCAGATGCGCGCACAGAATGCGCCGCCCGATCATTTCATACGCACCGTAACCGAGTGTGCTGAAACCGATTTGCCGCAATCGGGCATGGCATTGGGCGAAATCGACGGGAGCGAGGTCGGATTTACCGGGTGCGATTTGGATGCCGGTAAAAACGTCGCGCTCGATTGCATGAATTTCTTTCGAATAAGCGGCAGCAGCAGCGATATCGGCTTGCGAGAACCACTCGACGCGTGGCGCGTCGTCAGCATATGTCATGAGGAGCCCACCCTTTCCCAATATGTGAACCTGCCCCGTCACGATCTGGTCTTTTCTTTATGTTTTTCTGGTCTTCTCTATACCGGTGCGAATATGAACCTTTCGCCCGAATTAGTATTACGGCATATTACGCGCACACAGGCATTTTTGTACAATGCCCCCGCGTTTCGTCAGGATGACGATCGACGCATATCATAAAGATGCTCGATCGCATCGTCGCGAGCGCCGTACACGATACGGCTGCCGCCACGCGATGCGCGTCGATTCCGAGGGATGGCTCATGTCCGATATTGCATTGCAAGAAGAAGCGGTCGCCCCAACGTTGTCCCGTCCGTCGCGGCGGACGGCCGCCTGCACCGACGCGTCGAGAGAACGCACGGTGCAGGTCGTCTGGTGCGACGACATCAAGCGCGGCGACATCGCGCAGCCACACGCGCCGAAGCTCGGCGTCGCCGATACGCTCGCGAACGCGCAGAGCACCGCGGAGCGCAACCGGATCGTCGCAAGCCTGCTGCACCTGACGGGCTTCTCGACGTTCGCGTATTTCGCGCTCGAATTCTCGCGAGAGCGCGTCGAAAGTCTCTACCTCCACGAGGCGTTCACGCCGACCACCTATCGCGGCGACTACGTGAGGCACAACCATCACGACATCGATCCGCGCACGCTTGGCGCGCGCGTCTGCAACATGCCGATCGTGTGGGACCTGCAGCAGCTGCGCCGCGAACACCGCGAGCGCGACGACGCGCCGTGCGTGACGCCGGCAGCGCTCGACGGCTTCCTGCAGACGATGCAGGACGACGGCATGTGCAGCGGCATCATGTATTCGATGGCCGTGCCCGGCACGCGGCTGCACGCGTTCATGAGCTTCACCGCGCCGCGCCGCACGCGCGAATGGATCACGCCGGCGACGATCGAGCAGGCGCTGTCGATCGGGCTGTCGGTGCACAAGTTCGCATCGCCGCAACTGATCGCGACGTCGCGCGAACGCGCGGTGAACGGGCTCACGCCGTTCGAACAGGAACTGCTGCTGGGCATCGCGGAAGGCGCGTCGGACAAGGAGATCGGCCGGCGCCTCGACACCAGCGCGCACAACGTCGACTATCACCTGCGCAAGCTGCGCAAGCGCTTCGGCGTCGCGAACCGGATCCAGCTCACGTACCTGACGTCGAAGCTCGAACTGATCTGACGCGCGCGACGAACCCGCGTATACGCACATGCCGGCCTCGCGGGCCGGCATGTGCACACACCTGGCGACGACGCCGTAAGGCGCTACTTCAGCAGCGTCATCTGCACGACCTTGACGATCACGAGGCCGACCGCGATCACCAGATAGCCGCGCATCACGGCCATCCAGACGCGCGTCGCGACCGTCATCTTCTGCGGCTCGAGAGAATCGAGCGGCGGCATGCGCCACGTTTCGCGCAGCGTGCGGTCGATGCCCGGCTCGACGACACGCTTGTTGCGGCGGATCAGCACCGTCGCGAGATAACCGGCAATCGCGAGCACGGTGCCGCCGATCAGCACGTCGACGATCGCTTCGCCGCTGATGTCCGGATACATCACCGATGCGGTCAGGATGATCGACAGCAGCACGAGCACCCAGATCACCGCGCCCGTGAACACGTTCAGCTTCGTGGAGTTGACCCACGGGCCGAGCACCTGGCGATCGTTGCAGAGCACGAGCAGGAACACGGTCGCGCTCGGCAGCAGCACACCGGCGAGCGTCTGCACCGCTTCGGTCAGCAGGCCGAGCGGGCTGCCGGGAATCAGCACGAGCGCGGCAGCCGCCGCGACGATGCCGAAGTAGACGAGATAGAAGCCCTTCGCATCCGACACGCCGCGATGCAGCGAATGACGGATCTTGAACACGTCGCCGATCGCGTACGCAGTCGACAGCGACACCGCCGCCGCGCCGATGATGCACGCGTCGAGCAGCGCGACCGCGAACAGCGTCGCGCTCGTGCGGCCCGCATATTTCTCGAGGCCCGCGATCACGCCGCCCGCGTCGGTGAAACTGCCCGCTTCCGGATGGCCGCCGAACAGCGCGGCACTGAAGCCGATCATCGCGACCGCGCCGATCAGCACGAACGCGATGCCGATCCACAGGTCGACCTTCTCATACTTCATGAAGCGCGGCGTGATGCGCTTGTCGATCACGTAGCTCTGCTGAAAGAACAGCTGCCATGGCGCGACCGTCGTGCCGACAATGCCGATCACGAGCAGCATCACGTCGGACAGCTTCGCGTGCGCGGGCCAGTTCGGCACGAAGAAGTCGCGCGACATCTGCGCCGCCGGCGGGTGGATCGACACGAGCACCGGCACGAGCAGCAGGCTCATCACGCACAGCACGATCGCGAACCGCTCGAAGCGCCTGAAGTCGCCGGTACTCACCGCCGCCATCGTCAATGCGGCCGCCACGCAGACGCCCGCAACCTTCGGGAGCCCGAAGAAAGCCAGCACGAACGTGATGCCGATGAACTCGGTGACGATCGTCAGCGCATTGAGCAGGAACAGGTCGATCACGCTGAACGCGCCCCAGAACTTGCCGAAGCGCTCGAAGATCAGGCGCGCATGGCCGACGCCGGTAACGGCGCCGAGGCGCAGCACCATCTCCTGATTCACGTACAGCACCGGCACCAGCAGCAGCAGCGTCCACAGCAGCGTCGTGCCGTAGTTCTGGCCGGCCTGCGTATAGGTGCCGAATGCGCCGGCGTCGTTGTCGCCGACCATCACGATCAGGCCGGGGCCGATGATCGCGAGCAGCGTGCGCAGGCGCGCCCACCACGTCCCGCGCGCGGCGGTGTCGTGATGCGCGATGGTGCCGAGCGCGCCGCGGATGTCGCCCAGGTGGGCTTCGTCGAGCACGGCGCTGCGTTCGACGGCGATCGGTGGAGAGACGTTCGATGGCGTGGACATGATGAATTCCGTACGGCTGGTTTTTTTATACGGCAAGCGTGTGGCCTTGGAATACGCGCGCGGAATGGGTCCGCGCGCGCATGCCGAGACGCGCTCGGCGCTTCTTCAGCGGATCAACGATTTCAGCTGGTTCAGCAAACGGGAGAACACCCGCGGACGGGCGTCGAGCGTCAGCATCGCGTCGTAATGCGGACGCGATTCCGTGACGTGCGGGAGGTTCGACAGCAGAAGGCCGAAGTTCATGGTCTGGCTCCTGGCGGCAACGGCATGCGTGCCGGCCGCTTGGTGGGCGCGGGGCCAGTCCGGGGCCTGAACGACGTGTCAGGCTAGTCGGCCGGCATGTCCCTGCGACCCGGGTTCAAAAGGGTCTGTTGATGCAACGGGCATAAGGGACAACTGTCACTGTCGTTCACGGCGGCTCCTGTGCGGTGTTCCGGAGAACACGGTTGACCGCCGTCAGGCGCGGTCCGCCGTTCGGGTGCATGCGAAACGCATGCGCGAACGCGGCCGCGCGCCGGGCGGCGGCAAAACCGGATGGCGCATGCGAACACGCATCACGCTAACCGGCGCGAATCAGGGTGCACGTAGGGAGTTGCTGCGGAATACTGCTGCGCGCACCGTTTGCCTGGACGACAAACGGCGGCTTCGATGAGGCGCGGACGTCGGTCGCTCAGGCGGAAATTTCGTTCGAAGATCGACTACTGCAGGCGTCCAAGGCGGCGGCCCCAAGAGTGAAGATGCAGGATTCTATGGACCGGCCGAAACGGAAGTCAACCCTCTGGCATGCGCCGCGGGAAATTTTTTTCCGTCCCCTACACACTGAAAGATTCGCGCCCGGAATGGCGCGCCGCAACCTTTCAACGCGTTGCAGGGCGCGCGCCGCCGATGCGTGCGAGCAACAGTCGCCGCTGCCGCCGGTGGGCGGGCGTGCTGGGGCATCGGCCTGCCTGCGGCGCGGCGGCGCTGCCGATGCAACATGCGCAACGCCGCTGCTTTTTTGCTTGCACCGCAGCAAAGCTCGCGACTACAATCCGCCCCAATTCATCAAGGGAGTCCCTTCGTGGACACATGCTCCAGTTGCAGTTCGATGCCGGTCCAGGCCGGCCAAGCCATCGCGAGATAGCAGCCAGACACATGTCATTCGCCGCTAGCTCGCATTCGTCGGGTTAGCGCGCTTCCCCCGATGCCGGCATAGCCGGCTCGTCCGTCGCACGCTCCGTTACGTTCCAACCGCCGATCGCAGGTCGCGTCATGCACCCGCGCTCGATCACGTCGTCCGGCATGCGCCGGACCGGACGGAGGATCGTCATGTTCTTTCAATCGTTCGCGGCCAAACTCAAGCGACTCGCGCACGTCGCGTCCGACCGCTTGCTGGTTTCGGGCCTTTCGCCGCTCGCCCACGCGTTCGGCGACTGGCGCGGCAGCGCCCTCGCGCACCTGCCGGCGGCAACGCGCCCGCTCGACTGCGTGCTGATCGGTGCGGGCCGCCGCCGTCGCGCTCGTCGCGCTGCTCTGCACGGCCGCATCGCGCCTCGGCTTCGCATACGTATGGCGGATCGGCGGCTGGCTGCCGTAACTGGCAGTGCGCAACGCGCCGCATGCCTGCGTGTCGCTACCCCCACCTGCTCCATCGCTTCGCGTTCCCATTTCTTCAGTCAAGCTAATCAATCAAACAACGGAGCCCGCATGAAAAATCGCTTCGAATCCGCACCGCGTACACCGCGCCTCGATGCGCTCGCCGCGTTGCTGCTGTCGCTCGCCGCCGCGCCCGCGCTCGCGCAATCGTCGTCGCCGGCTGCCGCGTCCGCCGCGGCCGAGCCGGCGGCCGGCGTCAGCGACGCCGCCCCCGCACCGGCTGCCGATGCTGCCGCGCCAGCGCCCACCGGTTTCTGGGAGCGCTCGAACCTGCTCGGCAACATGGGCGGCCTGCGCGACGTGCTCGGCGATCACGGCATCACGCTGAACCTGCAGGAAACCAGCGAATACCTGTACAACGCCGCAGGCGGCACGCAACGCGGCGGTGCCTATCAGGGCCTCACGCAATTCGGCTTCAACGTCGATACGGAAAAGGCGATCGGATTGCCGGGCGGCACGTTCAACGTGTCGGCGCTGCAGATCCACGGCACCAACCTCACGCAGCGCTATTTGCAGACGCTGCAGACCGCGACCGGCATCGAAGCGAATTCGACCACGCGGCTGTGGGAGCTCTGGTACCAGCAGGCGTTCCTCGCCGGCAAGGCCGACGTGAGGGTCGGCCAGCAGAGCGTCGACCAGGAATTCATGGTGAGCCAGTACGCGGCGACGTTCATGAACGCGACGTTCGGCTGGCCCGTGCTGCCGTCGACCGACCTGCCGTCCGGCGGCCCCGCGTATCCGCTGTCGTCGCTCGGCGTGCGGCTGCGCTTGAAGCCGGCCGACGCGTGGACCGCGATGGTCGGCGTGTTCGACGGCAACCCGGCCGGCCGCAGCGACGGCGACGCACAGGTGCTGAACGCGCACGGCACCAACTTCAACCTGCGCAGCGGCGCGTTCGTGATCGGCGAACTCCAGTACGCGCTGAACGCGCCGCCGACCGATCCGAAGGCGCCGCAACCGCTCGGCCTGCCGGGCACGTACAAGCTCGGCTTCTGGTATCAGTCGCAGCACGCGAACGATCCGCGCCTCGGCACCGACGGGCTGTCGCTCGCGAATCCGGCCAGCAACGGAATCCCCGCCACGCATCGCGGCAACTACGGTTTCTATGCGGTCGCGGATCAGATGGTGTGGCGGCCGTCGGCGGACAGCCCGCGTTCGGTCGGCGTGTTCGCACGCGTGATGGGCGCGCCGGGCGATCGCAACGTCGTCGATTTCGCGGCGAATGCGGGCGTGACGCTCAAGGCGCCGTTCAAGGGCCGCGACGACGATACAGCCGGCATCGCGATCGGCTACGCGAAGATCGGCTCGCACGCACGTGCGCTCGACGGCGACACGGGCACGTATACGACGCCCGGCTATCCGGTGCGCCGCGCGGAAACGGTGATCGAGGCGACCTATCAGTACCAGGTCGCACCGTGGTGGCAACTGCAGGCCGACCTGCAGCACTTCTTCCGGCCTGGCGGCGGCATCCCGAACCCGAACCAGGCCGGCGCGCGCATCGGCGACGAAACGGTGGTCGGCGTACGCACGACGATCACGTTCTGACACGCGCGCATGTGATATGGGCCGGACTGCCGCTCGCGCGGCGATCCGGCCCGTGTCCGTTTACGTGCCTGCGTGCCTGCGTGCAACGCACGCGGCCCGTCACTCGCCATACAGGCCGAGCAGTTTCAGCGTGACGCCGTTGGTCCAGCCGAAGCCGTCCTGCAATGGATATTCGCCGCCACCGCCACCGCCCGCGCCGGCCCCTTCCACCACGTACTTCTCGACGAGCTTGCCTTCGGTCGCATACACATGCTTCACGTCGGCCAGGAAGCGCGTGCCGATGTCCTTCGCGAGTGCCGGTTCGCCGTAGCGGCGCAGTCCGTCGATCGCGATCCACTGCAACGGCGCCCAGCCGTTCGGCGCGTCCCATTGCTGGCCGGTGTTCTCGGTCGTCGTCGCGAGGCCGCCCGGTTGCAGCAGCGTCTTGCGCACCTCGCGCGCGGTCGCCTTCGCGCGTTCGGGCCATGCGACACCCGCGAACAGCGGATACAGCGCGGCCGCCGTCACGCCGTCGCGCGGCTTGCGCAACTGCCAGTCGTAGTCGCCGTAATAACCGCGGCGATTCCACAAATAGTGGTTGATCGCCGCCGCGCGCCGCGCCGCCCGGCCGGAAAAATCCGCCACGCACGCGATGTCGCGCGTGACCGCGCAGCCCTTCACGATCGTCGTCTCGAGATGGAACATCAGGCTGTTCAGGTCGACCGGCACGATCGACGTCGTGCGGATCGTCGCGAGCGTCTTGCCGTCGCCGAACCAGCGCGAGCTGTAGTCCCAGCCGCTTTCGGCGCCCGCGCGCAGGTCGCGGTACACCTCGTTCGCGGGGCGATTCGGCACCGCCTTCGCGGTCGTCACGTCCTCGAGATACGACTCGTCGCGCGGCGTGTCGCTCGCGTCCCAGTAGCGGTTCAGCACCGCGCCGTCCGGCATCGCGACCACGTTGCGCGCCGCCTGCCCGCGCGGCGTCGTGGTTTCGCCCTGCATCCAGTACGCATGCTCCTTGCGCAGCGCCGGCAGGTATTTCTGGTAGACCTTGTCGCCTTCGGCTTGCGCGGCGAGCGTGACCATGTAGGCGAAGAACGGCGGCTGCGATCGGCTCGCGTAGTACGTGCGGTTGCCGTTCGGGATGTGGCCGATCGTGTCGATCAGATACGCGAAGTTGTCGAGCATGTCGTCGACGAGATCCTCGCGCCCCGACACCTGCAGCCCGAGCATCGTGAAATAGGTATCCCAGTAGTAGCCTTCGCGGAAGCGGCCGCCCGGCACGACGTACGGCTTCGGCATCGCGATCAGCGAGCTGTACGGCGGCACCGTCATGCTGGTGCGCGTGAGCTGCGGCCACAGCCAGTCGATGTGCTGGCGCAGCGTCTGGTTCGCGGGTGGCGTGACCCCGCCTTCCGGCGGCGGCGTGAAGTGCTGGTCGACGAACGCCTTCAGCGAGAAGCCCGGCTGCGACTTCTGTTGCTGATACAACTGTACGATCGTCGCCGGATCGGTGTTGGGCGTCGCGTCGACGAAGGTCTTCTGATCGGGATAGATTTGAGCCGTCTGCACCGCGACGAACAAGTCGCCGTAGAGCTGGCTCGGTGGCGGCAGCAGCGTGCCGGAAGCCGGGCTCGCGAGCGTCGCCGTGGCGGGCGCGGCGGACTGGCTGGCCGCCTGCATCGAGGCTTGATTTGCGCTGTCGGCCTGCGCCGCGCAACCGGTGACGGCGAGGTAAGCAACGGCAAGGACGGCGGCCCAGCGCAGACGCGGCGCGGGAACGGACGGATGCGAGGCAGGATGCGATGCGGTCGATGCGGCACGACGTGACGTCATGACGTGTCCCCTCCTTTCGATGATGAATGGTTCGGCAGGGGTCTCGTTCGCGCGTGCGCTCGTCGCGATGGCCGTCGATCGATGCGCGTCGTTGTATTACGCAGATGAGTTCCGACTGTCGCACGAAACGCGCAACGCACGCAAGTTTCGAGGCGGCCACCGCGAGCGCACGTCATGTGCCGTGTCACGAACCGCACCCGGCACCGCAGTCGTTCCTTCTTTCACGCGCGGTAACAGGAACGACTGTTGCAACATGCGGAACAACCATTGTCTCGCGTGACGCAACGACCACATTGTGGGCATAATGGCGTCTTTACCGCGCGCCCTGCCCATGTCGCCCGTCTTTCTAGCACCGCTCATCGTTGCCTGTGCGTTGTTCATGGAAAGCGTCGACGCGAACATCATCGTCACCGCACTGCCCGCGATGGCGAGGGACTTCGGGCACAATCCCGTCACACTGAACATTGCGATCACGGCCTACGTGGTCGGCCTCGGCGTATTCATCCCGATCTGCGGATGGCTTGCCGACCGCTTCAGCGCGCGCGCCGTCTTCCGCACCGCGATCGGCATCTTCGTCGCCGGCTCGCTGATGTGCGCGGCCTCCAACTCACTCGGCGTGCTGACGTTCGCGCGCTTCGTGCAGGGCGTCGGCGGCGCGATGATGGTGCCGGTCGGCCGGATCATCATCTTCCGCGCGGTGCCGCGCTCCGATCTCGTGCGCGCGATGAACTACCTCGCGATTCCCGCGCTGTTCGGGCCGACGCTCGGGCCGCTCGTCGGCGGCTTCATCACGACCTATCTGCACTGGCGGATGATCTTCTTCATCAACGTGCCGATCGGCATCTACGGGATCTACCTCGCCAGCAAGCACATTGCGAACACACACGAGCCCGATCCCGGCCCGCTCGACTGGTTCGGCTTCCTGCTGTCGGCAAGCGGCGCCGCGCTGCTGCTGATGGGCCTCACGCTGATCGACGGCTCGCTCACGTCGCGCGGCAACGCGCTCCTGATGTGCGTGGCCGGCGCGGTGATGCTCGCGCTCTACGTGCCGTACGCGCGCCGCAAGGCGCGTCCGGTGCTCGATCTCAGTTTCCTGAAGATCCCGACCTATCACGCAAGCGTGGTCGGCGGGTCGCTGTTCCGCATCGGCCTCGGCGCGGTGCCGTTCCTGCTGCCGCTCGCGCTCCAGGAAGGCCTCGGGATGAGCGCGTTCCACTCCGGGCTGATCACCTGCGCATCCGCGCTCGGCGGCGCGGTGAGCCGCTCGACGGCCACGCATACGCTGCGCCGCTTCGGTTTTCGCACGGTGCTGATCTACAACGCCGCATTCGCCGGACTCGCGATCGCCGCCTACGGCGTGTTCCATCCGGGCATGGCGACCTGGGCGATCTGGACGATCGTGCTGGTCGGCGGCATCTTCCCCGCGCTGCAGTTCACGAGCCTGAATTCGATGATCTACGCGGATATTTCGCAGGCCGATGCAGGCCGCGCGACGAGCCTGGGCAGTGTCGTGCAGCAGATGTCGCTCGGGCTCGGCGTGACGGTCGCCGGCCTCGTGCTGCACGTGTCGCACTGGCTGCAGGGACATCAGACGATGGTGTGGTCGGATTTCTGGCCCGCGTTCGTCGTGGTCGGGCTGTGTTCGTTCGCGTCGATTCCGATCACGCGACGGCTGCCGCCCGGCGCCGGCGATGAAGTCGCGCGCGGCAAGCGGCAATAAACAGGCTGTCCGGGAAAAGGCTGGCAGCGGAACAACCGGAAAACAAAAAAAATCAGCGGACATCCACACGGGGCCGGTGCACAGCCGCATGGATGTCCGCTCAGGGCTCCGGGTCTCTCATTGGGGGTTGAGATTCCCTGATCTGCTTCCTGCGTGCCATGGACATATGTGCGTCGGAAGCCGAATCGTTGCGCGCACATTTCGTCGCGCCATGACTGCACTATAGGGAAAGTCGCGCCGCGCATCTGTCAAGCATTGTCAGAAGCGTCGCGTGCATGCGTCGCACACGTGCGCCGCTTTCGCGCTAAAGTGGTGCCCGACTGCCACCCTCAGCCGCCGTTCCGATGCTTACGCTCTCGCCCGCCGCCGCCCGCGCGCTGCATCTCGCCGCGCAGGGCCTGCTGACCCCGCCCCGCCGCAAGGCCACCAAGGCCGACGTGCTCGACACGATCCGCCGGATGGCGCAGTTGCAGATCGATACCATTCACGTCGTCGCGCGCAGCCCGTATCTCGTGCTGTTCAGCCGCCTCGGCGACTTCGCCCCGCAGTGGCTCGACGAACATCTCGCCGAGGCGCGCCTGTTCGAATACTGGTCGCACGAGGCGTGCTTCCTGCCGGTCGAGCAATTCGGGCTGATGCGCTACAAGATGCTCGATCCGTCGGGAATGGGCTGGAAATACGCGGCCGAATGGCACGAGCAGAATCGCGCGGACATCGACCGCATGCTCGCGCGAATTCGCGACGAAGGCCCGGTGCGATCGGCGGATTTCATTCGCGAAGACGGCGCGAAGGGCAACGGGTGGTGGGACCGCAAGCCCGAGAAAAAGCACCTGGAGGTGCTGTTCACGACCGGCGACCTGATGGTGTCCGAACGCCGCAACTTTCAGCGGATCTACGACGTGCGCGAGCGCGTGCTGCCCGGCTGGGACGATGCACGCGACCTGCCGCCGCGCGACGCGGTGCTGCCCGCGCTGCTCGACTACACGTGCCGCGCGCTCGGCGTCGTGCGCGCGGACTGGGTGGCCGATTACTACCGGCTGCCGCGCCGTTCGTACCGCGCGGAGCTCGAGCGGCTCGCGGATGCGGGCGAGCTGATTCCGGTGGAGATCGCGGACTGGAAGGAGCCGGCCTACGTGCATCGCTCGCTCGAAGCGCTGCTGCCGGCCGCCGCGGCCGATACGCTGCGCTCGACCGTCACGACGCTGCTGTCGCCGTTCGATCCGGTGGTGTGGGACCGGCGGCGCGCGTCGACGCTATTCGGGTTCGACTACACGATCGAGTGCTATACGCCCGCGCACAAGCGGCGCTACGGCTATTTCTGCCTGCCGGTGCTGCATCGCGGCCGGCTGATCGGGCGCGTCGACGCGAAAGCGCATCGCGCGCTCGGCACGTTCGAATTGAAGGCGGTGCATGTCGAGCCGGGCGTGCGGTTCGGCACGGGGCTCGCGGCCGACGTCGCGAAAGCCGTGAAACGGCTGGCGGCGTGGCATGGGACGCCGGAGGTGGCGGTCGCGCACGCGCCGCCCGAATTGTCGAAGGCGCTGGCCGGCGCGTAAGACCGGCGGAGCCGCGCCGCGCGACGGGCAACAGCGACGCGCGCGCCGCTTGCGATTGCGCGGCGGCGCGCCCGTCTGCCGCCACCTGCCACCTGCCACGGCTCAGTCGCGCAGTTTGCGAAAGCGCGGGGTGCCGTCCGGCAGGTTCTCGTTGAACATCGCTTCCGGCCGCACCCACAGGCCGCGCGCATGCGGCCACAGATGCTCGTACACCACCACCGATTCCTCGGTTTCGGAATGACGGGCGACGCCGATGTAGCGATACAGCCCGCCCTTGTAGTGACGATGCGTGGCGAGTTGTTCGGCTTCCTGTTCGGTCATGATCTGCTTCCCTTCGGCAAAACGAAAGCGCGTATTGTATGCGCTCGCCGCGCGTCAGCGTTTCGCGTAGATGTCGGGGCGGCGAATCTCCATCAGCCGCTCCGGATTCGCGGACGGCCCGAAGCCGACCGGCCGGTACAGTTCGTGCGCGTCGGTCGTCACGAGCATGATGCGGCGCAGGCTGCGCACCATCGGCTGCGCGAATACGTGGTCGATCAGCGCGCGGCCATAGCCGTTGCCGCGGTCGGCCGGCAAGACGAAGACGTCGCACAGGTACGCGAACGTCGCGTGGTCGGTCACGAGCCGCGCGAACCCGACGAGCCGGTCGCCCACATACGCGCCGAAGCACAGCGATCCGTCGATCGCACGCTCCACGACGTCGCGCGGAATGCCCTGCGACCAGTACGCGTCCCGGTGCAGGAAATCGAAGATCGCGTCGATGTCGAGTTCGCGCTTGTCGGTGGAAAATCTCAGCGTGGCGGGAGTGGCTGCGGGCACGTCGGCTCTCCGGTCGGGTCGGGGGCGGAGCAGCAACGATAGCGCGACTCGAACAGCCGAGGCAACCGAACGCCGCGCGACGCGCTCCGGCGTCTGCTCCTCCATCTCGTCTCGCCTCGCCACGGGCACAACCGATCGCACGGGCCACGCGGCTCGATTCGGTGATATCGTCACCGGCTCAATGAACTCGCAGCATCGCTTCATGCCCTATCGACTCATCGCGTTCGACTTCGACGGCACGCTCGCCGATTCGCTCGACTGCTTTCTCGCGGCGCTGACCGAAGCGTCGCGCATGCACGGCTTTCGCGACGCGACGGCCGACCTGCGCCCGGCGCTACGCGGCATGTCGGCGCGCGAGATCATTCGCGCGCTCGAGGTGCCGATGTGGAAAGTGCCGCGCGTGACGCTCGACATGCGCCGGCTGATGCGGCCACGCATCGCGCACGTGAAGCTGTTCCCGGGTGTCGACTCGACCTTCGACGCGCTCGCCGCGCGCGGCATCCGCATCGCGATCGCGACGTCGAACAGCGAGGACATCGTGCGCGACCGGCTAGGCCCGCATGCGAGCCGATGCGTCGATACGTTCGCGTGCGGCATTCCGCTTTTCGGCAAGGCACGCCGGCTGCGCGCGCTCGTGCGCGAAGCGGGCATGCAGCCCGCCGACGTGCTGTACGTCGGCGACGAAATCCGCGACGCCGAAGCGGCACGCCGCGCGCGGATCGCCTTCCAGGGCGTCTCGTGGGGCTACACGGCCGCCGATGCGTTGCAGGCGCATTGCGCGACGCCATTGCTGCCGCATCTCGACGCCTTGCTCGACCGCGTGTGAGGAAGCAGCGCGAATCGCGCGTTCGATTCGACGGATCGCGAAGCAACCAACGCGCTCTGCCCGCAAGACGATGAAACGCCGATGACACGCGCACACATCGCAGCCATTGCATGCACGCCGCGCACGCAAAAATTTCCGCCACGATGCGCGCGACAGGTACGCTCTACCTGCCCGCGCGCACACACATCGATTCGTCTTACCAACCGTTACACAAACCACAGCGCGGTTGCACCTGCTACCTGAGCGGTCTCCTAGAATCAGTCGGGCCGGGAAACACTTCGAACGCCGCCGCGGCAGAGCGGCCACCGAGTCCGGCCCGGGCGCGCCCGGTCTCTCGCACAGCTGCGGATCACCCGATCCGCCCGTTAATCAGAGCCCCGATTGAAAGGAGGTCCCATGAACCGCTTTCCCCAAGTCTCGCGCCTTGCATTGTCTGCCGCTGGCCTGCTTCTCGTCGCCGTGACGGCGACCGCGCAAACCGCGCAACCGGCGCCGGCCGCACCGGCCGCCGCCACGCAAACGCGCATCCACGAAGCCGACCAGACTTTCATCACCGACGGCACGAAAACCGTGTCGACGCAGCACGATGCCGCACGCATCGCCAATTCGCGCACGTCGGACAGCCAGGTGAAGGCGTTCGCGCAGCGCGTGTCGACCGACGATGAGAAGATCATCCAGGCGATGCGCGCGGCCAGCCCGCGCGGCGTCGACGTGCCGGCCAACGATCCCGACACGGCCGTGCTGGACGGCATCAAGAACCTGCGCGGTGCGGAATTCGACAAGGCATACATCGAGCAGGTCGCGCTCGCCGGCCAGCAAAAGACGATCTCGGCATTCCAGGCCGAAATCGCTTCGGGCCGCGACACGAAGCTGAAGGAAGTCGCACGCCAGGCGCTGCCGATCCTGCAGGCGCACTACGCGGACGCGCAGAAGCTCGCCCAGCGTCACCACCTCGCATCGGCACAGTAACGCGATGCCCCACCGCGCATCGCGCGCGGTGCTTCTCTTCCCCGCTCGTCGCGTCGCCGCCCCCCTTTCGGCGGCGCGACGCCAGCGCCTCCCCGGTTCGCGTTACGTCGCCAGCTTCGCGCGCAACCGCTCGCTCACGTCCGGCCATTCGTCGTCGATGATGCTGAAGCGCACCGAATTGCGCTTGCGGCCGTCGGGCATGATCCGCTCGTGACGCACGATCCCTTCCTGCTTCGCGCCGAGCCGCAGAATCGCCGCGCGTGACTTCTCGTTCAGTTCATCGGTCGTGAACTGCACGCGCACGCAGTGCAGCGTGTCGAACGCGTACGAGAGCAGCAGCCATTTCGCCTCGGTATTCGCACGCGTGCGCTGCGCCGATTCGCTCAGCCACGTATGACCGATCTCGAGCTTGCGATTCTTGCGGTCGATCTTCCAGAAACGCGTGCTGCCGATCGCGCGGCCCGACGCGCGATCGACGATCACGAACGGCATCACGGTGCCGGCCGCGCGGCCTTGCAGCGCCGTGTCGATATAGGCGTCGACCGTGTCCTCGCCCGGCACGACCGTGACCTTCAGGTTCCACAACCGACCGTCCGCCGCCGCATCGAGCAACGCTTGCCGGTCGGATGCCTCGAGCGGCCGCAGTACGATGCGCTCGCCGGTGAGCGTCGGTTGTTCGAGGGAAGATGATGCGTCCGTCATGTCCGGTTCCGTTTCCATGAAGATGACGCGGAGGATGACCCGCCGCGCAGCGAAACGCCCATCATACGGCCGGCGTCAGCCGGGCAGCGCGGCGAGCCGCTGGCGAATCGCGTGCGCTTCGCCGCGCAGCGCGTCGGCGAATGCGTCGACGAGCAGGCTCTTCGGCCGGTGCTCGGGCACGATCACGCTGACGCGGTATGGAAACGAGCGCGTGAGCGGCCGCACGTGCAGGTCGCGCCCGACGAAATCGAGCGCGGTCAGCGGGTTGACGATCGCGGCGCCGAGCCCCTGCCGCACGAATGCGCACACCGACACGGCCGACGGCGTCTCGACGATCGAACGCGGCGCGACGCCGAGCTGCGCGAATGCCTCGTCGATCAGGATCCGGTACGGGTCGTTCAGCGACAGGCTCACGAACGGGCGATCGGCGAGATCCGCGAGATCGATCGCGCGTTGCGCGAGCAGCGGATGGCCGTCGGGCAGCACGCACACCTCGTCGACTTCGAGCAACGGCGTGAGGACCGTGCCGGCCGGCGCGATGTCGTGTTCGGTCAGCCCGAGATCGTAGCGCTGCGCGGTCAGCCACTCCTCGAGCACGGGTGACTCCTGCGTCGCGACCGACACGCTGACGCCCGCATGCGCGTCATGGAAACGCCGGCAGGCGCCGGGCAGGATCGCGTGCGAAAACGCCGGCAGCGCGATCACCGACAACTGCCCGTCGCGAAACTCGCGCAGCCGCGCGGCCGTCGCCGCGACGCGCTCGAGCCCCACATACGCGAGCCGCACGTCGTCGAACAGCGTGAGCGCGGCCATCGTCGGCCGCAGCCGCCCGTGCGAGCGCTCGAACAGCGCGAAGCCGATCACCTGCTCCATGCGCGCGAGCTCGCGGCTGATCGTCGGCTGCGACGTATAGAGCATCTCGGCCGCACGCGTCGTGCTGCCGGTGACCATCAGCGCGCGGAAGACCTCGATGTGCCGGTGTGTGAGCATGAGCACCTATATCCAAAATGAATAGAATCTCGAAAAACAGGCATTTTACTGTATAGACGTTCAGGCGCATCATTCACGCTATCCGTTCATTCGATCCGATTCTTCCGCCATGTCCCTCGATTCCCGCCAGCTCGCGGCGCTCGCGCAGCAATACGGCACCCCGCTGTGGGTGTACGACGCCGACGTCATCCGCGACCGCATCGCCCAACTGCGCCAGTTCGACGTGATCCGCTATGCGCAGAAGGCGAACTCGAACCTGCATATCCTGAAGCTGATGCGCGACGAAGGTGCGTGCGTCGACGCCGTGTCGCTCGGCGAAATCGAGCGCAGCCTCGCGGCCGGGTTCAGTCCTGCGGGCGAACCGGAAGGCGTCGTGTTCACGGCCGACCTGATCGACCGCCCGACGCTCGCGGCCGTGCTGAAGCACGGCGTGACCGTGAACGCCGGCTCGCTCGACATGCTCGCGCGCGTCGGCGAGCATGCGCCCGGCCACCGTGTATGGCTGCGCGTGAACCCGGGCTTCGGCCACGGCCACAGCAACAAGACCAACACCGGCGGCCCGCAGAGCAAGCACGGCATCTGGATCGACGACGTACCGCGCGCGATCGAGATCGTGCGCCAGTACGGGCTGAAGCTGGTCGGCATCCACATGCATATCGGCTCGGGCGTCGACTACGGCCATCTGTCGCAGGTGTGCGACGCGATGGTCGACCTCGTCACGTCGCTCGGCCACGACATCGAAGCCATCTCCGCCGGCGGCGGGCTGTCGATTCCGTATCGAGACGGCGAGCCGCGCGTCGACGTCGGCCACTACTTCAGCCAGTGGGACGCCGCGCGCAAGCGGATCGAACGGCATCTCGGCCACGCGGTGCGCATCGAGATCGAACCGGGCCGCTTCCTCGTCGCGGAAGCCGGCACGCTCGTCACCGAAGTGCAGGCCGTGAACCACCGGCCGAAGCACGACTTCGTGCTGATCGACGCGGGCTTCAACGACCTGATGCGTCCGTCGATGTACGGCAGCTACCACGCGGTATCCGTGCACACGCACGACGGCGCGCTGCCTGCCGGCCGGCCGCTCGTCGACATCGCGATCGCAGGGCCGCTGTGCGAGTCGGGCGACGTGTTCACGCAGGACGCGGGCGGCGTGGTCACGCACCGCAAGCTCGCGCAGCCGCAGATCGGCGACCTGCTGTTCCTGCACGATGCAGGCGCATACGGCGCGTCGATGTCCTCGAACTACAACAGCCGGCCGCTCGCGCCGGAAGTGCTCGTCGATCGCGGCACGCCGCGGCTGATCCGCCGCCGGCAGACGATCGACGAACTGCTTGCGCTCGAAACGTTCGAGTAAAACGCGCCTTCGCGCCGCGTTCGACGCGGCGGACGCCAACGGCCAGGCTTGCCACTACCGGCATGCCTGGCCGTTCTGCTTTTCAGCAATCGTTTCGGGCGCAACCGCTCGACCACGCCGTAGCACCCGATGCTGCGCAACCCGCACAACCGCAGCAGATCGCATGCAACGTGCTTCACGCATGGAGAAAAACTTTCCACGCCGCGTGGAAAGTCCATGCTTTTTTGGAAGCACTTTCCTTTTTGACAAAACTAAGATTGCCCTTAGTCGTTCAGCATTTGCGTCACCGGACACGCATCGACGATGCAGCCGGTCTACCCCACTCGCAAGCCGCACGGGCACTCATGAACACGATGCTTGAACTCTTCGCCGCGCAACGCTACGCCACCGTGCGCGAACGCATGCCGTAACGCCTCGCGGCACACGGCTCGCGCCGTCTCTCGCCGCACTGTTTCCCGCTTCCCGCCCACGGCGACGCCACCCGTCGCCGCGGACGCGCTCACCCTGAATTTTCGACAACGACGTTTCGACAACCACCCCGGAGACAACCATGAAGCCCTTCACCCCGACGCTCAAGCAAGGCCTCGCCGCCGCCCTCCTCTGCGTGGCGGCCACCGCATCGCACGCGGCGGACCTGCTCGACACCGTCAAGCAGGCCGGCGTGCTGAAGATCGCGCTCGAAGGCACCTACCCGCCGTTCGACTACCGCAACGCCGAAGGACAACTCGAAGGGTTCGACGTCGACGTCGCGAAGGCCGTCGCCGCACGGCTCGGCGTGAAGCCGCAGTTCGTCACGACCGAATGGAGCGGGATTCTCGCCGGGCTGCAGGCCGGCAAGTTCGACGTGATCGTCAACCAGGTCGCGATCACGCCGTCGCGCCAGCAGGCGCTCGACTTCAGCATGCCGTACGTGTATTCCTCCGCGCAGCTGCTGCAGCGCCAGAACGACACGCGTGCATTCAAGTCGCTCGACGAGCTGAAGGGCAAGAAGGTCGGCGTGACGATGGGCAGCAACTACGTCGATCTCGTGAAGACCGTGCCCGCGATCGATCTGCAGGTCTATCCGGGTACACCGGAAAACCTGCGCGACCTCGCGGCGGGGCGTATCGACGCGGCGGTCAACGACCGCCTGATGCTGAGCTATCTGATCAAGAACTCGCACCTGCCGCTGCGCCCCGGCTCCGTGCTCGCCGGCGGCGAGGACCGCATGGGGATCCCGTTCCGCAAGGGCAACCCGAAGTTCGCGAAGGCGATCGACGATGCGGTCGCGTCGCTGCAGCAGGACGGCACGCTGAAGAAAATCTCGATGCAGTGGTTCGGCTCGGACACGACGAAACCGATCGCGCAATAACGCAGCCGTCACGCGGCCGCGCACACGCACGCGCGGGCCGGCCGCCACCTCGGCGCACACGACACACAATCAGGAGACACGCGATGGAAGCACTCGATCTGGTCATTCAAACCCTGCCCGTGATGGTGAAGGGCGCGCTGCTCACGCTGAAGTTCGCGGTGGCGTCGATGGCCCTCGGCCTCGTCGTCGGGCTCGTGGTCGCGATCATGCGGATCGGCAGCAACCGGCTCGCGTCCGGTCTCGCGCAGGGCTACGTCAGCCTGATGCGCGGCACGCCGCTGCTCGTGCAGATGTTCGTCGTCTACTACGGGCTGCCCGATCTCGGCATCACGCTCGATCCGACGACGGCCGGCATCTTCACGCTGACGCTCAACGCCGGCGCTTACCTGTCGGAAAGCATGCGCGGCGCGATCCTCGGCATCGGCCGCGGACAATGGGCGGCCGCGCACAGCCTCGGCCTCACGCATGTGCAGACGCTACGCTACATCGTCTGCCCTCAGGCGCTGCGCCTCGCGGTGCCGAGCCTCGGCAACACGCTGATCAGCCTGATCAAGGACACGTCGCTCGTGTCCGTCATCACCGTCACCGAGCTGCTGCGCTCGACGCAGGAAGTGATCGCCGCGACGTTTCAACCGCTGCCGCTCTACCTCGCGGCCGCCGCGATCTACTGGGTGCTGAGTACGCTGCTCACGCGGCTGCAGGGCCGCGTCGAGACGCGCCTCTCGCTGCCGTCCACGCATTGAGCATGCGCACCTCGTTCAACCCGAACCTCAATCACGGACAACCATGATTACGCTCGACAACGTTTCCAAGTGGTATGGCAAGCATCAGGTCCTTTCCGAATGCAGCGCGGCGGTATCGAAAGGCGAAGTGGTCGTCGTCTGCGGGCCGTCGGGCTCCGGCAAGTCGACGCTGATCAAGACGATCAACGGCCTCGAGCCATTCCAGAAAGGCAGCATCGTCGTCGACGGCATGCGGCTCGGCGATCCCGCCGCGAAACTCGCGCAACTGCGCGCACGCGTCGGCATGGTGTTCCAGCATTTCGAGCTGTTCCCGCACTTGTCGATCACCGACAACCTGACGCTCGCGCAGGTCAAGGTGCTCGGCCGTCGCAAGGACGAAGCGATCGAGAACGCGATGAAGCTGCTCGATCGCGTCGGCCTGAGGGCGCACGCGCACAAGTATCCGGGGCAGCTGTCGGGCGGGCAGCAGCAACGCGTCGCGATTGCACGCGCGCTGTCGATGAACCCCGTCGCGATGCTGTTCGACGAACCGACCTCCGCGCTCGATCCCGAGATGATCAACGAAGTGCTCGACGTGATGGTCGAGCTCGCGCGCGACGGCATGACGATGGTGTGCGTCACGCACGAGATGGGCTTCGCGAGGAAGGTCGCGCATCGCGTGATCTTCATGGACCAGGGCGCGGTGGTCGAGGATGCGGCGAGCGAAGCATTCTTCGCCGCGCCGCGCTCCGAACGCGCGCGCGACTTCCTCGACAAGATCCTGCACTGACCGCGCGACGGCTTCGCTCCGATTTGACCGACTTTCAAAGGACGACATCTTGAACCAACCGCACTCGACCGACACCCTGCTCGCTCACGAAGGCCGCGCGCACGGCCAGCCCGGCTCGCCGGTGAACCCGCCCGTGTATCGCCAGTCGACGCTGCTCTTTCACGGCACCGACGCGCTCGACGCGGTGCGCGGCACGCCGCTCGCGTACGGACGCCACGGCAGCCCGACCACACGTGCGCTCGAAAAGGCGCTCGCACGCCTCGAAGGCGCGCACGCCGCGCTGCTCACGCCGAGCGGGCTCAGCGCGATCACGACCGCGCTGCTCGCGGTACTGAACCCCGGCGACCATCTGCTGATGGCCGACTCGGTGTACGACCCGACCCGCTCGTTCTGCGACGAGACGCTCGCGCGCCTCGGTATCGAGACGACCTACTACGATCCGTCGATCGGCGCCGGCATCGCGTCGCTGATGCGGCCGAACACGCGCGCGGTCTTTACCGAATCGCCGGGCTCGCTGACCTTCGAAGTGCAGGACATTCCCGCGATCTGCCGCGTCGCGCACCAGCACGATGCAGTCGTGCTGCTCGACAATACGTGGGGCACGCCGCTGAATTTCCGCTCGTTCTCGCACGGCGTAGACGTGTCGATTCACGCGGCGACCAAGTACATCGCCGGACACTCCGACGTGCTGATGGGCGTGATCCTGACAACCGAGGCGCTCGCGCAGAAGGTCACGCGCTGCTACCGGCAGCTCGGGATGACCGTCAGCGGCGACGATGCGTATCTCGCGCTGCGCGGGCTGCGCACGTTGTCGGTGCGCCTCGAACGCCACCAGCGCAACGCACACGTGCTGACCGAATGGCTCGCGCGGCAGCCGGAAGTCGCGCAGATCCTGTATCCGGCCCGGCCGGGCGATGCCGGCCATGCGCTGTGGCAGCGCGACTTCACGGGCGCGTGCGGCTTGTTCGGCCTGGTGCTGCATCCGCAGCCCGACGATGCCGTGCGCGCGCTGCTCGACGGCATGACGTGCTTCGGCATGGGCTACAGCTGGGGCGGCTTCGAAAGCCTGATCATCCCGTCGAATCCGTCGCGCCACCGTACCGCGACGCCATGGCTGGCAGCCGGCCCGCTGCTGCGCATCCACGCAGGGCTCGAGCATCCCGACGACATGATCGCCGACCTCGACGCCGGTTTCGCGAGAATGCGTGCCGCCGCGGCCGCGCTCGCGGAAGCCTGACATCGGGCGCGTCGCACGCATCTCCCCGCACTCCCGTTTTTTTCAACGTCCGACCACCACTGATAGCGAGGCCATCATGAAAGACACGCTGTTCATTCTCCGCCCGGGTTTCTTCAAGGACTCCGAAGGTCCGTTCTACTGCGGCGATTCGGTTGCCGTCGAAGGGCTGCTGAGCTTCTATCCGCAGTTGCGCGACGCCGTCTCGGTCGAGTACGTCGACGCGCCGCGGCCGCGCCGGCCGATCGTCGCGCTGATCGGCGAGGACAACCAGTCCGCGCCGGTGCTCGTCCTGGGCGACGGGCAGGCGCCGAAGGACGACGCGGTCGGGATTCGCGAACACAACGGCCGCCGCTTCATCGATTCGCCGGCCGATATCCGGCGCTACCTGTCCTCGCAATACGGCGTCGCGCACGTCGCGTAAGCACGCCGGCGCCCGGTGTCGACGGGCGGCGCCGAACGGGGCGCGCGGCAGGCGCGGCCCGTTCGCCGTTTCCGGCACGCACGTCGCCGCGCGCGTGCGACGTACTCGGTCACGCGGCTCGCCGCGACCGATGGCCGGCCCGGGCACCCCGCGTCCGGCCCGATGGACTTCAACGCAACGCGACACCGGATGCTGGCACACACCGGGGCCCGCCGCGACCAGCCTCAGCCGGGCGAACTGCAGACGGGCGCGAACGCGAATGCCGCCGGCTCGGACGGCACGTGGCGTGCGAGCCACAATGCGGCCTCGGTCCGGTTGCTCACGCCGATCTGGCGGAACAGCGCATACAGGTGATTCTTGATCGTGCCTTCCGCGACGTTGAGCACGCGGCAGATCTGCTTGTTCGATTTGCCTTCGGCCAGCAGCCGCAGCACGTCGCGCTGGCGCGGCGTGAGACGCTCGAATGCGCGATCGTCCCCGGCCGGCACGCCGCCCGGGCGCGCCTGCGTCGCGCCGCCGTCGTTGGGCGGCACGTAGATCGCACCGGCCGCGACCCGGCCGAGCGCGTCCGCGAACTCGTCGGCGCTCGCGTGCCGGTCGATGATGCCGGCCGCCCCCGCCAGCAGCGCATCGGCAATCGTGCGGCGGCACACGGTGGCCACCACGCACAACCACGGCGCGCCGGCGAACGTCTCGTTCAGCACGCTCGGCCAGCTTGGCCGCGCGGCATGCTCGTCGCATTCGATCGTGATCGCCTCGACCGTCCCGGGCAGCAACGCGTCGCGCAAGCGCAAGACGTCCTCGGGACGGCGGGCCGACCACACATGCCAGTCGACATCGCGTTTACACAGTACGTCCGCCACGCCCGCGACGAATAACGGCGGGCTATCGATCATCAGAACGTTCATTGCGCGGTTTCCTCGAAATCGGGATGCTCGGTTTAGGTTTTTTTGCTTCCCTACCCGGCGTTTTTTTACCGCTCTTTTACCCGCCGCGCACTAGGCCCGTCGCTCCGTGACGAATGGCCTAATTCATCCACGCCGCGCGTACCGATGCCCGCCGAGGGCCGGCCATGGCCGCCGGACGTGACCGACGTCATATTTTGTAAACGTCTTCAATTTCCTAATGTAAATAAAGACAACGAATTTCCGTTGTCTTCAACACGAAGAGGAGTTTATTCATGGACGCGAATTTCATCGGCTCAGTGATTAACGCTTTACCCATGGACCAAATGATCGCCGGCCCGTTAAAGGCGATGATCAGCGCGCAGACGCAGGCCGCGAAGAGCTACGCGGATTTCCTGATGCAGGTCTGCATCCAGGGCGGCAAGGCCGTGGCCGTCCAGTTCGACTACGACGAGACGCTGGTGGACGAAGCCGGCGTGTCGAAGGGCGTCGTGCAGAAGACGATGCGCATCCCGCTGCTCGCGGCGATCGTCCATCCGATCATCGCGATCGAGGAAGGCACGATCGACTTCGAAATGGAGATTACGCAATCGGAGAAGTCGTCGTCGTCGACCGAGGCCGGCGGCGAATTCCAGGCGAAGTTCGGCTGGGGGCCGATCAGCGTCAGCGTGTCCGGGCGTGTCTCGCACAAGGCGGAGCAGACGCGCAGCACCGACACGCGCGCGAAATATTCGATCCATACGCAGGTGAAGCGCCAGTCGCCGCCCGAAGCGCTGATGCGCGTGATCGACTTCCTGACCGAAGCCGCGACCAAGCCGGTCGTCACGGAAGGCAACGCGAAGGCCGTGAAGCCGCTGCCGGCGACGCCGACCGACGGCAAGCTGGTCGGCGATGCGTCGGCGGCGGGCGGCGGCACGGCCGCGCCTGCCGGAGCCGGTTCGGATGCCCAGCAGCCGGCGCACGCGTAAGCGCGCGGGCCGGCCATGTTCAGGCTCTTCAGACGGTCTCGCCGCGCGGACGGCGGGCACGACGATGGGGATACGCGTCCGGGCGGCAGCACAGCCCGACCGGAACCGGACGCGACGGACCCGCCGCCGGCCGGTGCGGCGGCCGGCAATACCGGGACGGTCGCGGGCACCGGTGCCTCGGCGGCGGTAACCGCCGATCCGGTGCGCCACGTGCCGCCCGAGGCCTCCGGCTCGCCGGCCGGGGCCGCGCCGGGCACGCACGACGCACCGGGCACCGCGGCGCCCGGCGCGTCCGCCGGCGGCATGCCCCCCGCTCCGCCCGCCCCACCGGCGCCGCCGGGCATGCCGGCCGACGACGAGCGCCCGCCGCCACGCGGCATCGCGCTCGACGAAATCGCGCGCGGGATGCAGCACGCCGCGGCCGCCGCGAACCAACTGCTCGCGCACCAGTACACGGCCGTGCTCGATCAGTTCTTCGACCTGCGCGACGACGGCCTGCTCGCACCACGCGAGGTCACGGTCGCGCTCGACGCGGAGCACACGATGCCGGTGCCGCTCGTCGCGCTCGCCACGCCGCGCGGACTCGCGCTCGACCGGATGATCGTGCACCTGACCGTGCGCGGCGACTTCACCGAGGCGTTGCCGGCCGGCGGTGTCGCGGGCGACGACGACCAGCGCGGCCGCTTCTACGTGACGTTCGCGCCGCGCTCCGGGAAGAAGGACGCGCAGGGCAACGCGCGGCAGCGCGACACCGAGCACATCGACATCGAAATGCAGTTCGCGGCGCTGCCGCCGCCCGAAGCGATCATGCGCGTGATCGACGAATACACGCATCGCCTGGTGCCGCGCGCACGGCCGGGCAGCAAGGAGAACGACGATGGCGAACCAGCCTGAACACACCGGTGAGCAAGGCATCGCGCTGATCAAGCAGTTCGAGGGGCTGCGGCTCGCGCGCTATCTCGACGCGGTCGGCAAGCCGACGATCGGCTACGGGCACCTGATCCTGCCGCACGAGCGCTTCACACGACCGCTCACGCCGGCCGAAGCCGAGGCGCTGTTGCGGCGCGACCTGCGCGGCGCCGAGCTGAACCTGCGCAAGCTGCTGCGCGTGCCGGTCACGCAGCAGCAGTTCGATGCGCTGATGTCGTTCGTCTTCAATCTCGGCGCGGGACGGCTGCGTTCGTCCACGCTGCTGCGCTACCTGAACGCCGGCGCGTGCGCGCGTGCGGCCGACCAGTTCCTCGTCTGGAACAAGGCCGGCGGCAAGCCGCTCGCGGGGCTCACCAAGCGCCGCCAGGCCGAGCGCGCGCTGTTCAGGTCGTGAGCGCCGCGGCACCGCACCGGCCGAACGTCACGGGTCGCCGCGCATGTCGTTCGCGCCATTTCGCACGTCGTCGGCGGCACGTAAGCTGAAACCGTCGCTGAAGTCTTGCCGCATCCGTTCCAGCCGTTCGTCATTCGCCATTCGTTACTCGTCACGACAGGAGTCCCGCATGAACGTCACTCGCTCGCCCGGCCGCACGACGCCGCCCGGTTCCACCGTTTCGCGCACGCTGCGCCGCGTGCTCGGCGCCGCATGCGTCGCCGTTGCCGCAGTGGCGTCGGTCGCGCCGCACGCCGTCGCCGCCCCCGCCGATCCGCTGCCCGCATACGGCGCCGACCTCAAGCGCACGTCGGTGTCGGGGCTGTCGTCCGGCGGCTTCATGGCCGCGCAGTTCGACGTCGCGTTCTCGAGCCGGCTGATCGGCGCGGGCATCGTGGCGGGCGGGCCGTTCTACTGTGCGGGCGTGAACGAGTTGATCCCGCCGGCGGTGGCCGCCACCACGCTGTGCATGCAGCCGATCGGCCCCGCGCCATCCGCGGCCGATGCATGGCGCGCCGCGCGCATGTTCGCGCAGCGCGGCGAGATCGACGATCCGGCCGCGCTGCGTGGTCAGCGCATCTACGTGTTCAGCGGCGCGAAGGATACGGTGGTGTCGACGCGCGTCGTCGACCAGACCGCGCGCTTCTACACGCTCGCGCAGGTCCCGGCCGCGAACCTCCAGTACCGCGAATCGCCGGACGCCGGGCATGCGTTCATCACGAACCGCCCCGAAGACAACACATGCAGCGCGAACGCGAGCCCGTATATCGACAACTGCGGCTTCCAGCAGGCGCACGACATCGTGCGCTGGATCTACGGCACACCTGACAAGCCGCTCAATCCGCCGGCCGCTCAGGCAGGCGGCAAGCTGCTGAAGTTCGATCAGCGCGCGTTCGATCCGCAGCGCGGCGCGTCGCTCGGCGACACGGGCTACGCATACGTACCGGCCGACTGCGAGCGCGTGGCCTGCGCGGTGCACGTGGTGTTCCACGGCTGCGTGCAGAACGTCGCTGCCGTCGGCGAGAAGATGATTCGCGGCGTCGGCTACAACGAGATTGCCGATACGAACCGGTTGATCGTGCTCTATCCGCAGGTCGAAAAATCGGCCGTCAATCCGCTCGGCTGCTGGGATTTCTGGGGCTATACGAGCACCGATCCGCTCCACCCCGGCTTCTACCGCCGCGACGCGCCGCAGATGGCCGCCGTGATGCGGATGGTGCAGCGCCTCGGCGCCGCGCGTCAGTAATCCACGTATCGGCCGCCATCGCGCCGTCACCGCCCCTTCATCACGAGGAATCGCCATGTTCTCCACGTTCATCGCCCAATGGGAACGCGCGCACGCCGACGCGCTCCAGCAGTTCGGCAAGGTCGCCGCGCAGGCGACCGGCACCGGCTGCACGCCCGGCGGCCCCGCGTGGCGCGCGTTCGCGCACACCGCGCTGCTCGCCGGCCACCGTTACACCGATGCCTGCCAGGCCGCGACCGACGCGTTGTGGCGCGGCCAGCTCGAACGGTTCGCGCCCGGCAGTTCGGCCGCCGCGGTCAAGGAGCTCGCGGCACTGAACGCCGATCTCGCGACACGCGTCACACAGAGCCATCTGCAGCATGCGGGCGCGATGGCCGACGCGGCCGCGCAATATCTCGACGATCTCGGCCGCACGCGCGGCCCCGCCGATGCCGTGATGGCGCTCGGCCGCTTCGCGGGCGACCTTCAGGCCCAGGCGCGTGCACATGCGCTGCACGTCGCGTCGCTCGCGAACGGCGTCGCGCCCGCGCTTGCGCAGTGGGCCGACCGCACGCTGCGCGACGATCGCGGCACGTCCGATCAGGAGCAGGCGTCATGAACATCAAGCTCCGCTTCGTCAACCGCTCGAACGACTGCGGCAACAGCGAGGTCGTGCTGTTCCAGCGCGACGTGATCCCCGATCTCGACGCATTCGCGATCGCGTGGAAGGTGATCCGTTATTGCGGACGCGACTGCTTCCATCCGTTCGACTACTCGACCGACATCGACGTCGCGCTCGGCGACGAGCACGGCAACTTCTCGCCGCGCGTCACGGCGCCCGCCGGCGTGCGCTTCGTGGTCGACGCGCAGCCGACGGGACGCGGCCGGCTCGTGCCCGACCCGGCCGACGCACCGGGCGGCGACATCGAGGTCGTCAACCGGCTGCGGCGCGGCGCCGTGAACGTCAACGCGTTCAGCGCGGGCCGGCTGATCGCGGTGAAGGAAGCGGTCGCGCCCGGGCAGAAGGCCGTGTTTCGCTTCACGCCGACGCTGTGGATCGGCGTGGCGTCGCAGATACAGGAAAGCCGCGCGCTGCACGCGGCGGTGCTATCAAGCGCGAACACGCTTCTGCCGCTGGCGGGCGTCGCCGCGGCCGACATCGTGATGACGGGCGGCGGCACCGGCACCGACGCGCAGCCGTTTGCATTCGCGCTCGAACACATCGTGCGCGCGTAGCGCCGCCAGACACGGATTGAACCGGCTTGACGGCACGGCTTCGCGGCCGGGCCGGCGGGAAAGGTGTGCGGCAGACCGACTGCCGTCTTTTCAAACTCAAGGAGCAACGACGTGGATATCCAACTGAACCTGATCAACCGCTCGAACGACGCCAACAACTCGAGCGTCGTGATCTTCCAGAAGAACGTGGCGACCGACTTCGACGAACTCGCGATCGCGTGGAAGGTGATCCGCAATTGCGGCCAGGGCGACAACCATCCGTTCAAGTTCCCGATGACGATGAGCGTGAGCGCGAGCGACAGCTGGGGCAACTACATGCCGCAGCAGGTCGCCTCGAACGGCCAGGTGTTCCAGGTCGTGCGCTCGAGCTCGGGCGACGTGCTGCAACTCGGCGGGGACCCGGGCGCGAGCTCCGAGGTGCAGGTGCGCAACGACCTGCCGGCCGGCGCGATCAACGCGACGATCTACAAGGACGGCAGCGCGCTTGCGCGCAAGACGTCCGTCGCGCCGGGCCAGAAGGCCGTGTTCCAGTTCAAGCCGACGATCTGGATCGGCGTCGCATCGCAGATCGAACAGGGTGCGCTGATGAATTCCGCGGTGATCTCCGACATCAACACGGAACTGTCGCTGCTCGGCATTGCGAGCGCCGACATCGTGATGACCGGCGGCGGCCCCGGCCCGCGCTCGATGCCGTTCACGTTCCGGCTGGAAAACGTGGTGATGGCGTAACGGTTCGTGCGCCGGCGATGCACGGCCGGCGCCCATTCAATCAGTTATCCAAATCGAACCAAGGTGACTCATGGACATCAATCTCAACTTCGTCAACCTGTCGAACGACGTCAACAACAGCCAGATCGTGATCTTCCAGAAGAACGTGTCGACCGACTTCGACGAGCTCGCGATCGCGTGGAAGGTCATCACCAACTGCGGGCGCGGCGACAACCATCCGTTCGTGTTCCCGATGCTGACGACCGTCTCCGCGAGCGATGCCGACGGCAACTACATGCCACAGAAGCGCGCGGACAACGGACAGGTCTTCAACGTGTCGCGCTCGACGTCGGGCAACGTGCTCGCGTTGGCCGGCCCGGCGCCGACGTCGCGCGAGATCCAGCTGCGCAACGACCTGAGCCAGGGGGCGATCACCGCGTCGGTCTTCAAGGACAACCGGCTGCTCGCGCACAAGACGGGCATCGTGCCGGGGCAGAAAGCCGTGTTCGAGTTCAAGCCGACGCTGTGGATCGGCACGGCGTCGCAGATCGAACAGGGCGCGGTGATGAATTCGGCCGTGCTGTCCGACATCAACACCGAACTGTCGCTGCTGGGGATCAAGAGCGCGGACATCGTGATGACGGGCGGCGGCGGCGGCACCACCGCGACCGCGTACCAGTTCCGGCTCGCGAACGTGGTGATGGGGTAAGCCGCAAGCCGCGCCCGCGCGACGGCGAACGGGTGGCACCCGTCACGTCGTCGCGCGCCGGCGCGTCAGCCCGCGCGCTGCACGGGCGCCATCTTCGAGAAGTACTTCGCCCCCGCGACGCAGCCGACAACCACGGCCGTCACGGCGAGCATCGACGGCGGCACCGTCTCGTGCAGCAGCCCGGCCGCGAGCAGGAAACCGAAGAACGGCTGCAGCAACTGAAGCTGGCCGACGCCCGCGATCCCGCCGAGCGCGAGGCCGCGATACCAGAACACGAAGCCGATCAGCATGCTGAACAGCGACACGTACGCGAGCCCCCACAGCGCGGCAGCGTCGACGCCGTCGAACGTCGCGGGCCACGTGAACCACGCGAGCGGCAACATCACCGGCAGCGACAGCACGAGCGCCCACGAGATCACCTGCCAGCCGCCGAGCTGGCGCGACAGGCGCGCGCCTTCCGCATAACCGAGCCCGCATGCGACGATCGCGGCCAGCATCAGCGCATCGCCCACCACCGACGCACTTCCGCCGTTGCGCAGCGCGAACGCGGCCACCGCCCCGCTACCGACCAGCGAGAAGATCCAGAACGGCAGCCGCGGCCGTTCGCCGCCACGCCAGACACCGAACAGCGCGGTCGCGAGCGGCAACAACCCGACGAACACGATCGCATGCGCGGACGTCACGTGCTTGAGCGCGAGCGCCGTCAGCAACGGGAAACCGACCACGACCCCGAGCGCGACGACGACGAGCGACGCGGTCTCGGTACGCGTCGGCCGCTTCTGTTTCAGCGCGACGAGCAGGATCAGGCCGAGCACGCCGGCGATCGTCGCGCGCGCGAACGTGAGGAACAGCGGGTCGAGCCCCTGCACCGCGACGCGCGTCGCGGGCAACGAGCCACTGAAGATGATCACGCCCAGCAGGCCGCTGAGCCATCCGTCGGTCGTCTTTTGCACGGGAAATCCTGATCGGAAAAAGGTGAATGACCGATGATCCGCCGCCCGTGAAAAGCGCGTAAGCTACAGCCCAATACAATTCGGACAAACTGTACTGGACAACCGTCTGTACAGTTCCCTCTCGCCATGAGCCGTTCCATGCAAGCCCCTGCTCCGCCCGCGCCGTCGCGCACCCGCGTGGAAACGGTGATGGACACGCTGCGCGCACGGATCGCGAGCCGCGCGCTGATGCCCGGCGCGCGCGTGCCGTCGATCCGGATGATGGCCGACTCGCTGCACGTGTCGAAATCGACCGTCGTCGACGCATACGAGCGGCTCGCGAGCGAAGGCGTGCTCGTCGCGCGGCGCGGCTCCGGCTTCTACGTGTCCGGGCACGCGCCGCCGCTCGCGCTCGCCGAACTCGGCCCGCGCCTCGATCGCGAACTCGATCCGCTGTGGCTGTCGCGCCAGTCGCTCGAGGCGGCGCCGAGTTCGGTGAAGCCGGGCTGCGGCTGGCTGCCGTCGTCGTGGCTGCCGGACGAAAGCCTGCGACGTGCGCTGCGCGCGGTGTCACGCGACGAAACCGACGCGCTGACTGACTACGCGACGCCGCTCGGGCTGCCCGCGTTGCGCCAGCAGTTGGCGTGGCGGCTCGCGCAGCACGGCGTCCATGCGGAACCCACGCAGATCATGCTGACCGACGGCGGCACGCACGCGCTCGATCTCGTGTGCCGGCTGCTGCTGGAGCCGGGCGACACCGTCGTGCTCGACGATCCGTGCTACTTCAACTTCCAGGCGCTGCTGCGCGCGCATCGCGCGCGCATCGTCAGCGTGCCGTACACGCCGAACGGCCCCGATCTCGCACGCTTCGAGCAGGTGCTTGCCGAGCATCGGCCGCGCCTGTACATCACCAACGCGGCGCTGCACAACCCGACCGGCGCGACGCTCGCGCCGCCGGTCGCGCACCGCCTGCTGACGCTGGCGGCCGAGCACGGCCTGCTGATCGTCGAGGACGACATCTTCGCGGATTTCGAGAGCACGCCCGCGCCGCGCCTCGCGGCATTCGACGGGCTGTCGCGCGTCGTGTCGATCGGCAGCTTCTCGAAGACGCTGTCGGCCGCAATCCGCTGCGGCTATGTCGCGGCGCGCCCCGAATGGATCGACGCGCTCGTCGACCTGAAGCTCGCGACGTCGTTCGGCAATGCGCAGATCGGCGCGAACATCGTGCACCGGCTGCTGATCGACGGCACCTACCGGCGCCATCTCGACGGCCTGCGTGCGCAGCTGGCCGATGCGATGGGCGAAACGATCCGGCGGCTCGCGCGCGCCGGGCTCGGGATCTGGACCGAACCGCGCGGCGGCCTGTTCGTATGGGCGGAACTGCCCGACGGGCTCGATGCCGCGCGCGTGGCGCGTCATGCACTCGACCACGATGTGGTGCTCGCGCCCGGCAACGTGTTCAGTGCGTCGCACGGCGCGACGTCGTTCATGCGCTTCAACGTGTCGCGCTGCAAGGGGCCGGCGGTGTTCGATGCGCTGGCGCGGGCGATGGAGGCAACGCGTGCGGCGGAGCGCAGCGGTCGCACACTGGCCGGCGACCGATGAACATCCACGGCGGCGGAGCGCACGAACGCCCCGCCGTCGCCCTCACATTTGCGCCGCGTGCGCCCTCGCCCGCACCTCGGCGAACGTCGTATCGACCAGCATTCTCCCCGTATCGAACACCGTTTCGAGCGCCTCGTCCCATTCGCCTTCCAGCGCGCGATCGTCCCATGCGACCGGCAGCGTCACCGTCCGGTATTCGCCCGTGCGCCGATTGCGCAGCAACGTGAGCCGCCCCTTCTTCGAGCGCTTGCCCTGATCCGTGACCGGATCCTTGCGGACGTCGTGCCATACGTCGCCACGACGGATCGCCGAACACTTCATCGCGAAGCGCTGCGTATCGCGGTTCACCTGCTGCAGCAGCGCGCCGCCCATGCCAAACACGACGTTGCCGGCCGCATAGCCTGCGTCGTCGAGCGCGGAGAGAATCGCGTCGATCGACAGCTCGTCGACGCCGTCACCCTGGATCACGCGGACATGGTTCAACACGCGCCGTCCCTTGCCGTTCACGGACGATCCGAACGATGCGTCGAGCGCGCGCACGGTCTGCAGCACGATCGCCACGGGGTCGCCCGAATCGGGACGCACGACCAGCGTCGCACCCGAATCGATCACGGCTTGCCGAAGCTCGCCGCCCCACATCTCGAGTGCGGCGAACAGATCGTAGGAGTCCGACACAACTGACACGATCGCGCCGGGCAGACCGAAGCGGGCGATCATGTTGCGATACGCATCGGCTTCGTGCTCGCGCCCCCAGGACGTGATCGTGCTGTGCTCGGCCGCCGGCACCGAATACGCGGCCATCGGCTCGCGATAAAAGCGGTTCGCGGCCAGCACGCCGAGCACCGTGTCCGAACCCATGAAGCTCACGAGATGCGCGGCGCCGCCGATCGCGGCCGATTCCGCGCTCGATACGCCGCGCGCGCCGAAGTCGTGCAGCTTGAACGGCAGTTGCGCGAGATCGTCGTCGGTCTTCTCGAGAAAGCGTCGGATCGTCTGCCGCAGGTGCCAGCTGCGCGTCGCGACCGTCACCGGGTACCACACGCGCAGCAGCATCGTCTCCAGATACGACGCGAGCCAGAACACCTTCGGGTCGTCGCATTCGACGGTCATCAGCACGTTGTGCACCGGCACGATCGAACCCTCGGGCACCGCGCGAATCTTCACGGGCAGGTAGCCGTCGTAGTGCTCGACGATATGGCGCCAGCCGTCCTCGTTGAACGGCTCGCCATGCACCGCGAAGAAATCGCGGGCTTGGTCGATCATCGCGTGCGTGACGGGCCGGCACAGATATTCCTTCAGCAGCATCTGCAGGCCGAAGAACAGCGTGCGGTCGTAGCGGCCGCCGCGCGACTCGACGTACGAGAACATCGCCTGCGCGTCGGGCGGATATTGCAGGAAGTGGGAAGCCTTGTACGAATCCGTGTTGAGGATCGGATTGGCGAGAACCGCGGCAAAGCCGCCGGGATCGTTTTGCATGGCTAGAGCTCCTCTAGGCCGTTGAAGTGCCGCCGCGTCTGTCGCGACGGACCGGAATCCGGGGAATCAGCGCGTCACAGCTTCCCCAGGAAGTGATACGCGATCTCGAAGTGATCCTCGAACATCACGTTGCGCATCTGCGCGAATTCGTTGAGCGGCACCCAGCGCGCCTTGTCGGCGTCGTCGCTGCCCTTCACGCGCGGCAGCTCGCCGGTCGGGAAGTTGAACAGGCACGCGTGCGTGATCGTGCGGCCGCGCAGCGAGCGGGCCGGATGATCGAACACCTGGCGATCCTTGATCGAGCCGCGCAGCACGGGCTCCGGCAGCTTCAGGCCGGTTTCCTCGCGCAATTCGCGGATGCACGCCGCGTCGAGCCGTTCGTCCTGGTTCACGAACCCGCCCGGCAGCGCCCACAGGCCGCGGCCCGGTTCGCTGCGCCGGCGCACGAGCAGGATATGGCCCGAGTGCACGACCACCGCGTCGACCGTCACGAACGTGACCGGATACGGTGCGGCCGACCATGCCTTGCGATACGCGGCGATGAATTCGGCCTCGGCCTTCAGCTGCGCGAATTGCGGCTGCGTGCGGAAATGCTCGAGCCAGCCGAACACGGGTTCCGGCACGGCCCATTGCACGAAGCTGTTGGTGCGTTCTGCGAAATACTGGTCGCGGATTTCGGTGGCGGAGATGTCTTCGGTCGCATCGACGTCGACGAGCTCCCATTGCGGGAACATCCGCAGGTAATACGACGTGGCGTCCTTTTCGTGGCCGATCAGCCCGACCTTGCGCTGCGCGACGTCGCCGAGCGCGGCGGCCACCGCATCCTGCACCCAGCGCACCCAGTCGCCGTCGTTGTACGTCGAATCCTGCACGGGCGCGACCGTCACGCGCTCGCGCTCGGACGGCTCGAGCAGCGAGGCCAGCATCTGGCAGCGCTCGTCGAACGAGAACGGATCCTTGATGGTGCGGGGCTTGTCGGTCGACCCGATCAGCACGCACACGCGCTCGGCCCGGCTCAGTGCCGACTTCAGCACGTTCAGGTGACCACGATGCGGGGGCTGGAAACGACCAATGAAAACGAGCGCGTCGAAGCGCCGGTTCTGTTGCGTACTCATGAGGCTCCCTCAAGAGATTGAAACGCTTCGGGTCTGTCCCGAAGGCATGGAATCGATCGTAGGGGAATTCCCGCAGAAGGTCAATCGAGCACGCGCTCGACTTGACGAAGTCTGACGAAATGCGCGGCACCGGCGCGGTACACTCGATTTCATCCTAATCCGCGCCCTGGCGCCCGCCATCCATCATGAGGATCTCAGTCAGCCGGACCGTCGGCGTCGATCGCAGACGCCTCTTCACGTGGTCGCAGGACTACGCGCGGCGGCTCGTATGGGACAGCTTCCTCACCGACGCCTATCTGCTCGACGAAACGACGGCCGACGTCGGCGTCGACGCGTTCTGCCGTAGTCAGTCGGGCGCGACGATGGTGTCGCGCTACATCTCGTACCGCCCGCCGCAGGTCGCCGCCGTCGAAATGGTCGAAGGGCCGAAGGTGCTCGAACGCTTCAGCGGCAGCTGGAACTTCACCGAACACACGCCGGGTTCGACCGAAGTGAAATTCACCTACCACTTCCGCGCGCAGCCGTCCTGGCTGCGCTGGCTGCTCGAACCGCTGATCGGCGCGTTCTATCTCGTGCACACGCGCCGGCGCCTCGATTCGTTCAAGCGCTGGGCCGAAGCGGAGGCGTTGCTGCGCTGAGAGTCGCTCACGCGATGCCGCGCGCCACCTGCTGCCGGACCTGCGCCCGCGTACCGAGCGCAGCGGCGATCGCATCGACCGCATCGGCCGCGCGTGCTGCGCCGCACATGAACGCATCGACGGCCGCGAAGCAATGCTCGGGCCACGTATGGATCGTGATGTGAGATTCGGCGAGCAGCACGACACCCGTCACGCCATGCTCGCCGCCGAAATGATGAAAGTGCGCACCGATCACGCGCGCGCCTGCCCGTTGCGCTGCTTCGGTCAGGATCGTTTCAAGCCGTGCGGCGTCGCGCAGCAGCGCCGCGTCGATGCCGGCCAGGTCGGCCAGCACGTGCGAGCCGAGCATCGCACGCGGCGCGGCGAGACCGTCGCGCGCGGTCATTTGTGCGACCCGTACGACGAGTAGCCGCTGCGCGCCGACGAACTGCCCCACCCGCTGCCACCCGACCCGCCGCCGCCGAGCGACGCGCAGCTGAACAACGTGACGACGATCAGCCCGTAAAGTCCGTAGAGGATGTAGCGCATTACGCGTTGCCCCCGTCCGACGCGAAACCCTTCCACAGCCATTCAGGCAGCCACAGCACCAGCAGGCCGACCAGCACGTAGACGGTGCGGCCGCTGAACGAGAACAGCGAGTCCATGTTGAAAATCACGAGCAGCGCGCTGAACACCCACGGCAGCGGCGCGAAACTGTGCGGGTGTTTCCCGCCGAACAGGCCCGTCGACGCGGTGGCGCCCGTCGCAGCCGCCGTCGCGAGCGCCGGCGTGCCGAAGCGCTCGGCCAGCGCGCTGCCCGACAGCGGCCGCGCGCGCGACCAGACGATTTCCGCGGCGCTGCGCTCGCGCGTCAGTTTGTCCTTCTGCCAACCGTAATCGATGATCGACGTGCGATCGCCCACCTGCACGCGCCAGTTGAACGCGCCCACCACGTAGACGACCTCCGATTCATACGCCTCGCGCAGGCGGTAGGTCTTGCCGCCGTCGGTCACGTCGGACTCGCCGCCGATCGTCGGCCAATGGTCGAGCACCTGCACGCGTTCCCAGCGCCCTTCGCTCTGCACGAGCCACAGGAAGCCGCGCTTCGGGTTCAGCAGCAGGTATTCGTCCCACGTCTCTTCGTCGCCCGGCACGCGGCATCGCATCATGCCGATCACCGTGTACTTCACGCCGTCGAACGTGCCGATTGCACCGAGCTCCAACGCACCCTTCACCGATTCGAGCTTGCGCTGCGCCGCGAACACGGTCTGCTGCTCGGCCGTACACTGCACGCCAGCATGACAACTGCCGCACACGACGTAATCGGCCACGTTCGGCGCATAAGACAGCGGCGCGCCGCAGCTCGGGCACGCGAACGGCACCATCTCCGCGCCGCGCTTCTCGCGCGTATCGGTCTCGGTATCGCGCAACCCGGTGAACGCGAGCGCGTCGAACTCCAGTGCCTCGCCCGTATAGACGGCGGGGCTCCCGCCGTTCGCATCGGCGTCGGAATAGTCGAAGGTCGCGAACGCGTTGCCGGTGCGCAGGTCGACGACGCGCGCTTCCCAGCCCGCGTCGACGCGGAACGGCAACTCGCCGTCGCCGCCCGTGCAGCGCGCGGTGCGCACGTCGGACACGAGAAACGCGCGGCCGCCGTGGTCGATCCGCATGCCCGGTTCCAGCGTGCCGAACGCCGGCCACGCGCCGCCGGACGCGTCGTCGGGCTCGCGCACCGTGACCGCATACTGGCCCGACGCATCCGACAGCCAGCCGAACGCGCCGTCGTCGAACACGACGTACCACTCGCTCCACGCGCCGGCGTCGTAGGTCATCTGGAGGCGGCCGAGCACCGTGAACGCGCGCTTGCCGTAGCGTCCGGCCGTGCCGATCTGGATCGGCGACGCGTCGTCGAGCACCGTGGCCAGCTCGCCGATGCGCTCGACGTCGGTGCCGCGCTTGAGCAGCGTGCTGCGACAGAACGCGCAGACGGCCATCACCGCCGCCGCCGAGCGAAACTCGACCGGCGCGCCGCACTGGGGGCACGAAGTGCTGAACATGCGCGACGCTTACCGTGTGAGCTTCGCGAGGATTTCCGCCTTCGCGCGCGAATAGTCCTCTTCGGTCACGAGGCCCTTGTCGAGCAACGCCTTCAGTTGTTCGAGACGCTGCACGTAATCGGTTCCTTCGGCCGGCGCGGCCGGCTGCGCGGCGGCGACCGGTGCCACGGCGGGTGCGGGTGCAGGTGCGGCCTGCGCCGGTTGCGCGGCGCCCGCGATCTGGCCGGCCATCGCCTGCCCGATCGCCGCGCCGGCCGCGAGCCCCGCGCCGACGCCCGCGATGCCGCCCGGGTTCTGCGCGGCCAGCGGGATTGCCTGTGCCGTCTGGTATTGCGTCGCGCGGGCGAGATCGCCGGCCATCCCCGCGCCGATTCGCAGGTCGAGCGCCTTCTGCAGCTCGGCCGGCAGCGATACGCTTTCGACCGCGAACGCATCGAGCGCGAGGCCGTAGCGCGTGAACACCGGGACCAGCGCCTCGGCGACGCGTTGCGACAGCAGCGTCTGGTTCGCGGCCATGTCGACGAATGGCACGTCGGCCGAGCCGAACGTCGTGCTCATCGCTGTGACGACCAGATTGCGCAGCTGCTGTTCGAGATCGTCGACCGTGTACTGCGCGCGCGTGCCGCTCACCTCGCGGTGGAACGCGGCCGCGTCGACGATCCGGTACGAGTAGATGCCGAACGCGCGCAACTGCACGAAGCCGAATTCGCGATCGCGGATCGTCACCGGCTGCGCGGTGCCCCAGCGCCGCCCGAGCTGCAGCCGCGTGCTGAAGAAGTAGACATCCGACTTGAAAGGCGACTGAAAGAACTTGTCCCAGTTCTTCAGATACGTAAGCACCGGCAGCGTGCGCGTTTCCAGCTTGTACAGGCCGGGCTGGAACACGTCGGCGACCTTGCCTTCGTTGACGAAGATCGCGACCTGCGTTTCGCGCACGGTCAGCTGGCCGCCGTACTGGATCTCCTGGTCTTCCATCGGATAGCGCCAGGCCAGCACGCCGTCGGTGTCTTCCGTCCATTGCAGGACGTCGATGAACTGCTTGCGGATAAACGAACCCAGACTCATGTCGGTCTCCTCGCGCGCGGGCGCGTCAGGTCAGGCAGGCGGCATTGATGATGCCGACGACGAGCGACGCGGCGCCCATCAGGCCGCCCATCGCGACGTTGCGATCCTCGATCGCATGGTTCATGCCGGGAATCAGCCGGGTCAGCACCGCATAGGTGACGAGCTGCACGGCCATCGCGCCAACGGCCCACAGCATGACTTCGCCGAGCGTCGAGTTGTGCGCGATGCTGGAGGCGAGCGTCAGGCAGAAGCCGATCAGCGCACCGCCGAACGACAGCGTCGCGGCCGCGTTGCCATCGCGGATCAGTGCCAGTTCGTCGAACGGGGTGACCTTCAGGTACACTGCCGCGAACACGAAAAGCAGCACGAACGCCGACAGCAAATGAACCGCATAAAGATAGGCACTATTCATTCTTTTCCTCGGATTTTGTGCTCGGTTCGCCGCCCCCTCGCCGGCCGGCCCATGGCGGGCCGCCCTACTGAAATCCGCGCCAGTATAGCCACATTGACGAGCCCTGCACAACGGACGCGCCATGCTGCATAAGCGCGCGCTCGTCCTGTCGATCCTCGTGCTCGCGTCGTGCGGGCTCGGCTACGAACTGATCAGCAGCGCGCTGTCGAGCTACCTGCTCGGCGATTCGATCCTGCAGTTCTCGTCGGTGATCGGCTGCTACCTGTTCGCGATGGGGATCGGCTCGTGGCTCGCGAAGTTCGTCGAGGACGACGACGTGCTCGACCGCTTCGTCGACATCGAGCTGCTCGTCGGCCTGCTCGGCGGCGTGTCGGCAGCGCTCCTTTTCGCGGTGTTCGCGTGGCTGGCCGCGCCGTTCCGCGCGGCGCTCTATGCGCTCGTGCTCGCGCTCGGCCTGCTGATCGGGATGGAGATCCCGCTCGTGATGCGCGCGTTCCAGCAGCGCCGCCAGGCGTTTCGCCATACCGTCAGCGAGGTGCTGACCTTCGACTATCTCGGCTCGCTCGCCGTGTCGCTGATCTTCCCGCTCGTGCTCGCGCCGCGTCTCGGCCTGTTGCGCACGAGCTTTCTGTTCGGGCTACTGAACGCATTCGTCGCGCTGTGGACCACGCACCTGTTCCGCGACGAGATCCGCAACGTGCGCGGCAAGCTGATGCGCGCGTCGCTCGTGATCGGACTGCTCGTCACCGGCTTCGCGCTGTCGGACCGCATCACACACTGGGCCGAGCACGGCGTATACGGCGACGAGACGATCTATTCCGAAACGACGCCATACCAGCGCATCGTGCTCACGCAATGGCACGACGACATGCGGCTGTACCTGAACGGCAACCTGCAGTTCTCGTCGCGTGACGAGCATCGCTATCACGAGGCGCTGATCCATCCGACGATCGAGGCGCTGCCGTGGGCGAAACGCGTGCTCGTGCTCGGCGGCGGCGACGGCCTCGCGGTGCGCGAACTGCTCAAGCACCGCAACCTCGAACGGATCACGCTCGTCGATCTCGACCCCGCGATGACGAAGCTGTTCTCGACCTCCGCGCCGCTCGTGAAACTGAACCAGGGCGCACTGAAGGACCCGCGCGTGCAGGTGATCAACGACGACGCGGTGCGCTGGCTCGAATCGAATGCCGACGTGTACGATGCGATCGTCGTCGACTTCCCCGATCCGACCAACTTCGGGCTCGGCCGGCTGTATTCGGTGCCGGTGTTCCGGCTGCTCGCCCGCCACCTGTCGGAAAACGGCTATGCGGTGATTCAGTCGACGTCGCCGTACTTCGCGCCGCACGCGTACTGGACGATCATCGCGACGCTGCACGAAGCCGGGCTCAACACGTGGCCGTACCACTGCTACGTGCCGTCGTTCGGCGACTGGGGCTTCGTGATCGCGGGCAAGCGCCGCGACTTCGCCGTGCCGACGCGCTATTCGGTGCCGACGCGCTGGCTCGACGCGCAGACGGCCGCCGAGATGTTCCATTTCCCGGCCGACATGCCGGCGCTGCCGATGTCGCCGAACGAACTCAACGACCAGCCGCTCGTGCGCCGCTTCGACGACGACTGGAAGCACGTGCTGCGCTGATGGATCGCCGCACGTTCCTCCTCGCGTCCGCGGCCGCGTCGCTCGCCGCGTGCGGCCGCACCGGCTGGATCGAGACGACGCCGCGCGTCGGCTACCCCGGCATGCGCGAAGGTCACGCGCTGCGAGATCTCGCAGCGCTGCCACCGCCGTCCGGCACGATCGAGACCGACGTCGCGATCCTCGGCGCGGGCGCGGCCGGCCTGTCGTGTGCGTGGCAGCTTGCGCGCGCCGGTCACACGCGCTTCGTCGTGCTCGCCGGTCCCGAATTCGGCGGCAATATGGCCGGCGGCCGCTTCGGCGAGCTCGGCTATCCGAAGGGCGCACACTACCTGCCGCTGCCCTCGCTCGAATCCGCGCATCTGCGCGACATGCTCGCCGATCTCGGCGTGATCGAATCGGCGGCGTTCTCCGCGCACCCCGCATACGACGAACGCGCGCTCGTGCACGCGCCCGACGAACGGCTGTTCATCGCCGGCCAGTGGCAGGACGGCATCGTGCCGACGACCGGCCTCGACGACGCCGCGCTCGCGCAGCAAACACGCTTCTTCGCATACACCGACAGTTTGCGCACCGCGCGCGGCGCGGACGGCCGCAAGGTGTTCTGCATCCCGATCGCTGAATCGTCGCGCGATCCGCGCTGGCGCGCGCTCGACCGGCGTTCGTTCAAACAGTGGCTGCTCGACGAGGGCTACACCGCGAGCGCGCTGCACTGGTACCTGAACTACTGCTGCCGCGACGATTACGGCGCGGGCTACGAGCACGTGTCCGCGTGGGCCGGCCTGCACTACTTCTCGTCGCGCGGCGCTCACGCGAGCGATGCGGGCGACGGCGCGGTGCTGACCTGGCCCGACGGACTGCACACGATGGCGACGAAGCTGGGCGACTCGATCACCGCGCGCACCGACTCGAACACGTGGTCGCGGGACGGCTTCGCCGTTCGCGCGACCGAACGCAAAGGCGGCGTCGACGTGCTGTGCGCGCGCGTCGCCGACGACGGAACGCTGACGACGTTCACGCTGAAGGCGCGGCGGGTCGTCAGCGCGATGCCGCTGTTCGTCGCGGCGCGCGTGTTTCCGCAGCTTCACGCATACGGCTTCGATCCCGTGCGCGACCTGCCGCCGCGCGCGCCGTGGCTCGTGTCCAATTTCCTGCTCGACGGGATGCCGGCCGAGGAAGCCGGCGTGCCGCTCGCATGGGACAACGTCGTCTACGACGGCGCGGGGCTCGGCTATGTCGTGTCGACGCACCAGCTGATCCGGATGTCGCCGCCGACGCGCTCGGTGTTCTCCGCCTATCAGGCGCTGAGCGCGCGCTCGCCGGACGACACGCGTCGCTGGCTCGCGCAGGCGAAACCCGACGCGCTGCGCGAGCAGGCGGCGATCGACCTGCAGGCCGTATACGGACGCGAGCTGTGGAAACATGCGACCGCGCTCGAGATCACCGTGCGCGGCCACGCGATGGCGACGCCCGACGTCGGTTTCCTGAGCCGGCCGGGGCTGCTCGCGCTGCGTGAGGCAGACGGCCCCGTCGTGTTCGCGCATGCGGACCTGTCCGGGCTGTCGCTGTTCGAGGAAGCGTCGTACTGGGGCATGCTCGCCGCCCGGCGCATGCTCGCCTGATTGCCGGCTCGCGCCTTCCGTGCGGCAGTGGTCATTGCGTCATTGCGCCGCCGCCGGCAACCGCTATAATCGCGCGACATTCCGACTGCATTGAGCAGGCCGACGGTGCGCGCCATGCGACGCGCCGCATGTCCTCCTCGACAACAATAATGACAAACCGAACCGTTCGACGCCTTCGCCCGTTCGTGCGCGCCGCCGCGCGCCTGCTCGCGTGCGCCCCGCTGCTGGGCGTGCCGCCGGCGCTGCATGCGGCCGATGCCGCAAGCCCGGATGCGCAGCCGGCCTCCGGCCGCTACGTCGTCGTCGACACCGGCCATACGCCGGCCCACCCGGGTGCCACCGGCGCCAGCGGCCGCGTCGAATACCGGTACAACCTCGACCTGTCCACCGCCGTCGCGGAGAAGCTCGCCGCGCACGGCGATCGCGTGCTGCGCACGTCGGCCGACGGCCGCGAGATCGCGCTCGACCAGCGCTCGACGCAGGCGCCCGACGCGAACCTGTTCGTGTCGATCCATCACGATTCGATGCAGCAGCAGTTCATCGACGCGGGGCGGCAACGCGAATTCCGCGGGTTCGCCGTGTTCGTGTCGGAGCGCAATCCGCACTACGCGGAAAGCCTGCGTTGCGCAAAGGCGATCGCCGAGCGGCTGGTCGCGGCCGGTGAACGTCCGTCGCTGTATCACGCGCAGCCGATCAAGGGCGAGAACCGTCCGCTGATCGATCCACAACTCGGCATCCACCGCTTCGATGATCTCGTCGTGCTGCGCACCGCGCCGATTCCGGCCGTGCTGGTCGAGGCCGGCGTGATCGTCAATCCCGACGAGGAAAAGCGGCTCGCGCAGCGCGAAACGATCCAGCGCCTCGCCACCGCGATCGCGAGCGGGATCGACGTCTGTACGGCGACCAGGTAAAGGTAACGCCCGTTGGTTTCAACGGTTTTCACCCAGTGAGGAGGAGTCCCATGAAGAAGAAGAATCTGCTCGTATCCTGCGCGCTGCTTGCGCTCGCCGTGCCGTTCGCCGCGCATGCGGCCGGCTGCGGCAAACCGCGCAGCGCGTTCGACCAGGTGTACTGCAGCAGCAACGAGTTCTCGCAGCTCGACCGCGAACTGAACGACGAGTACGGCCGCGTGCGCAAGCAGTTGAGCGGCGACCAGCAGGCCAAGCTGAAGACGGGCCAGCTCGCGTGGATGAAGCAGCGCGACGACCGCTGCAGCGAAACGCGCGACGACGGCTATCTCGTGAACCTGCAATGCGCGATCGACTTCACGCAATCGCGCCTGTCGTTCCTGCGCGAACGCGAGCGCGAGTGCTCGAGCACGGGGTGTGTGACGGCGAAGCTCGGGGAGTAAGGGCTTTTTCGCATGCCGCGCCGCGAAGCGCTTTGCGGCGCGGCGTGTCGTGCCCTTGCGGTTCCGCCACTTCGGCACCGCGAAAGGAGCGGCGATGCGACTTAAATGCTCTGAAGTCCTCAATGATCTGAACACGATGAAGATCGACATCCGCGCCGCCACGCCCGACGATGCCCCGGCCATCGCCGCCATTCACGTCGCATCGTGGCAGGCCACCTACCCGGGCATCATGCCGGCGTCGTTCCTCGCCGGCCTGTCGGTCGAAAAGCGCACCGCTTCGTGGTGCCACGCGCTCGGCGCAGGACGGCCGCGTGTCGCGCTCGCCGTCGCGCAAAATGGGCCGACGGGCTGGATCGCCTACGGGCCGACGCGCGACACCGACAAGGATCGCACCTGGGGTGAAATCGAAGCGATCTACCTGCATCCGTCGCATTGCGGGCAACGCGTCGGCGCGGCACTCGTCGACCATGCCTGCCGGGCGCTGCACGACATGGGCCATGAATGGGTGTCGCTGTGGGTGCTGGTCAAGAACCATCGCGCCCGCGCGTTCTACGAACGCGAGGGTTTCGTCGCCGAAGACGACATCAAGACGTTCGAGATCGACGGTGCGCCGATCGACGAAGTGCGCTACTGGCGCGCACTGCTGAAGCGATCGTCATGACGGCATCGCTTCCGCCACCGCAAGCCGCGCCTGCATCAACTGCAGCAACGCGCGAATCTTCGCGTTGACGGAATTGCGGCTCGAATAGGCCGCCAGCAGTTCGAGCGGCGCCGGCACCATCTCCAGCGGCACGCGCACCAGCCGCCCGGCAGCCAGTTCGGCCGCGCATCCGCGTTCGACGAGAATCGCGAAGCCGATCCCGTTCACCGCCGCCAGACCCGCCATTTCCCCGCTATTGACGCGATACCGGCTGGTGACCGGAATCTTGTGAATCCGCCCGTCGCCGTCGGCGAACTGCCACGGCTGCCCTTTCAGCGTGCTCAGCGTCGTGATGCACGGCAACTGCCTGAGCTGCTCCGTCCGCGTCGGCATGCCCGTGCGTTCGATCAGCGACGGCGCAGCCACGACGACGCTCGGCAAGCTGACGAGCGGCCTGACGACGAACGCGCTGTCGTCCAGCCTTCCGCGATTGACGATGATCGACAGGTCGATATCGTCGCGCAGCGTCGGGACGCCCGCGAGGCGCGTGTCGCAATCGATTTCGACACGCGGGTGGCGGCTCGCGAATTCCGCGACGATCGGCCCGAGCATACGCGGCCCGATCTCGCCGGGCACGCATAGCTTCAGCACGCCGCGTAATTCCGTCTGCTGCGAGGTCAGTTCGAATTCAGCATGCGTCAGCGCATCGAGCATCGGCTTTGCGCGCTCGTGCAACAGGCGTCCGGCCTCCGTCATGCGCAAGTGCCGCGTGCTGCGCTCCAGCAGCCGCACGCCGAGCCTCGATTCCAGCTGCGCCACATGGCGGCTCACGTTGGAACCGGGTATCGACAGTACGCGTGCGGCGCCGGCAAAGCTGCCTTCGTCGACGACCGACACGAACACGCGCACCGCGTTCAGATCCAGCTTGCTGCGCATCATTATCCCGTTTCAGGTATCAAAGCTCGCCGTTTTTCGCGGCTTATCCCGTTCGTGACCGTAAATTACGATGTGGATCCAGTCAAGGCGCGGCCGCCGGCACGAATCCGCGCCGACGCGAGCACGCGCACGCACCTACCGGAGCATCAATATGGATATCGCCATTCTCGGCGCCGGCGTGGCCGGCATGAGCACCGCGCTTGCGCTTGCCGGGCACGGACATCGGATACGGGTCTACGAACGCAGGCCGTCCGAGACGACGATGGGCGCCGGCGTCGTCCTATGGCCGAATGCCTGCTTCGTGCTCGAGCAGCTCGGCCTCCTGCCCGACATCGTCGAAGTCAGCGGCCACCTGCGCGCGATGCGGTGCATGGACCGGCATGGCACTCCGTTCAAGCACGTCGATATCGGCGAACTCGACCGACACATGGGTTTTCCGACGCGCGCAATACTGCGGCGCGACCTGCAGGCCGTGCTGGCCCGACACGTCGCGGCACACGACATCGACGTCCGCTTCGGCCACTGTGCAACAGCCATCGACGCCGGCCCCGACGGCCGCGCCGTCGTTCATTTCGACAACAGCGCGACGATCGCCCCCGATCTCGTGATCGGCGCGGACGGCCGCATGAACTCCGTCGCGCGACGCCATGTGGCTGGGGACGCCACACCCGTCTATCAGGGATTCGTCAACTGGATCGGCGTGGCGCACGGCGACGTGCCGCTGGTCGACGACGTGTCGATATTCGACTACTGGGGCCAGCGCGAACGATTCGGCATCGTCGCGCTGGATCGGCATCGCATGTACTGGGCGGCGGCCCGGGCCGAGGCCGAATTCGACGACAGCCGCTACGGCGACGATGCAGCGCCGGATGATCCCGGCCCGCTACTGGAACGTCTGTTCGATGGCTGGCCGGCACCCATCGCGGAGGTGATGCGCGCAACGCCACCCAACACGATCGCGAAGATCCACGTGCACGATCTCGATCCGGTCGATGTATGGCATCGCGGCAATGTGCTGCTGATCGGCGATGCCGCGCACGCGCCACTCCCCACCTCCGGACAGGGCGCATGCCAGGCACTCGAAGACGCGTGGCATCTCGCCCAATGTCTCGACGAGCATGGCAAAGGCAACGGTCGCGGCCTCGACGCCGCACTCGTGGCGTTCACGCTGCGCCGCAGCCGTAAAACCGCGACGATCACGCTGCGCGCACGCGAGTTCGCTCACCGGTTGTTCGGCAACGACATGCACGAAGCCGCGCGACAGGTCGATCCGATCGCCGAAATCGAAGCGCTCGCGAACGCGTGGGGAGCGGGCCTGCCGATGATGCAGGGGCGAGATCGATAAGAGCCTGACACGTCACTCGACGGCGGCAGTCATGCGCGCATGGTCGTCGTCGACATCAAACGCATCGTCACGCGGACATCCCTGCCCCCGTGCGTCCTACAGAAACCACCGATACTCCCGCGCCCCGATCTCGTTGCGAAAATCCAGCTCCTCCTGCCGCTTGTTCTCGCAATACACCATCACGAATTCACTGCCGAGCCCTTCACGCACGGCCGCGTGATCCTGCATCGCCGCGACGGCCGACAGCATCTCCTTCGGAAAATCGATCCCGCTGCCGCGATCGTCGTTCAGCGGCGCGATCGGCTCGATCCGTGCGTCGAGCCCGTGCTCCATCCCGCTGAGGATCGCCGCGAGCACGAGGTACGGATTCGCGTCCGCGCTCGCGAGCCGATGCTCGATCCGCAGATTGCGCGCATCCGATTCCGGAATCCGGATGCACGCGTCGCGATCCTCGAAGCCCCAGCTTGCACGGCTCGCCGCGTTCACCATCGATCCATAGCGCCGGAACGCATTGTGATTCGGCGCGAACACCGGCATGCAGTGCGGCAGCAGCTCGAGGCAGCCGGCCACCGCATGCCGTAGCGGCCGCTGCCCATCCGCGGCGAGCAGGTTGCGGCCCGCGTCGTCGTACAGGCTCACGTGCACATGCATCCCGCTGCCCGGCGCATGCAGATACGGCTTGCCCATGAAGCTCGCGCGATAGCCGTGCTGCAACGCGACGCCGCGCGTGCTGCGGCAGAACAGCGCCGACCAGTCGGCCGCGCGCAACGCGTCGTCGGTATGGCCGAAGTTGATCTCGAACTGGCCGGGCCCGAGCTCCGCCGTGATCACCGTCGCGTCGACGCCCTGCTCGCACGCGGCCTCGACCATCTCGTGCAGCACGTCGGAAAACCGCGACAGGCGTTCGATGTGCATGTTCGGCTGGTCGTCGCGGTCGTCGCTCAAGCGATCGCGCGGATACTGCGGCATCCCGTCCGCGAGCTGCGCGGCGAACAGATAGAACTCGAGCTCGAACGCGACGACCGGCCGGATGCCGCGTGCCGCGAACCGCCGAAGCACGCGCGCCAGCACTTCGCGCGGCTCGAACTCGATCGGCGCATCCGTGCCATCGGAGCTGATCAGCATCTGCGCGAGCGGCTTCCGCTCCCAGCGCACCGGCTTCAGCGTGCCTGGAATCAGGCGACGCGGCGCGTCCGGGTCGCCGTCGTTGAAACAGTAATCGCCGATCTTGTAGAGGCCGCCCTGCGTGCCGAGCAGCACGCAGTTCTGCGGCAGCTTCAGCAGCGAACCCGACGCGACCTTCTCGAGCGCATCGATCGGATAGCGCTTGCCGTAGAAATGGCCCGGCAGGTCGAGACAGATCAGGTCGACATAACCGATCTCGGGATGCGCCTGCCGGAATGCGCGGATTTCATCGACCAGCACGGGAACGACGTCAGCCATGTCTCATCCTTTCCATGTCTTGTATGGCGGTGCCGCAACGCGGCGAACCGGACTCACCGGCATGCGGCACGTCACATGCCCGATATCGATCAGTACTGCAAACCGGCAACACGGCGAGACGGCCCCTCGGGCCGCCGGCCGACAAACTCAGGTGAACACCCAGATCACGCGCGCCGGGGCATCGCCCAGGTTCGCGTAACGGAACCGCTTGTGCGCGGGAAGCTGGAATGCGTCGTTCGGGCCGAGCGTGATGGGTGTGTCGTCGCCGTCGATCCAGATCGTCAGCTCGCCTTCGAGCACGAAGCCGCCCTGCTCGTCGCTGTCGTCGACGGAGCGCTCGCCGCTGCTCGCCCCGGGCGCGAGATGACTCTCCAGGATCGAGAAGCGCGAACGCATGTTCGGCGACACGAGGATGTCCGTGATGCCGGCCGCGTAATACACGGTGCGCCGCTCGTCGGGCCGCGTGACCCACGGCACGCTGCGCGGTTTGCTGAGGCTGTAGAAATACGTGGTCGGCACGCCGAGCGCCTCGCCGATCGCGGTGAGATCCGCGACCGTCGGGCGCGACAGCCCGCGCTCGACCTGCGATAGAAAGCCGACGGAGCGGCCGATTCGTTCCGCGAGATCGTTGAGCGTGACCTTGCGATGCTTGCGCAGATCGCGGATCAGGATCGCCAGACTTTCTATCTCTTCCTGCTCGTTCATGATGGATTCCGGTGCGTCAGACGGTATCGCGCAAACGGTACCAGGCCTTGCCGATCGCTTCCAGCGGCGCGGCGAGGCGGTCGCCGCCCGGGAAGCGCGGGTTGCGGATGCGCTGGTACAGCGCGAGCAGGCGATCGTCGCCGAGCACGGCGTCGGCGACCGCGCGCGCGCCGGCGAGCGTCGGCAACACACCGTGCCCCGAGAAGCCCTGCAGCCAGAAACGCTGGCCGCGACGGCCGATGTCCGGCGTGCGTCGCATGCTGATGTCGATGTGGCCACCCCACGCGTAGTCGAGCGACACGCCGGCCAGTTGCGGGAACACGCGTTCAAGGTGCGGGCGCGTCGCGGCCGCGATGTCGGCCGGAATCCCGCCGAGATACGTGCAGCCGCCGCCGAACAGCAGGCGGTTGTCCGGGCTGAGGCGAAAGTAGTCGGGCACGAACTGGTTGTCGATCACGCAACTGTTGCGCGGCAGCAGCGAGCGTGCGACGTCCGGCGCGAGCGGCGCGGTCGCGACCTGGTAGGTGCCGACCGGCAGCAACCGGCGCGACAGTTCGGGATCGAGCCGGTCGACATACGCGTTGCACGCGAGCACCAGCACGTCCGCGCGCACCTCGCCGTGCGCGGTGCGGGCAACGTGACCGCCCTCGGTCTCGCGATACTCGAGCACGCGGCTTTGCTCGAAGATGCGGCCGCCGGCCCGTTCGATCGTCTGCGCGAGACCGAGCGCGAGCTTCAGTGGATTCAGATGGCCGGCCTCGGGATCGTGGAGCGCGGCGAGATAGCGCGCGCTGCCGATCCACTCGGGCATCTCGTCCTGCCCGATCACGCGCAGGCGGTCGTAGCCCCAGCGCTGCGCTGCCTCGTCGCGGGCCTGCGCGAGCATCGCGACGCGACGCGGCCGCACCGCGGCCCACAGACTGCCGGGCCGGTAGTCGATGTCGAAGCCGTGCCGCGCGGGCAGTTCGCGCACTTCGGCCGCGGCCCAGCGCATGCTGTCCCACAGCACGCGCGCGCCGTCGCGGCCGAGCGAATCCTCGAGCGGCTGCATGTCGCACGACCAGCCGAGCAGCGCCTGTCCGCCGTTGCGGCCCGATGCGGCCCACGCGACGCGACTCGCTTCGAGCACGACCACGCGCTTGCCCGCGAGCGCGAGGCGCAATGCCGTATGCAGCCCGCTGAAGCCCGCGCCGACGACCAGTACGTCGGCGTCGATGCGTTCGTCCAGTTCAGGCCGCCGCGAAATCGGCGCCGGATAAGTGCCGGCGTAGTAGCTTGCGACGTGACGGTCGGACTGCACGAACATGCGGATTCCCGTGAAATTTTCATCGCCAAATTTCATGAAAAATTAGCACGACAATTTCACGAGAGCAAGCGGGAGAATGAAGTCCGAGGAAATCCGACGTGACCCTGGAGTCCGAGGTGACCTTACCCCGCCGAGTACACCGTTCGTAAGTTAATGGTCTCGGCGGTTTTCGGTTGATGCAATTGCCCGAATTGGTCCGGCGCCAATTGCCCCAACGCACTATGCGGACGCACCGAGTTGTAGTCGCGCGCCACGCTTCGATTCGCCTGCGTACATCGTCGAGACTGACGAACGCATGCTGATTCAAACACTCTTCACGCAGTCGGCCGTTGAAGCTCTCGATGTGAGCGTTCTCCACCGGTTTGCCGGGCCGAATGAACTGCGGTTTTACGCCGTGCTCGTGTGCCCAGGCGTCGAGCGCCCTGCTGACGAACTCCGGGCCGTTATCCACCTGAATCAGATTGGGGCGCCGTCCTCGCTGCCGCGACTGCTCGAGCACACGCGTCACGCGAACACCCGTCAGCGAGAAGTCGACCTCGATGTGCGGGCACGCCCGGTTCCACATATCGATGATGGTCAACATTCGAATGCGGCGGCCATGCACCAGCGCGCAGCCGGTGCAACGCCGCTTTGCGAAGCCCCCTAACGCTTCGACGAGCGCCCGCGCGGTGCCGCCTTCGCAGTCGCAATCGGTGAGGCTTGCGTCGACGCCAGTGCCGTCCGCTTGAACCAGGGCGAACCAAGCGTGGCCGCGCTCATGTCAGCCGCAGAGGCGAGCAACAGCGGTGCGAGCTCTTTCAGCCGGGATTCCGGCAAGCGGCTTGTCGGGCCGGCGAGGCTCACGATGCCGACTACTTCGTTCGTCACGGGATTACGCACCGCTGCCGCGATCGACGTCATACCGATCTCGTACGTCTCGATCGCCACGCCGTAGCCACGCTCGCGCGCACCCTTCAGGTCCTTCAGGAATTGCTGGATGGTCTTCGGCGCGCGCGGCACGTTCTGCGTCTTCGCGCTGAGCCCGCCCTGCTTCGACACCAGCTCGATCGCGCGCTCGTCGGGCAGCGTCGCGAGCCATGCCTGGCCGCTCGCGGTGCAATGCAGCGGCGGCTGGCTGCCCATGTCCGGGTCGTAACGCAGCCCGGATTTCGCACCCTGCGCCTTGCCGACGAACGTGATGTGATCGTCCTCGACCACACCGAGCCGCGCCAGTTCGCCGGACGACTCGGCCAGGCGATCGAGCACCGGCTGGGAAATGTCGAACACCCCGCTCGTCGACAGGTAGATCAGCGCGAGCGACACCAGCTTCAGCGCCAGCATATACTCGCCGTGCTCTTCATCCTGACGCACGAACCCTTCATCGATCAGCATCGACAGCAGGCGATGCGTGCCGCTGCGGGGAATGTTCAGCGTATCTGCAATGGTGGCCAGCGGCATGCGGCCGCCGTTCTTTGCCAGCAATTCCAGCACTGCGAGCGCACGCTCGAGGTTTCCTGCCATGGCGCTTTCTCGTCCGTATGGTGAATGTCAAATAAGAACATAATTCCATACTGGAATTCAAGCGAATTTGCGCGGCGCCGAGACCGTGGCCGCGGCGCCGCGCCCGCCATCAATGGCCGGCCGCCCCGCTCACGGCCACGAACGTGCCGCGATGGCGCGCGCCCTTGAGCAGCACCGCTGCGCCGCCCACGGCCGCCGGCACCGCAAGCGCCGCGAAGACCTGGCCGAAGCTCCAGTTCGCATGGAGCATGGCCGCGCCCAGCATCGCGCCCGCAATGCCGCCGAAACGGCCGACGCCGAGCATCCAGCTGGTCCCGGTGGCCCGCATCTCGGTCGGATAGGAGCCGGCCGCCAGCGCGCAGAAGCCCGTATTCGAACCGTTCATGCAGTAGCCGATGCCGAACGCCAGTACGCAGATCACCGTGAACGGATGGGCCGACACGCCCATGTACCAGGCAAGCGCGCCGCCGGCGAGCACGGTCGCGCCAAGCGCCGCGTGCGGATTGAAACGGTCCATCTGCCACCCGATCAGCAGCGAGCCGACCGTGCCGCCCGCCTGGAACAGCGCGCCGACGATCGCGGCCTCGGCCAGCGAAAACCCGAGCCCGCGGATCAGCGTCGGCAACCAGTTGCCGAGCAGATACACGGTCAGCAAGCCCGCGAAGTAGCAGATCCACAGCATCACCGTGCCGAACGCATGTTCGCGCGACAGAATCGCGCGGACGGGGCTGCGCGCATCGCGCACCGGCTCGGCCGACACGAAGCGCGTGCGCGCGTCGGCAACGCCGGGCTGCACGCGGTTCAGCACGCCGATGAGCCGTGCGCGGCGCTGCTCCGACAGCGCGAGATAGCGCGCGGATTCCGGCAGCCATTTGACGAGGATGGGCACGTACGCAATCGGCAGCACGCCGCCGAGCAGCAGAACCGAATGCCAGCCCCACGTTTCAATCAGCCACGCGCTCACGAAGCCGCCGCCTGCCGCACCGAAGGTGAAGCCGCAGAACACGGCCGTCACCATCAGCGCGCGCCGCCGCGGCGGCGCATATTCGGCCATCAGCGTGGCTGCGTTCGGCATCGACGCGCCCAGGCCGATGCCGGTCAAAAAGCGCAGCACCGTCAGCGACACCACGCCCGTCGCAAACGCCGACGCAATGCTCCAGATGCCAAAGAACGCCACCGCGCTGACCATCACCGTCTTGCGGCCGAAGCGGTCGGACATCGGGCCGGCCGTGAGCGCGCCGAATGCGAGACCGAGCAGGCCGCCGCTCATTACCGGCCCCAGCGCGTCGCGCGGAATCGACCACGCGCTGGAAATCGACGGCGCGATGAAGCCGATCATCACCGTGTCGAGCCCGTCGAGCATCACGATCAGCATGCACAACAACAGCACGAGCCACTGGAACGCGCCCACCGGCCGCGTATCGAGAAACTGTTGAACGTCGAGCGAGCGCGCGTCTTTCGATTCGCGATCCTGAATAGTCTGCTTCGGCTTTCGGGCCGTCTGCGAGGAAGTCATGCTGATGTCTCCGGAAATGTTGTTCTTGTCGTCGTGTCGAATGCCCGATCCGCGCGCCGGCACGATGCCTGGCGCCGATCGGGCCCGTTGGGTCGCGAAGGCGGCCGGCGTGTGCTCAGGCCGGCACGGCCGCCGCGTCGATCACGGCAACGGTGGCCTCGCGCAAGCGGCGCGCCCGCTCGACGGCCGGCGTCGTCTTCGCCCACGCTTCGTTCGGCACCTCGACGCTCACCGGCAAGTGAGCGGGCAGCGCGCGCAGGATGCCCGCGAGATCGAGGCCGCCTTCGCCCGGCACCATCCGCGCGCAGCGTGCCTGGAACAGCAGCGTGTCGACGTCGGTCGGCCGCTCGGCCGGCGCATCGCAGAACTGCACGTAGCCGAAGTACGCGTGCGGCAACGCCCGCAACGCGTCGGGCGACGAACCGGCACGATCGAAGTGGATCGGGTCGACGATCAGCCCGGTGTTGCGTCGGCCGCACGCGTCGACGATGCGCGCCCCGGCGCCGATGTCCTTCACGTCGGTCCACGGCATCGGCTCCAGCGACGGCAACAGGCCGAGCGGCGCGGCCAGGTCGCACAGCCGGCCGAGCCGGTCGATGGTGCGCGCTTCGTCGGTATCGTTGCCGGCCACGAGGACGTAGCGCGCGCCGAGTTCCGCCGCCGTTTCGAGCATCGGCAGGTAGTGCGTCACGTCGGTATCGGGCTTCAGCCGCACGATCTCGACGTCGAGCACGCGCATGCCGGTATCGCGCAGGACCGCGAGCGTTTCGCGCTTGAGCCGCGTATCGCCGATGATCTCGTGGCGAACCTCGGTGTCGGTGGCCGGCAGCAGTCGCAGGCCGACGTAGTCGTAGCCCGCGTCGACGGCGCATTGCACCATCTGCGGCGGACTCAGTTCGAGCACGGTCAGCGCCGACAGCGACAGCGCGCGGGATTGAGGCTGGGTCATATCGTCTCCTTGAGCGTCATGGCGTAACACGCGGCAGGTTCAGCGCAACGGCGAGAACGGCGCGGGCACGCAGATCGTCGACTCCATGGTCGTGAGATGGGCCGGGCCGCCCTTCGGCGGCCAGATGCCGTCCTTGACCGCCTCGGCGCGAATGCGCGAACGCTCGTCCACGCTCGCATACGGCCAGATGTTCAGGAAGCGCGGCGTATCGCCGTCGAGCGCATACATCGCGCCGACCAGCGGCGAGCGCCGGGTGCGCTCCGGCACCGCCTGTTCCCACACATCGATCGTGTGCTGCAGGCTGCCGAGCTTCGTGCCGTACACGCGCATCTCGTAGATGCCGCCGTGCACGGCCGGTTCGATCGGCGGCAGGAACGGGAACAGCGCATAGCTGGCCGTCTTCACGTCGATGATGGATTCGCCGCAGCCGAAGGGGTTGCCTTCGAGCAGCATCCGCTTGCGCTCGCCGACGAGCGCGGCCTCCGATTCATAGCCGCGCAGCACCAGCACCTGGCCGAGCGTGCCGATGTCCGAATACCACGCGCCGAGCAGCTTGCCGCCCTGCGGATCGCCGCTGGCCTGAATCCCTTCGAAGACCTGCGCGTTCGCGCCGATCTTCACCGTGAGCGTCACTACGTCATACAGTGTCATTGCATTGTCCTCGAGGATGAATCGATGCCGGCACGCGCGGGTTCGGGCGCGGCGTCGGCGAGAGAAAGGCCGGCGAGATAACCGAACGTCATCGCCGGACCGAGTGTGATGCCGCCGCTGGGATAGCAGCCGCCCATCATGCTGGCCGAATCGTTGCCGACCGCGTAGAGGCCGGCGATGGCGCGGCCGGCTGAGTCGAGCGCGCGTGCATCGCGATCGGTGGCCAGGCCCGCGAACGTGCCAAGGCTGCCGGGCAACAGCTTCACCGCATAGAACGGCCCCGCTTCGATTGGCGCGAGACACGGGTTCGGCTGCTGGTCGGCGTCGCCCTGCACGCGGTTGTACGGTGTCGAGCCCTTGTGAAACGCCGGATCGCAGCCTTGCTTCGCGTACTGGTTGTAGGCCGATACCGTGTCCGCCAGCGAGGCTGCGTCGATTCCGCATTCGCGCGCGAGCGCATCGAGCGTCGCGCCGCGCTTGAGATAGCCGGAGCGCCGGTACGGGCCGGTCGGGAACGGAAACGGCTTCGAGAAACCGAGCCCGTAGCGCCGCTGAAAGCGATGGTCGCAAACGAGCCACGCGCACACTTCTTCACCGGCCGGCGTCGTGTCGAGCAGCGCGGAAATGAAGTCGTGATACGACGACGCCTCGTTCACGAAGCGCTTGCCCGCGCACGTCACCGCGATCACGCCCGGCTTCGCGCGCTCGATCAGATGCGGAAACGCGACCGCATCGCCGCCCGGCTGCGGCACCAGCGAGACGGGCGCCCACGCCGCCGGCGCATCGAGCGACCGGTCGAAATGCGCGCCGATCGATTCGCCGAGCCGGATCCCGTCGCCGGTATTGCAACGCGGCGCCGCCGACCAGTGTTCGCGGCCCGACGGCGTATAGGCGAACGTCTGCGCGCGCCGCGCCTGATCGTGCGGGAAACCGCCGCAAGCCAGCACGACGCCGCGCGCCGCGCGCACCTCGTGCACGATGCCGTCGATCGCCACGCGTGCGCCGGTCACGCGTGCGTCATCGCGCACCAGGCCGATCGCCTTCGCGTTCGTGCGCAGGTCGACCCCGAGATCGGCCGCCGATTTCAGCAGGCGCGCGACGAGCGCATTGCCGTTCACCAGATGCATCGAGCGCCCGTAGCGCAACTTGTGCCACCCGAACGCGGCCAGCCGGCGGCCGACATGCAGCGCCGACTTCAGCGCGCGCGTGGCGCGATAGAAATGCGCGAGATCCTGGCCGGACGCGAGCGCCATCCCCTTGAGCGTCGTCACCGACAGCGGCTCGCGCAACCGGTCGATCAGCGGGCCCAGCTCGCGACCGTCGAACGGCATCGCGCAGACCGAGCGCCCGCCCGTGCCGGCACCCGGCGTGGTGTGGAAATCGGGAATGCGGTTGCCGTCGACGAAGCGCACGGCCGTGTTCCGCTCGAAGAATTCGACCATCTCCGGGCCGCGTTCAAGCAGCGCATCGGCCTTCGCCGCATCGAACTGCGCGCCCAGTTCGTTCTTCAGATACGTGCGCGGCACCTCGATGTCCTCGCGAATGCCGGCCCGCGCCGCGAGCGGATTGCGTGGAATCCACATCCATCCGCCCGACCACGCGGTCGTGCCGCCAAACACGGCCTCCTTCTCGGCGACGATCACGCGCAGGCCCTGCGCCGCCGCCGTGACCGCCGCCGCGAGGCCGCCCGCACCGGAGCCCAGTACCAGCACGTCGCAATCGAGTATCGGTTCACGCTTCATGTTCAATCTGCCCGTTCAGTGTCTCCAACGCCGGATGCGACCCGATCGCGACGTCTATGGAATATTCTTTCGAAGTGGAATACTATTCCACTAAATCGGGTTTAGCAAAGACTTTAACGAAAGGGAGGCAGCGCAATGCGAGTACTGGTAACGGGTGGCAGCGGTTTTCTCGGCGCATGGATCATCAGGAGGCTGCTCGCGCGCGGCATGGAATGCGTGAGTTTCGACGTGCGCACGAACCCGCGCCTCGTCGAGGCGCTCGCGCCAGAGCGCGCCGCGGCCGTGCAGTGGCGCACCGGCGACATCGCCGACGCGGCCGCCACGGCACGCGCATTCGACGGCTGCGACGCGGTGATCCATCTCGCGGGCATCCTTACGACGGACTGCGCGGCCGATCCCGTGCGCGGCGCGCGAGTCAACCTGGTCGGCACGCTGAACGTATTCGAGGCCGCCCGCGCGTCCGGGATGCAACGCGTGCTCTATGCGAGCAGCGCCGGCGTATTCGGCCCCGACGACGGCGCCGTGCCGCTACCGCAAACCCACTACGGTGCGTTCAAGCTGGCGTGCGAAGGATCGGCGCGCGCGTACTGGCACGACCACGGGATCGCGAGCGTGGGCTTCCGTCCGCTCGTCGTCTATGGCGCCGGGCGCGAGACCGGATCGAGCGCGGGGCCGAGCCTGGCGTGCCGGGCGGCCGCGCGCGGCGAGCGCTACACGATTCCGTTTACCGGCACGACGGGCCTCGTGTTCGCCGACGACGTCGCCGCCGCCTACGAGGCCGCGCTGCTGGCCGAGATCGACGGCGCGCACGCGTTCACGCTCGCGGGCGAGATCACCCCGGTGAACACGCTGATCGAGCGGATCGCGGCCATCGTGCCGGGTGCGCACCTCGATGCCGGCGGGCCGCCGCTGCCGATCGCGACGGCGTTCCCCGACGACCCCGCGCTCGGGCGCCTGCTGCCCGGCCTGCCGCGGACCGCGCTCGACGACGGCCTGCGGCAGACGGTGGCGTTCTACCGGCGCCAGCGCTAGGCCGGCGCACGCCCCCGCGGCTATGCCGCGACGTCCGCGGGCACAACGCCCGTGCGCGTCGCTGCCGCACGATGCACGGCGAGCGTCGCCGCGAGCGTGCGCGCGGCGTCGTCGGCCGAACAAAGCGGCGCCTCGTCGCCCGCGATCACCGCCGCGAAGTGGCGCAACTGCTCGTGATACGGATCGGCGCCATGCGGCGTGCAGCGCTCGACCGTCAACGGATCGTGCCAGCCCTTCCCGCTGCGGTATTCCCACAGATCGAGTTGCGGCATCGTGAGCGATGCATCCGTGCCGATCAGGAAATGCGTGTTCACCTGCTGGCGCGGATAGTGCGAGGCCTCGCCCGCCGCGAGATCCCAGTTCCAGGGTGACGCCGCGCAATCGGACACGGCCAGCGTGCCGAGCGCGCCGCTGTCGAAGCGAAGGAGCACGGCGGCCGTGTCTTCCACGTCGAAGCCGCGCACGCGATTGGACGCCTGGGCCTGCACCTCGACGATCTCGCCGAGCAGGAACCGCATGATGTCGATGTCGTGGATCAGGTTGATCAGCACGGGGCCGCCGCCCGCGCGACGGCGCCACTCGACCTCGAAATACGCGTCGGGTTTGTAGAAGGTCGCGAGCGCATTGGCCGCGACCGGCTTGCCGAGCCGCCCCGACTGCACGATCTCTCGCGCGCGCCGCAGGATCGGATTGTGGCGGCGATGGTGGCCGACCAACAGCGGCACGCCGGCTTCGCGTGCGGCGCGTCCCAGCTCGGCTGCCGCCGCGACGCTGTCCGATACCGGCTTCTCGATCAACGCCGGCACGCCGCGCGCGATGCACGCAAGGCCGACCTCCACATGTGTCGCATTCGGCGTCGCGACGATCGCGCCGTCCGGGCGCACCGCGTCGAGCATCGTCGCGTAATCGGCGAACCCGCGTACCCCCTCGGCACGCGCGAACTGTTCGGCCGCCGGCGATGGATCGGCGATCGCCACCACTTCCACCTGCGCGTGCATGCGCGCGCGCTCCACGTGCATCCGCCCGATTGCGCCCGCACCGATCACTGCCAGCCGTCTTCTTGCCATCGCTTCATCTCCGTTGTTCGGGGCGTCCGCATCGCGTCGTGTCGTTCGCATTCCGGACCGACCGGGTGAATACCCCGATTTATTGAAATCTCCTTTGATTGTTGAATGCTATTCCACTTCAAACCAGAATTCACGAAAAAATTCGACACGTGTCGCGCGGCCTGCCCAAGGACCGCGCGGAATCGACCTTGACCAGGAAACAGGAGGCCAGACACATGACTGACCAGCACGAGCAGAACGACACCCTTTCCAGCCACCCGGCGGACGCGCCCGACAGCCCGGCGTTGTCGCGCCGCGCGTGGCTCGTCACCGCGGGCAAGGCGCTCGCGGGCGGTGCGGCGGCGCTCGCCGCGCCGGCGATCGTGCGCGCGCAGGGCGAGCAGCCGCTGAAGCTGGGCCTGCTGATGGCCAAGCAGGGCGTGTGGACCGAACAGGGCGAGGTGATCGCGAACGGCGTGAAGCTCGCGCTCGACGACGCGGGCAACCAGGCGCGCGGCCGGCGCGTCGATCTCGTCTGGTACGACGAACCGAATCCGCAGTCGGCGCAGCAGAACATGCAGAAGCTCGTCGAGCAGGACAAGGCGATCGCGGTGATCGGCGGCACGAACAGCGGCACGTCGCTGGCGATGTCGTCGGTCGCGTGGCGCACCAAGACGCCCTACATCGCACCGAACGCCGCGGCGCGCGAGCTCACCGGCAGCAGCTGCAACCCGTACACGTTCCGCGTGCTGAGCCCGACGCCCGTCGCGTGCCGCGCGCTCGCGCCGTCGCTGCTCGCGATCGGCAAGAAATGGCACTTCCTCGTCGCGAACTATGCGTACGGGCAGGACATCCAGCGGGCGATGTCGGATTTGCTGAAGCAGTCGGGCGGCTCGATCACCGGCGCCGACGTCACGCCGCTCAACACCACAGATTTCAGCTCGTTCATCCTGAAGATCCGCCAGTCGAAACCCGACGTCGTGCTGCTCGGCCTGCCGGGCGGCGACCTGTCGACGTTCCTGAAGCAATACGCGGAAATGGGCATGAAAGGCCGGATCCCGGTGGCGTGCCCGATCATCGGCGACTCGGATCTGTGGTCGATCAACGCCGATGCGGCGACCGGCTACTACGGCAAGCCGTGGCATTTCAGCTCGCCGGGCCATTCGCCGGAAGAAGTCGCGTTCGTCAGGAAGTACACGGCGAAGTACGGCAAGCCGCCGGCCGACAAGGCCTGGATCGGCTGGTTCACGGCGCGCGCGCTGCTGCAGGCGATCAACCACGCGAAGAGCACGTCCGGAGCGGACATCGTGCAGAGCCTGGAAACCATTCAGCTCACCGACGGCAGCGGCCCCGCGAATTTCCGCCCGTGGGACCACCAGCTGCTGCGGCGCTGGAGCGTGTTCAAGGTGAAGGACCGGATCGCGGACAAATGGGACTGGCTCGACCCGATCTCCGTCGTGCCGCAGAACCCCGCCGAGCTCGACCGCCTGTTCGGCACGCGCCAGGAGATCGGCTGCCGGATGGCCGCGCGCTGAGCCCGCGCGCCGCCGCTGCGGCGGCGGCGCCCGAATCGACACGGCCCCAAGCGTATCCCGCGCGCGTCGCGGCCCGCCGCTCGCCCGTCACCACGGGGCGCGGCGCGGCGGCGGGCCGCACTCTGGAGTAAGGGCATGGCTGAAATGTTGTTGTCCCAGGTCGCCAACGGACTGGTGCTGGGATTCCTCTATGTATTGCTCGCGATCGGACTGTCGATCATCTGCGGGCTGCTCGGCATCGTGAATTTCGCGCATGGCGCGCTGTTCGCGCTCGGCGCCTATTTCGCGATCGCGCTGTCGACGCAGTTCGGATGGGTCGCCGTCGTGCTCGCGCCGGTGGTCGTCGCGGCGGTGGGCGTGCTGATCGAACTGGTGTTCATCCGACGCCTGTACGGCAAGGAGCCGCTGCTCGGCCTGATCGTCACGTTCGCGCTGTCGCTGCTGCTGACCGCGCTGGTGCGCCTCGTGTGGGGCGCGGGCGGCCTGCCGTTCAGCCCGCCCGAAATGCTCAACGGCTTCCTCGTGTACGGGCCGCTGCTGATCACGAAGTACCGGCTGTTCGTGCTCGCCGCGACGGTCGCGATCCTCGTCGTGCTGTGGTGGTTCATGAACTACACGCCGTACGGGCGGATCCTGCGCGCCGGCAGCCGCGATCCGGAAATGGTCGGGCTGCTCGGCATCAACCTGCCGCGCGTGCTGACCGGCGCCTTCGCGCTCGGCGCACTGCTCGCGGGCGCCGCCGGCGTGCTCGCCGCGCCGCTCGTCACGGTCACGCCGGGGATGGCGACGACCGCCGTGATGCCGGCCTTCGTGATCGTGACGATCGGCGGGCTCGGCTCGTTCGCCGGCGCCGTGGTCGCGGGCCTGCTGGTCGGCATCGTGACCGCGCTGGCCGTCCAGTTCTTTCCGGAGGGCTCGTCAGTCGCCATGTACGTGCTGATGGCACTCGTCCTTCTCGTCCGCCCTCGCGGGCTGTTTGGTGAACGCTGGGAGCGCTTCGAGTGAAACCCGACTATCTGACCCGCCACCCTGTCGCGGTGCTGACCACCGCGCTCGTCCTCGTGTCGCTCGCGCTCACCGCGACCGGCACGCCGCTCGAGCGCGCGACCCAGATCGCGATCTACACGCTCTACGGAATGGGCGTGAACCTGCTGGTCGCGTACACGGGCCTCGTGCCGTTCGGCGCATCGGTGTTCTTCGGCACGGCCACGTACCTGGTCGCCGTGTCGCTGCTGCGCGTGCTCGGCAACGAGCTGCTCGCGCTCGCGGCCAGCGTGGTCGTGACGACCGTGCTGGCCGCGCTGATCGGCGCGATCGTGTTGCGCCGGCGCGGGCTGTACTTCTCTTTGCTCACCCTCGCCTGTTCGCAGATCGCATTCGAGATCGCATTCAAGTGGACGGATGTGACCGGCGGCGAAAACGGGCTGCAGAACGTGCCGCGCCCGACTTTCCCGACGACCGTCGGCTTCCACGTGTTCGCGTGCGTGACGGTGATCGCCATCGCGTATCTGCTGTGGCGCCTCGTGCACGCGCCGTTCGGGCGGGCGCTGCAGGCGTTGCGCGACAACGAGCAGCGCGCGGCGAGTCTCGGCTACGACACGTATCGGCTCAAGCTGCGTGCGTTCGTGATCTCGGCCGCCGTGATCGGCTACGCAGGCGGCCTGCTGTGCCTGATGCTGCAAGGCGCATACGCGAACAACCTGAGCTGGGAGCACGCGGGCGACAGCCTGTTGATGACCGTGCTCGGCGGCGTCCACCAGTTTCTCGGGCCGCTGTGGGGCGCGATCGCGTTCATCCTGCTCGAGGACAAGCTCAGCAGCCTGACCGAGCACTGGTGGCTGATCTTCGCGCCGATCATCATCGCGTTCGCGTTCTTCTCGCCCGAGGGCATCCACGGCATCGTGCAGCGGTTGCTGCGACGCCCGCGCTGGACCCTCGTGCGCGACACGATTCCCGCGCGCCCCGACACGATCGCGCCGTATCGCGCCGGCGGCATCGACACCGATTCCGACAAGCCCGTGCTGAGCGTGCGCGGGCTGTCGAAACATTTCGGCTCGCTCGTGACCGCCGAACAGATCGACCTCGACGTCCATCCGCGCCGGCTGCACAGCTTCATCGGCCCGAACGGCGCGGGTAAGACCACGTTCTTCAACATGCTGACGGGCGTGCTGTCGCCGACGGCCGGCACGATCACGTTCGACGGCCGGGACGTGACGAAGCTCGCGATGTTTCGCCGCGTGCGGCTCGGCATGAGCCGCTCGTTCCAGATCCTCAGCGTGTTCCGCAACCTCACCGTGTTCGAGAACGTGCGCGTGGCCGTACAGGCCGCGCAGCACGATCGCCTCGGCATGTGGCGCGACGCGCACACGCTCGGCGAACAGAATGCGCTGACCTGGTCGCTGCTCGCGGCGGTCGGGCTGGAAGATCGCGCGGCGCACGGCTGCGAAAGCCTGTCGCATGGCGAGCAGCGCCTGCTCGAAATCGCGCTGTCGCTCGCGACCCGCGCGCGCCTGCTGCTGCTCGACGAACCGCTCGCGGGGCTTGCCGAGGCCGATCGCGTGCGCGTGGCGGCGATCATCCGCGAGCTGGCCAACCATCATGCGGTGCTGCTGATCGAGCACGACATCGATCGCGTGCTGACGATCTCCGATCGCGTCAGCGTGCTCCATCGCGGCCGGCTGATCGCGGACGGCTCGCCCGCCGAAGTCGCGCGCCATCCCGAGGTGGTCGAAGCCTATCTCGGCCACGCGAAGGGCGAGCGGCCGGTCGATGCGCGGCTGGCCGCACGACGCGGCGCGCAGCACGAAGAAGCCGCGCCGGCGCGACGCCCGCTGCTGCGCCTCGAAGGCGTGAAGGCCGGTTACACCGGCAACACGATCCTCGACGGCATCGACCTCACGCTCCACGAAGGCGAAGTCATCGCGATCCTCGGCCGCAACGGCGTTGGCAAGACGACGACGTTGCGCGCCGCGACCGGCGTCGCCGAAGTCACGGCCGGGCGCATCGTGTTCGACGGCCACGACATCACCGGGCGCCCCGCGCACGAGATCAATCGCCTCGGGCTCGCGATGGTGCCCGAAGGCCGCCGGCTGTTCCCCAACCTCACGGTTGCCGAGAACCTGCGGCTCGCCGCGCGCAAGGGCGGCGCGAGCGTCGACGAAATGTTCACGCTGTTCCCGCGCCTCGCGGCGCGCAAGGATGCGCGTGCCGAACACCTGTCCGGCGGCGAACGGCAGATGGTGGCGATCGCCCGCGCGCTGATGGCGCCGGCGAAGGCCATCCTGCTCGACGAGCCGTTCGAAGGGCTCGCGCCCGCCGTCGTGCAGGAAGTGCTCGACGCGGTCGTCAAGCTACGCGAGCGCGCGAGCGTCGTGATCGTCGAGCACCAGGCCGACATGGTGCTGCCGATCGCCGATCGAGCATACGTGCTCGTCAACGGTCACGTCGCGCACGAAAGCAGCGCGGTCGCGCTCGAACAGGACCCCGCCACCCAGGCGAAATTGCTCGGCATCGTACACAACGAAGCCGGTTCCACCCAGGAGATGAAAACAGCATGATTGCCCCCGTGACCCCGACCACCCCGGTTTCGCTCGACGAAGGCCTGAGCGGTGCGACCCGTGTCCACTTCATCGTCGGCGATCCGATCGCGCAGGTCCGTTCGCCCAAGGGCGTGACGGCCGCGCTGCGCGAGGCCGGACTCGACGCGCTGGTCGTCCCCGCGCACGTCGCGCCGGACGATCTCGCGGCGTTCTTCGCGGGCATCACGCCGATGCGCAACGTCGACGGCGTGATCATCACGGTGCCGCACAAGTTCAGCGCCGCCGGGTTCTGCACGAGCCTGTCCGACGAAGCCGCATTCCTCGGCGCGGCCAATACGCTGCGCCGCACCGCCGACGGTGGCTGGCACGGCGGCATGTTCGACGGCACCGGCTTCGTCGCCGCGCTCGGCGACGCAGGCTGCGACCTGCGCGGCAAGCGCGCGCTGCTGGTCGGCGCGGGCGGCGCAGGCTCGGCGATCGGCCATGCGCTGGTGATGGCGGGCGTCGCGTCGCTCGACGTGCGCGACAACGATGCCGCCCGCACCGCGTCGCTGGTCGACCGGCTGGCGACGCTGCAACGCGGCACGGTGCGCGTCGCCGCCGCGGACGTCGCGCCCGAATCGTTCGACGTGATCGTCAATGCGTCGCCGATGGGCATGCGGGCGGACGATCCGCCGCCCGTCGACGTATCGCGCGTGCCGGCCACCACCTTCGTCGGCGACGTCGTCACGAAGCCGCCGCTCACGCCGTTCATCGAAGCGGCGCGTGCCCGCGGCTGCCGAACCGTCACGGGCACGCAGATGTTCTCGCGGGTCTGTGACCGGATGGTCGCGTTCCTGATCGATACCGCCGCCTGAGCGCGTGCGGGCGGGGTGCGAGCGCCGTGCGCGGCGCGCCCCGCCGAATCCCGTTCGCCACCACGGGCAGCGGCCACATCATCGACGCGACCGCCACGCTCGGCGACGGCTTCAACTCGGCGCCGTCGTCCACGCGCAGCCAGTTCGCGGCCGGCGTCGGCATCGTGCACCGCTTCTGAACGTCGCCGCACGCCGCTTCACCTATTTTTAGAACACTATTCCACTTTGCTATTTATTGGAATAACATTCCATAATTATCGGAGCATCTTCCGCCGCGCGTCGAATCCGGGCGCGCGACGGAACGACATGAAGGAGACGTGGACATGGGTGCGGTGCAACAGGACTGGGACGAGGAAGTGGACCTGCTGGTATTCGGCGCGGGGGCGGCGGGCATGACCGCCGCGCTCGTCGCGCATCACGAGGGGCTCGCGGTCCTCGTCTGCGAAAAAACAGCCGTGGTGGGCGGCATCACGTCCACGTCGGGCGGCACGACGTGGGTGCCGGGCACCCGCCTGAGCGTCGATGCGGGCGTGCCCGACAGCATCGACGATGCGCGCCGCTTCCTGCAGTCGGTGGTCGGCGCACGCGGCGGCGACGACGCGCGCGAAGCCTTCCTGCAGAGCGGCCCCGATGCGATCGACGAGCTCGCGCGCATCAGCGAAGTCAAGTTCGTCGCCGCCGCCGCGCATCCCGATTACGTGAACGGCCCCGGCGCGGCCTATGGCGGGCGGGCGCTCGTGCCCGCGCCGTTCGATGCGCGCGTGCTCGGCCGCGCATTCGCGCGCGTGCGCCCGCCTCGCAAGGAGTTCATGGGGCTCGGCGGGATGATGGTCGCGCGCGCCGACCTCAATGCGCTGCTCGCGCCGTTCGCATCGGCCGCGAACTTCAAACGCACGGTCGCGGTCGTCGGCCGCTATGCGATGGACCGCCTGCGTTTTCCGCGCGGCACGCAGCTCGTAATGGGCAACGCGCTCGCCGCGCGGCTCTATTACAGCCTGCTCAAGCGCCAGGTCGAGATTCGCTTCGACACGCCACTACTCGAACTGGTACGCGACGACGGCCGCGTCACCGGCGCCATCGTCACGACGCCGGACGGCGGCCGCAGGCGAATCGGCGCGCGGCGCGGCGTGGTGCTCGCGACCGGCGGCATCACGCGCCATCCGTCGCTGCGCCAGCAGTTCTTCCCCGCCGCGGCCCGGCCGCTGTCGCTGTCGCCGGCGACGCACACCGGCGACGGCGTCGACCGCGCGCAGCGCGTCGATGCGCGGGTCGAAAACGGCGGCGACAGCCCGGGGCTGTGGATGCCGTGCTCGATTCGCCGTGCCCCGGGCGGCGACGGCGACAGCGTCTGGCCGCACATCATTCTCGATCGCGCGAAACCCGGCCTCATCGCGGTCAACAGCCGCGGCGAGCGCTTCGTCAACGAGTCGGACTCGTATCACGACTTTGTGATGGGCATGCTGCGCGACAGCGGCAATGGGCCCAGCGTGCCGGCCCATCTGATCGTCGATGCGGCGTTCATCCGGACCTATGGCCTCGGCCTGCTGATGCCGGCGCGCAGCGCGGCGCGCATCGCGGCGTTCGAGCGTGCCGGCTATCTGGTCAAGGGCGCGACGCTGGCCGAGCTGGCAGCGAAATTGCAGGTGGATGCGAACGGCTTGGCGCGTACCGTCGCGACCTACAACCGCGACGCCGCCAACGGCGAGGATCCGGCGTTCCAGCGCGGCAGCAGCCCGATGAGCCGCTTCAATGGCGACCCGGCGCAACAGCCGAACCCGTGCATTCGCCCGATCGGCGCCGGGCCCTACTATGCCGTGACCGTATGGCCCGCCGACCTCGCGTGCAGCGCGGGGCTGAGCGGCACGGCGAACGGCGAGGTGGTCGACGTCGACGGGCGCGTGATTCCCGGCCTGTTCGCGTGCGGCAACGATCTCGCGTCGATCTTCCGCGGCACCTATCCGGGCCCCGGCACGACGCTCGGCCCGGCCATCGTATTCGGCTGGCGCATCGCGAAATTCGTCGCGCGACGCGACGCGGGGTCGACGGGCACATCGGCCGCGACCGCCGCGCATCGCTCGACCTGCGACAGCGCCCATGGCTGACGAACGCGCCGGCACGGCACGGGCAAGCCGAGCCGGCTCAACCCATCGAGGAGGAATCGTTCATGCAATGTATCGTCAACCGCCACGCGTTGAACATGCCGAAACTGGGGCTCGGCACGTGGCCCATGCTCGGCGACGACTGCACGCGCGCGGTCGCGCTCGCGCTGGAATCGGGTTATCGGCACCTCGATACCGCGGCCGCATACGAGAACGAAGCGGCGGTCGGCGAGGCCATCGCGGCGTCGAACGTCCCGCGCGAGCAGATTCACGTGACCAGCAAAGTGTGGTGGGACCAGTTGAGCCCCGAACGCATGCGGAAATCGCTCGACAACACGTTGCGCGCGCTGCGCTCCGACTACGTGGACCTGTTCCTGATCCACTGGCCGGCGCCCGACTGGAATCTTGCCGAGACGATCGACACGCTCGTGTCGTTCAAGGAGCAAGGACGCGCCCGGGCGATCGGCGTCGCGAACTTTCCGCTTCCGCTGTTGCGCGATGTCGTTGAAAACCGGCAGGCACCGCTGGCCGCGATACAGGTCGAGTACCACGTGCTGCTGGGTCAGGCGCGGCTGCTGCAATTCGCGCGCGAGCACGACATGGCGCTGATCGCGTACAGCCCGCTCGCGCGCAACCGCGTGTCGGAGATTCCGGAGCTGCAGCGGATCGCCGACAAGCATCGCGTGCTGCCGACCCAGGTCGCGCTGAAATGGCTGCTTGACCAGCCGAACGTGGCCGCCGTGCCGAAGGCGGCCGGACAACGCAATCAGCTCGCCAACCTGGCATCGCTCGACGTGGGTCTGGACGACGCCGATCGTGCGCTGATCGGCGGCCTGCCGAAGAACCAGCGCCTCGTCAGCCCGGCGTTCGCGCCGCAGTGGGACCCGGCTGAATGAAGAACCGGGGTGGGGCATTGCGCACGCCCCGAGGTCCGGCGCTCAATGGATTCAGCAACCGGAGTGCGACTCCGTTTCCGAGATTACAGAGTCGCGCCCGTTGATAGGACAGATGCTCTTATCAGGTGAATGGCCAACAAACGGTATGCCGAACCTCCCGTTCTGCTGGCGACTCGAGAGTGATACGGTGAACGCCGAATGGCTGCACCGCGTGCGCTGCCTGCATTCGCAAAGGCACGCCGCTCCCGCGCTGTCCAAGCACCAGCCGCGCGACTTCCGCTGCCCACGCTCGCTCTATTCGAGCGAGATCATGTCAACGCGCCGCTCCCGCCCCCCCTCCAGACCACGCGCTTCCCGCGTGATCGCCGCCGCAGCGCTCCCCGATCCCGACTAGCGCCAGTCGCGAAATTCGACAACACACTTTCAACCATCCAGACAACAATCGAAGAAAAAAAGGGCGAGCAAAATCCGCGGCTCGCCCTTAAAATGCACCGCTTAGTTAATTTCTACAGCTAACCAGGCTGCACGATCAGGATCTGCGAAGCCCGCATCCGCGCATGCATGCAACGCGGCGCCGCCTCCATATGATCGAACAGGGCCACCCGCTGCGCCCTCTTCCTGCCTTCGATGCAGCCCAGGCGCAACCGGATAGAAGACACTCATGTCCAAGCAATCAACTGCAGGGCCGATTCATGCTTCGGCCCGAATCGGCCTGATCGCCGCGGGATTGGTCTCGCTGCTTCTCGGGCTCTATTTCATCATCGGCGGCGGCATGCTCTTCGCACGCGGCGGTAGCTGGTATTACCTGCTGGCAGGGCTCGCGCTGTGCGCGACCGGCGTCCAGCTCGCCCGCCGTCGCTCCAGCGCGGTCGCGATCTACCTCGTCATGCTGATCGCCACGGCGCTGTGGGCCGTCTGGGAAGTCGGCTTCGCGTTCTGGCCACTCAACGCGCGGATCTTCATGTTCTCGATGATCGGCATGCTGCTCGTGACGGTCTGGCCGCTGCTGCGCCGTGCCGAAGGCAAGGCGCCCGCACGAGGCGCGGCATGGGGCATCGCCGCCGTGCTGCTCGCCTGCAACGGCGTGTTCGTCTACGGGATGTTCGTGCCGCACGGCACGTTCGGCACCGAGACGCCCGCGCCGGCGGCGGGCATCGCAGGCACCGAGGACTGGACGGCATACGGTCACTCGGCCGGCGGCGACCGCTTCGCGGGCTACACGCAGATCAACCGCGACACGGTGAAGAACCTGCAGGTCGCATGGACGTTCCACACCGGCGACACGCCGCTCAGCCCGGACGGCGGCGGCTCGGAAGACCAGGAAACGCCGCTGCAGGTCGGCAAGACGCTGTTCCTGTGCTCGCCGCACAACACGGTGATCGCCGTGGACGCCGCAACCGGCACCGAAAAATGGCGCCATGCGTTTCCGACCAAGACGACGGTCTGGGTGCGCTGCCGCGGCCTCGCCTACTTCGACGCGGACAAGCCGCTCGTGCAGCCGACCGTCGCCGGTTCGACGCCGGTCCTGCCGATCGCCGCGTCCGGCGATCCGGCCGTGTGCCGCCGCCGCATCTTCATGAACACGATCGATGCGAAGCTCGTCGCACTCGATGCCGACACCGGCAAGCTCTGCGACGCATTCGGCGATCACGGCATCGTCGACATGAAGGCCGGCCTCGGTAACGCGAAGAGCCCGCTGTACGAACTCACGTCGGCGCCGACGGTCGCGGGCACAACGGTGGTCACGGGTGGCCGAGTGGCCGACAACGTGTCGCTCGACATGCCCGGCGGCGTGATCCGCGGCTTCGACGTGATGACCGGCAAGATGAAGTGGGCGTTCGATCCGGGCAATCCGGACGATCACGCGGAGCCGGCACCGGGCAAGATCTTCACGCGCTCGACGCCGAACGTATGGGCGCCGATGACCTATGACGCGACGTCGAACACGATCTACATGCCGGTGGGCAATGCGGCGATCGACCTGTGGGGCGTGAAGCGCACCGCGCTCGACGAGAAGTACGGTGCATCCATCCTCGCGCTCGACGCGACGACGGGCGCGGAAAAGTGGCACTTCCAGACCGTTCACCACGACCTGTGGGACTACGACGTGCCGATGCAGCCGACGCTGATCGACTTCCCGATGGAAGATGGCAAGCGCGTGCCGGCGCTGATCGTCGGCACCAAGATGGGCCAGCTGTTCGTGCTCGATCGCGCGACCGGCAAGCCGCTGACGAAGGTCGTCGAACATCCGGTCAAGACCGCGTCGATTGCGAACGAGCCGTATTCGAAGACGCAACCGCTGTCCGTCGGCATGCCTCAGATCGGCGCGGACGTGCTCAAGGATTCGGACATGTGGGGCGTCACGCCGATCGACCAGTTGATGTGCCGCGTGATCTTCCGCGGCATGCGCTACGACGGCCTTTTCACTGCACCGGACACCGATCGTTCGCTCAGCTTCCCGGGTTCGCTCGGCGGCATGAACTGGGGCGGCCTCTCGTATGATCCGAACGCGGACATGATCTACGTGAACGACATGCGCCTCGGCCTCTGGGTCCATCTGGAAAAGGAAAAGAACCGCAGCGGTACATCCAACGGCAACGAATCGGTGAACGCAGGCATGGGTGCGGTGCCGCTCGGCGGCACGCCATACTCGGTGCTGAAGGACCGTTTCTTCTCGCCGCTCGGCATCCCGTGCCAGAAGCCGCCGTTCGGCAGTCTCACCGCGGTCGACCTGAAAACACGTAGCATCGCATGGCAAGTCCCGCTCGGCACCGTGAAGGACACGCGCCTCTACGGCGTGCCGATGCACATGCCGTCGCCGATCGGCATGCCCACCATCGGCGGCTCGCTCACGACGGGCGGCGGCCTCGTGTTCTTCGCCGCGACGCAGGACTATTACCTGCGCGCGTTCGACAGCTCGACGGGCAAGGAAGTGTGGAAAGCACGTTTGCCGGTGGGGAGCCAGGGCACGCCGATGAGCTATACCCTCAACGGCAAGCAGTACATCGTCATCTCGGCAGGTGGTGCGCGCCAGTCGCCCGATCGAGGCGACTACGTGGTTGCCTACGCATTGCCGGACAACAAGTAAGCGCCTGATTCGACCGGATTGCGTGCGGCATGGTGCGGCAACCCTCGCCGCACCACGCCGCACGCGACGCGTCGCCCCACTGCCGAGGCTGCCCGCCTCCCTTGCCCATGAGTCATTCCCTTCCCGCTTCCCGCCCCCGACGTCACGATGCCGCGTCGGAAAACGGCCGAGCGCGCCGGCCGGCGGCCGGCACACGTGTCGCGCTCCGCATTGGTGTCGCAGCGGCGGCCATTGCCGCGCACGCATCCGTGGTCCATGCACAAAGCAGCGTGACGCTGTACGGTGCGATCGACACGAGCATCGAAATCACGAATCCGGGCTCCGGCTACGTCGCGCGGATGGATTCCGGTGCATATCGCGGTTCGCGCATCGGCGTGCGCGGCGCCGAGGATATCGGCAACGGCGTAAAGATCCTGTTCGATCTCGAGAACGGCTTCGGCTCGACGGACGGCAGTCAGGCCGTCGCCGGCACGTTGTTCAACCGCCAGGCCTGGATCGGCGTGAGTTCGCGCTACGGCACCGTGCGGATCGGCCGCCAGTATTCGCCGATCTACATCCCCTTCAAGGGGCAGCTCGATGCGTTCGGTGCTGGCACGATCGCGTCGGGCCTCGACAATCTGTCGAAAATCACGCCGTACGAAAGCAACGCGATCACGTACCTTTCACCCGAGGTCCATGGCTTCTCGACCACGATCATGGCGTCGTTGCGCGCGCCAACCGACGGCGACGGCAATGGATTGGCAGGCCACATCGAGACGTTCTCGTGGCATGACGGCCCGCTCCGCATTTCATATGCGCACCAGCAAACCCACGGCAGCGGCGCATTGCGCGCCAACCTCGGCGGCGCCTCCTATGCATTCGGCCCGGTGACCGGCTTCCTGTCGTATTTCAATGGCGACGGCGGAACGCCCCACTACCACAACGACGGCGTGTCGGCCTCCGCGCGCTATGCGGTGAGCGCGCGTTTTCGCACGTCGCTGGGGTACACGTGGCTGCGTGACCGGTCGGGCGGCGACAACGACGCCGACCAGTTCAGCGCCGCGTGCGAATACGATCTGTCGAAGCGCGTCCTGCTCTATGCAAGCGCGGCCTGGCTGCATAACCGTGGCCAGGCCGCGTTCACGCTGAAAGGCGTGAACGTGATCGGCCTCACGCCGTCGTGGCTGGGGGCGTCGGTGCGCGGAATCCAGTTCGGGATGATCGACCGTTTCTAGAAGCCACCGCCAGTTGCCGCAAGCAAGGCGAGCAACTGATTCGCTGCCTGCAGCGCCTGCACGGACGTGAATCCCGCAAGACGCGTTCCCGGGTTCCCGGGTTCCCGGGTTCCCGGGTTCCCGGGTTCCCGAACGGATGCTGCGCGCGATCGCCTCGAGCGTGGCGATCATATCGACCGACTCCGCTTCGGTGCTGCCGTTCCACGGCTCCCGGCCGGGCCGGACGGCGCGCACGAAGCGCTCGGTTTCCGCGAGAAGGCCGCTGTCGCCCGGCAGCACGATGGTTTCCCGCGGCGTCGTGGACGGAACGCCGCGGCGCAGATGAATCTCGGGCGGCCCGGCTTGCGGCGGGCTGTTGAGGAAGGTCGTCTCGAGGATGCCGTCGGTTCCCGTGATCCGCCGTGACGGGGGAACGCCGTGTTGAAGCTGCATGCGATCTGGCCCAGCACGCCGTTCGGCAACTCGAGGCAGGCAGTCACGGTGAGATCGACCTTCGTATCCGATCAGCGCGCAGCGGCACTGAACCGCACCGAATTGGGTGGAGGCGCGTATTCTTGAGAGAATCGAGCCATGAACAAGAAGGCAAGCACGTTTTCCCCGGATGTCCGAGAGCGTGCAGTGCGCCTGGTACGCGAGCAGCGTAGCGAGCATCCGTCGATGTGAACGGCAGTCGAATCGATTGAACCGATGATCGGCTGCACGCCGCAGACGCTTCTGGATTCGGTCAATTCAGACATGGATGCCCCCGGAAATTTGGTGGGTGAGATTTGGTTCTGGGGACTTGAGGGCACATATCGTCAGATAAATGAAAGCCTCGCCGGTTGCGGGCATGACGCTTGCGCCCGCCCTCAGTATCTTTCTCCATGCGCGGCCGGCGCCGATAATGCGTACGGCAGCGGCCGACGACACCGCACCGAGGCAAGGAGGCTCCCCGCATGACGACGCCGTTCAAGCCGGGCGACCACGTCCGCTGGAATTCCGAAGCCGGTTACGTGACCGGCACGATCATCGCGATCCACACGCAGGATTTCGACTACAAGGGCCATCGCCACCGTGCGTCGCCCGACGATCCGCAATACGAGATCAAGAGCGATCGCACCGACCACATCGCCGCGCATCGCGGGCGCGTGCTCGAACGCATTGCCGACAAGGACGACACGTGACGCTCCCGTTCTACACGATCGGCCATTCGAACCGCACGCTCGACGCGTTCGTCGGGATGCTCGACGCGGTCGATATCGCGCTGCTGGCCGATATCCGGAAGATGACGCGTTCGCGCACCAATCCACAGTTCAACGAAGCAACGCTCCCCGCCGCACTGGCCGCGGTCGACATCACGTACGAGCACATCGCGGCACTCGGCGGACTGCGCGGCAAGTCGCGCGGCGTGCCCGACGAGGTCAACGGCTTCTGGACGAACCGCAGCTTCCATCGCTACGCCGACTACGCGCTGTCGCCCGAGTTTCGAACGGGCCTCGACCGGCTGATCGCGCAAGGGCACCGGCAGCGCTGCGCGATCATGTGTTCGGAAGCCGTGTGGTGGCGCTGTCATCGGCGCATCGTGTCCGATTACCTGATTGCGCGCGGCGAAACGGTGCTGCACATCATGGGCCCGAATCGCGTGGAGCCCGCGCGCCTCACGGCCGGCGCGGCGATCCGGGACGACGGGACGATCGTCTATCCGGACGTCGAAGGCGACGCGCCAGCAGACGAAGCCGGCGCGCGGCCGACCGCGTGACGCGTCACCGATCGTGCGCGTGATGCCGTGACGGCATGAAAGCGTGAAGGTGCGCAGACCCGATGCAACGCCCACGTCGATCGACCGTGCCCGCTGCGCACCCGATACGCTGCACGCTCACCCCGCTTTGCGCCGCCGCGATCCTGCATTACCATCGTGCGTCCACCGCGCGTACGCGCGCGCCCCGCCACCTCTGCACTCCCGCACCGATGCTCGCCCTCATCATCATCGCCGGCCTGTGGGCCGGCCTGCAGAACGCCCTCGCGGGTGGCGGCTCGTTCGTCACGCTGCCCGCGCTGATCGTGTCGGGGATGTCGCCGCTCGCGGCGAACATCACGTCGACGGTCGCGCTGTTCCCGGGCCAGGTCACGACGGGCTGGGCGAGCCGGAACATGGTGCGCGGCGCGGGCAAGCTGTCGTTTCGCGCGCTGTTCGCGATCAGCGTGGTCGGCGGCGCGCTCGGCGGCCTGCTGCTGCTGAAAACCCCGTCGTCGATCTTCTCGCACCTCGTGCCGTGGCTCGTGCTGTTCGCGACGGTCGTGTTCGCATGGGGCAGCTTCTTCCGCAAGCCCGGCGCCGGCACGCAGCATCTCGGCCCCGTCACCGCCGCGATCTCGCAATTCCTGATCGCGATCTACGGCGGCTACTTCGGCGGCGGCATCGGGTTCCTGATGATGGCCGCGCTGACGATGGCTGGCCTGTCGCCGCGTCACGCGATGTCGACGAAGAATGCGCTCGCTGGCGTGATGAACGCGTCGGCGGTCGTGCTGTTCCTGACCTCGCCGCACCTGCACTGGCGCGAGGCCATCGCGCTCGGCGGCGGCGCGATCGTCGGCGGCCTGCTCGGTGCGTGGGCGCTGCACCGCGTGAACGAGCGCGTGCTGCGGATCGCGATCGTCTGTATCGGCGCCGCGCTGACCGTCGGGCTGTTCGTCAAACCGATCTGACGCACACGCGCCGAGCGCGCGGATGGCACGCACGCCGTCGGTCGCGACGGATTCGCAATCAATGGGCAAGCGGCCGTGCGCCGAGCGCTGGTGGAGTCACGCGCCCGCCTCGATGTCGCGGACGCTTGCGACAACTTGCGCGCCAAGCGCTTCGATCCTTGCAGGCGGGTGCGTTCAACCGAACGGCCGCACGCCGATCAGCGGGCCGTGCAGGAACAGCGCGAAGACGGCCCAGACAACGAGCCCGGCGACGATCGTCACGGCATCGCCCGACAGCCTGCCGGCCGGATAGCGGACGCCGTCGAGGCGATCGCGCGCGCGCCACACGACGAAATCGACCAGCGACCACACGAAGAATGCGCCGAACAGCACGACCGCGTGCAGCGTGCCGTTCGCGAGCAGGTGCGCGATCGCCCACACCATCACGCCGGCCACCATCGGATGGCCGACGAGCGTCTTGATGCGGTTGCGCGGCACGTAGGACGCGGTGATCAGCACGAATGCGATCGCGGTCAGCATGCCGGTGAGATGGCGAATGCCGACGGGCGACACCCACAGCAGCGTCCCGCCCTGGCGCGCAATCCCGTAACCCCAGATGATCAGCACGAAGCCGACGATCGACACGATCGCATAGGGGCCCTTCCAGCGTTTCTCGCCGATCCGCTCGATGGTCGCGGATCGCCAGCCGTCCGCGACGATCCGAATCGAATGCACACCGAGGAAGATCGCTAAACCGAGAATCAGGACGAGCATCGGCTATCTCCGTCTGGAACGATGAGTTGGGAATCATTCGCGCGGCTTTCGATGCGCCGTTCGCGAGGCCGGCAGCGAGACCGGCTCGGGTTGCGCCGGGCATGGACACAATCGCGCCGATCATAAACGCCGGGGCCGCCGTTGTGAAGCAGCCGGAACATGCGGTGCGTCAAACCCGGCGCTTGCGTGCACCCGCGGTGGCTCGAAAGCAAGGAAAGGAAATGCGCCGCCGTACGCTCGGCGCTAGGTGCGCTTGCGTGTCGCTTCCGGTTTCGGCGCCGGCTTCGACTTCGGCCGTGCCTTGCGCTTCGGCGCCCCGGCCAGCAGCGCCGCGCGATACGCGCCGCGACACCAGTCGAACAGCGCGCCCGTGTCCTCGAGCACGTCGGCCGGCGTTTCGTAATAGCCCTCGAGTGCAACGGTGCGCGTGGGACGCTCATACGAGAACGGCCCCATCCCCGCCGCGACGAACGCGGGACGGTTCACGTCGTCGACGCGCAGGAACAGCGACCCGCGCGACATGAAACCGAACATCACGCCGTCGAGCCGCATCGCGGCGCCGCTGAAGAACCGCACGACCTGTACGTTGCCGAGCGGCGCGAGCCGATACGCGATCTCCTCGCCGTGCGCCTTCTCCGATTGCCAGCTCATGCGAGCCCCGTGCAGCGCTGCGTCCACACGTCGAGTTCCGCGTCGTCGAAGCCCACCGCCGCCGCGCTCTCGCGGATCTGCCGCCACGTCGCACGATCGACCGGAATGCCGTCCGCGCCGCGCGCGGCGCGGCTCGCCTCCTCCGGCTCGCCGGGCATCCGCACCGGCGCGTCGCCCGCCTGCGGCGACGCCTTCGCCCATTCGACGAACGCATCGGCTTCGCGCTCCGCATCGGCCGCGTCGAACGCGTTCGGATCGATCAGCACCGACAGCATCCCGTTGACGATCGCGCTCGTCTTCTGCAGCGTGCCGCCGTAGGTCGTATGCCCGCCGACCAGCGCGCCGCCGAAGATCTCGCACATCGCCGCCAGCGCATAACCCTTGTGCAGTCCGAACGGCAGTAGCGAGCCGAACGGCTGCTCGTGCATGACTGCCGGATCGTCGGTCGGCCGGCCGCGATGATCGATCAGCGACCCGGCCGGCACGCGCTTGCGCTGGTTGTATGCCACCCGCGTCTTGCCATACGCGATCGCGCTCGTCGCGAAATCGAGCAGCAGCGGCGGCCGGCCCGCGCGCGGATACGCGGCGCAGAACGGATTCGTGCCGAAACGCGGATCGGTGCCGTGCAGCGGCGCGACAAGCAGGTCACCCGGCACGTTGACGAAATGGAACGACACGAGCCCCGAGCGCGCGCACTGCTCGGCCCAGTGCCCGATGCGGCCGAGGTGATGGACGTCGCGCAGCCCGATCGCGCAGATGCCCATGCGTCGCGCGCGCTCGATCCCTTCGACCATCGCCTCGAACGCGATCACCTGGCCGAAGCCGCGCCCGCCGTCGATCGTCAGCACCGCGCCGCCGTCGCGAACGATCGACGCGTGCCCGTTCAATTGCAGCTGCCCTTCCCGCCACGACGCCACGTAGTTCGGGATCATCCCGATCCCGTGCGAATCGTGCCCCGCCAGATTGGCACCGACCAGATGATCGGCAACGAGCCGCGCCTCGCGCTCGCTGCTGCCGGCCCGCTCCCAGAGTGCCGCGACGAATGCATGCAGCGGTTCGGCGCGCATGCTCAGCGGGTCGGTATCGGAAGTCGGCAGCGCGGTCATCGGCAAGGCTCCGTGAGGTCGGGGTGAATCCGGGTGAATCCGGTCGAATCCGTTCGGGTCAGGCAGCGCGAACGCTCAGCGCGCGGACGCGATCACGTCCGCCACCGCCGCGGTCAGCTTCTTCGCGTACGGCACGTGCAGGAACTCGTTCGGGCCGTGCGCATTCGATTTCGGCCCGAGCACGCCGCACACCATGAACTGCGCGGACGGGAAGCCGGCCTGCAGCACGTTCATCAGCGGGATCGTGCCGCCGAGACCCATGTACGCGCAGTCCGCGCCGAAGTGGCGACGCGACGCGGCGTCGAGCGACGACGCGAGCCACGGCGCGAGATCCGGCGCGCTCCAGCCGGTCGCGGCGCCCGCGTCCGGCTTGAACGTGACCTTCGCGTTGTACGGCGGATCGAGTTCGAGCAGTTCCTTCAGCTGCTGAACGGCCTGTGCGGCGTCGACGAGCGGCGGCAGGCGCAGCGACAGCTTGAACGCGGTGCGCGGACGCAGCACGTTGCCCGCGTCGGCGAGCGCCGGCAGACCGGCCGCGCCCGTCACGGACAGCGACGGACGCCACGTCGAATTCAGCAGCGCCTCGCGCGGATCGGTCGTGGTCGGCAGCACCGGCTTGCCGTCCGCGCCGCATGCCCACGGCAGCCCCTTCCATACGGCGTCGCCGAGGATCGCGGCGGCCGTGTCGGCTTCGCGCACGCGGCTGTCGGGAATCTCGCAATGGAACACGCCCGGCAGGAGGTTGCCATTCTTCGCATCTTCCAGGCGCTCGAACAGCTGGCGCATCACGCGGAAGCTCGACGGCGCGATGCCGCCGAAGACGCCGGAGTGCACGCCTTCCTCGAGCACCTCGACCTGCAGGTCGCCGGACACCAGCCCGCGCAGCGACGTCGTGAGCCACATCTGGTCGTAGTTGCCCGCGCCCGAATCGAGGCACACGACGAGCGACACCTGGCCGAGCCGGTCGCGCAGCGCGTCGACGTACGGCAGCAGGTCGTAGCTGCCCGACTCCTCGCAGGTCTCGATCAGGCCGACGCAGCGCGGCCGTTCGACGCCCTGCTCGTCGAGCGCGCCGAGCGCCGCGAGGCTCGCGTAGATCGCATAGCCGTCGTCCGCGCCGCCGCGGCCGTACAGCTTGCCGTTCTCGAACTTCGGTGTCCACGGGCCGAGGTCCGCGCGCCAGCCGTCGAATTCGGGCTGCTTGTCGAGGTGGCCGTACAGCAGGATCGTGTCGGTGCTGCCCGAGCGCGTCGCAGGCGTTTCGAAGAAGATCACCGGCGTGCGGCCGGGCAAGCGCACGATCTCGAGCTTCAGGCCTTTCACCGGCTGGCGCTCGGCCCACTGCGCGGCATCGGTGACGACCCGCTCGAGATACCCGCGCTGCGCCCAGTCGGGGTCGAACGCGGGGCTCTTCGCCGGGATCGCGATGTAGTCGGTCAGTGCGTGGAGAATTTCATCGTTCCACTTGCGCTCGACGAAGGTAACGAGCTTGTCATGGTCGAGGACGGGGGTAGTGTCGACGGAGGTCATGGTGGGGTGCCTGGATAGGGCTGACGAAAAACCGGATGATACGCCGATGCCCCCGCCCCAGGGCGCTTTCCGTGGCCGTATTCAGGGGCCCGTTCGGGCCCGTTTCCCGCAGCGCCTGGATCAGCGGCAGGCGAGAAAGCGGCATCGTCATCGGAATCACCGTTCGGTTAAAACAATCACGGGCGACGGCGAGCGCATTTCGAGTACTCGATAATAACCGACCAATTCGATCAAGATTTTCCGAGTCATTCAGCCCATAAATTGAATTAACCAGTTCGGCAAAAAACAATTATCCGTTCGATTTTCACGATACCTCGGCCGCGAACACGCCCCCGACCGGCTCGAGGGCACCGCCCGGCGCCATCCAGCCCCATCCAACCCCATCCGGTCGCACCATGACATTTCATCTTCATCAATGATGATCATCAATATTCAAGATATTAAATTACATCGTTTACTCTTACTCGAATTCAATTAAGAGATAAGATGCTGTCGTTCAATAAAACGACGGACCATTCCGGAATCGTCGACTGGCGCCGGGCCGCGCCACCTCAACCGCATCACGATCATTCAAGGAGCCTCGCATGTCCGATGCCAGCTCGTCCTCCTCCCGCTCCACCGTCGCGCCAGCCGCGACCGCCACGCCGAAAATCGGCGTCATCCCCGCCACGCTGATGGTTGCCGGCAACATGATGGGCTCCGGCGTCTTCATGCTGCCCGCGAACCTCGCCGCCACCGGCGGCATCGCGATCTTCGGCTGGCTGATCACCGTCGTCGGCGCCGTGTCGCTCGCGCTGGTGTTCGCGAAGCTCGCGGCAATCGACCCGGCCGCCGGCGGTCCGTATGCGTATGCGCGCAAGTCGTTCGGCCCGTACATCGGCTACCAGACCAATCTGATCTACTGGCTCGCGAACGTGCTCGGCAACGTCGGCCTGGCGGTCGCCGGCCTCGGCTATCTCACGCACTTCTTCCCGATGCTGCGCGACCCGCTGGTATTCGCGCTCGCGCAGATCTTCGTGATCTGGTTGTTCACCTACGCGAACATTCTCGGACCGAACGTGGTCGGCCGCGTGCAGTCGGTCACGACGATCTTCGCGCTCGTGCCGATCCTCGGGATGGCCGTGTTCGGCTGGTTCTGGTTCAGCAAGGATGTGTACTTCGCCGGCTGGAACGTGTCGGGTGCGAGCAGCTTCGGCGCGATCGGCGCGACCTTGAACTTCACGCTGTGGGCGTTCATCGGCGTCGAGAGCGCGTCGGTGTCGGCCGGTGTCGTCGAAAACCCGTCGCGCAACGTGCCGATCGCGACCGTCGGCGGCGTCGTGCTCGCGGCCGTCTGCTACGTGCTCAGCTCGACCGTGATCATGGGGATGATCCCGAACAAGGCACTGCTCGCGTCGAGCGCGCCGTTCGCGGATGCCGCGCGCCTCGCGCTCGGCGACACCGCCGCGAACGCGGTCGCGATCTGCGCGGCGCTCGGCTGCCTCGGCTCGCTCGCGGGCTGGACGCTGCTGGTCGGCCAGACCGCGAAGGCCGCGGCCGACGACGGCCTGTTCGCCGGCGTGTTCGCCCGCGTCAACTCGAAGAACGTGCCGTCGGCCGGCCTTGCGATCGTCGCGGTCATCATGTCGGTGCAGGTGCTCGCGACGATGTCGCCGAGCGCGAGCGAGCAGTTCGGCAAGATCGCGTCGATCGCCGTGATCATGACGCTCCTGCCATACATCTACTCGTGCATCGCGATCAAGGTGCTCGGCTACGGCAAGATGCCGTCGCACCAGTTCACCTTCTACACGATCGTCGGTCTGATCGGCGCCGTCTACGCGCTGTGGGCGATGGTCGGCTCCGACGGCCAGCAGACGCGCTGGTCGCTGATCTTCGTGATCGCGACGATCGTGTTCTACGAGCTGTCGATCAACCGTCAGCGCGAAATCGAGGAAACCCACATCCATCCGGGCGGCCGCTCCCCGCGCTGGGTGCGCTACCTCGCGCTCGGCATCACCATCGCCGCGCTCGTCGCGACCTTCTGGATCTCCGTGGGCCGACACACGGCCGACATCCTTCACGCACGCTCGCCGGCCGCGGGCGTCCAGGCAACCCAGCAAACGGGGGAATGACCCATGACCGCTTCCTTGACCCAACCGGCGTTCCGTCGCCTCGGCATGAAGGCGCTGCTCGTGCAGCACGACATCGACGAACGCACAGCCACCGGACGCGCGGCCACCGCGCTCGTCGAAGAATTGCGCACGCGGCTCGTCGACGTCGTGATCGCGACCTCCGCCGACGACGCGTGCGCGGTGGTCGACGCCGATCCCGCGATCCAGTGCCTGCTGCTCAACTGGGAGCTCGGCAACGATCCCGCCCATGCGCCCGCCCAGGCCGTGCTCGACGCGATGCGCGCGCGCAATGCGACGGTGCCGGTGTTCCTGCTCGCGAGCCGCGCGAGCGCAGCCGCGATTCCCGTCGACGCGATGCGCAAGGCCGACGACTTCATCTGGATGCTGGAGGACACCACCGCGTTCATCGGCGGGCGGATCGTCGCTGCGATCGAACGCTACCGCGAAACCGTGCTGCCGCCGATGTTCCGCGCGCTCGCGCAGTTCTCGCGCGTGTACGAATACTCGTGGCACACGCCGGGCCATACGGGCGGCACCGCGTTTTTGAAATCGCCGGTCGGCCGCGCATACTTCGAATTCTTCGGCGAGGCGCTGTTCCGCTCGGACCTGTCGATCTCGGTCGGCGAACTCGGCTCGCTGCTCGACCACTCCGGTCCGATCGGCGAAAGCGAACGCTACGCGGCGCGCGTGTTCGGCGCGCACCGCACGTACCACGTGACGAACGGCTCGTCGATGTCGAACCGCGTGATCCTGATGGCGAGCGTCACGCGCAACCAGGTCGCGCTGTGCGACCGTAACTGCCACAAGTCGGCCGAGCACGCGATGACGATGTCCGGCGCGATTCCGACCTACCTGATCCCGTCACGCAACCATTACGGGATCATCGGGCCGATCATGCCGGAACGGCTCACGGCCGCCGCCGTGCGCCTCGCGATCGACGCGAACCCGCTGGTGCGCGGGCGCGACGGCATCGATCCGACGCCCGTGCATGCACTGATCACGAACTCGACGTACGACGGCCTCTGCTACAACGTCGCGCGCGTCGAGGAACTGCTCGGCCAGAGCGTCGACCGATTGCATTTCGATGAAGCGTGGTACGGCTACGCGCGCTTCAACCCGATCTACCGCGATCGTCACGCGATGCACGGCGATCCGTCGCAGCACGACGCGAGCAAGCCGACCGTGTTCGCGACGCAGTCGACGCACAAGCTGCTCGCCGCGCTGTCGCAGGCGTCGTTCATCCACGTCCGCGACGGCCGCAATCCGATCGAGCATGCACGCTTCAACGAGGCATACATGATGCATGCGTCGACGTCGCCGAACTACGCGATCATCGCGTCGAACGACGTGAGCGCCGCGATGATGGACGGCCCCGGCGGCGAGGCGCTGACGACCGACGCGATCCGCGAGGCCGTGTCGTTCCGCCGGATGCTCGCGCGGCTGCATGCGGAATGCGAGGAGAGCGACGACTGGTTCTTCAACGGCTGGCAGCCGGACACCGTGGTCGATCGCAAGACGGGCCGGCGCGTGCCGTTCCATGAAGCGGACGAAACGCTGCTCGCCACCGATCCGTCGTGCTGGGTGCTGCATCCGGGCGAGACGTGGCACGGCTTCGGCGAGATCGAGGACGACTACTGCATGCTCGATCCGATCAAGGTGTCGATCGTCACGCCGGGCGTCGCGCCGCACGGCGGGCTGATGCCGGTCGGCATTCCGGCGTCGGTCGTCACCGCGTATCTGGACCGGCACGGGATCGTCGTCGAGAAGACGACCGACTTCACGATCCTGTTCCTGTTCTCGATCGGCGTGACGAAGGGCAAGTGGGGCACGCTCGTCAACACGCTGCTCGACTTCAAGCGCGACTACGACGCGAACGCGCCGCTCGAACAGGCGCTGCCGGAACTCGTCTCGCGCTATCCGGACCGCTACGGCAAGCTCGGCCTGCGCGATCTGTGCGACCTGATGTTCAGCGCGATGAGCGACCTGAAGACGACCGAGATGATGTCGCGCGGCTTCTCGACGCTGCCGCAGCCCGACTTCAGCCCGGCCGAGGCGTTCGAGCATCTCGTGCACAACGACATCGAGATGCTGGAGCTGGCGGAGATGGAAGGCCGCACCGTCGCGACAGGCGTCGTGCCCTATCCGCCCGGCATTCCGCTGCTGATGCCCGGCGAGAACGCAGGGCCCGCCGACGGCCCGCTGCTCGGCTACCTGAAGGCGCTCGAGCAATACGACCTGCGCTTCCCCGGCTTCACGCACGACACGCATGGCGTCGAAGTCGAGGACGGCGTGTACCGGATCGCGTGCATCAAGAAAACCGCGCGCGACACCAACACGCGCTGAGCATGCGCGCCGCGACGCCGCGCCGGCAGAACGCGGCCGGCGTCGCGACGCGTGACGACTCGCCGGTCATGCCGGCAAGCGACCGACCCACTCGGCGAGCTGCGCTTCGCCTTCTTCGTCGAGCTTGCCCTTCAGTTCGCCGTACCACGGCGCGATCGCATCGGCCGGCTGCGTGGCCTTCAGGATGTCGAGACTGTTCTCGAGGAACGACGAAAAGAACGGAATGCCGCGCATGTAGAGGAAGGTCGAATCGGTGATGCGCACGTGGCCGTACACGTCGCGCACCCACGCGAGATGCGGCAACGCCTCGCGCAGGTGGCCGCTTTGCATCAGCGCGGAAATGAAGTTCACGCGCGCGGCGACGTCGGACTGCTCGTGCGTGTCGTGATTCACCTCGGCGGCCTTTTGCATCCACGCCTCGCCGCGCTCCACTTCGCCGCACATCACCGACGTCGTCGCGAGCTGCACCGCGTTGTGCGCGCTCGGCTCGCGATCGAACAGCGCAAGCCAGTACGGAAACGCTTCCGGATAACGCTCCATCGCCGAGTACGAGAGCGCGCACAGGCGCGCCGCATCGGCCAGTCGCTCCGCGTGCGGCGCGGCGGCCGCGATCGCGGCGTCGTGCCGGCCGGCCTGGAATGCCTTCAGCGCGGGCGCGAGCTCGGGCGCGATGTCGGGGCCGCTCTGATCGTCCGCGCCTTCGGGTGCGTCGGGTGCGTCGGGTGCGTCGTTCGCGGACGGCGCGGGCGTCGCCGCTTCATCACGCGGTTTCTTTCCGAACAGCTTTCCCAGCAGGCCCATGGCGATTGTCCTTGTCGTTGTGATGGATGAATGGCGGCTGGTTGCAGCGGCGCAGGAAGCGCGGCGCGCGTGAACCGGATCGCCGCACGGCGACCGCCATCTTACGCGCGCTCGAAGTCAGCAGGAAGTGAACGGCGGCAGGGCGCTGATGTGGCGAAGCAAGGCGCGACGCTCACGCGTCCGTGGGCCTCACGCCGCGATCCATTCCGCGCCGGTACGCGGCAGGGCTCGTCGCCGCGACGCGCCGGAAGTGCCGGCGCAACGACTCCTCGGAACCGAACCCCGCGCGCGCGGCAATCTGCGCGAGCGACATCCCGGGATGCGCTTCGAGCATGTCCTTCGCGACGTTCACGCGCTCGCGGATCAGCCACGCGAGCGGCGACATCCCCGTCGCGTCCGCGAACTGCCGCTGCAGCGTGCGCGTGCTCATCGCCGCCTGCGCGGCCAGCGACGCGAGCGTGTGCGGCTCGGCCGCATGCGCGCGCATCCAGTCGATCAGCTTCGCGAGCCGGTCGCTGCCGCCCGGTGCGACCGGTCGCGGCACGAACTGCGCCTGGCCGCCGTCGCGATGCGGCGGCAGCACGAGGCGCTGCGCGACCCGGTTCGCAATCGCGCCGCCGTGGTCGCGGCGCACGAGATGCAGCAGCATGTCGAGCCCCGCCGCCGAGCCGGCCGACGTGACGATCTGCCCTTCGTCGACGTACAGCGCGTCGGGATTCACGCGCAGCGCCGGATAGCGCGCCTGCAGGCGGTCGGCGTAGCGCCAGTGCGTCGTGACGGTGAGCCCGTCGAGCACGCCAGCCGCCGCAAGCACGAACACGCCCGAGCAGATCGAACAGAGCCGCGCGCCGCGGCGATGCGCGGCACGCAGCTTCTTCAGCAGCGGCTCCGGCGGCGGTTCGTCCGGATCGCGCCAGCCGGGAATCACGATGGTGTCCGCGCGATCGAGCATCGCGAGCCGGTACGGCGCGGCGACCGTGATGCCGCCCCCCGCGCGCACGGGGCCCGGCTCGCTCGCGCAGACGGCGAAGCGATACCAGTCGACGCCGAGTTCCGGGCGTTCGAGCGCGAACAGTTCGACCACGCAGCCGAATTCGAAGGTGCAGAGGCGATCGTAGGCGAGCGCGACGACGAGATGATTGTGCATGGCGCGATGTTACCGGAACTTGTCGATCGCGCCACTGCCGCGATGGCCGCCGAACCGCGATACTGCCCTTCATCCCGGCGCATTCCGCGCCGTCTTTCAGGAGCGCGTTTCATGTCTTACGTCACCGACGTCCCCGCCGCCGACAGCGCCGCCGCCCTCGCGCACTTCGAAGCCTCGCTGCGCTTCGAGACCGATTGCTGGGACGTGCACGACGCGTTTGCGTCCGGCTCGCCCGATTTCGTACTGCTCGACGTCCGGGGGCCGGAACAGTTTGCCGCCGGCCACGTGCCCGGCGCGCGCAACCTGCCGCACCGCAAGATCGTCGCCGGCAAGCTCGCCGACCACCCGGCCGACACGCTGTTCGTCGTCTACTGCGCCGGCCCGCACTGCAACGGTGCCGCACGCGCGGCGATCCGGCTCGCGCGCCTCGGCCGCCCGGTGAAGCTGATGATCGGCGGGGTCACCGGCTGGCTCGACGAAGGTTTCGCGTTGTGCAACGAAGTCCAACCGGAGGACGTCGCCGCGCGCTGATCGTCATTAAAAACGCAACAATCAATTGCCGGCACACGAACGGAAAAAGCGCGACAATCGGCCACATTGCAGTTCTCGGATGGAGCAGCAACATGGAACACGCAGTCCTGATTCAGATGGCCGGCTCGGTCGCGGCGATCGCGCTCTATTTTCTTCCGGCCATCGTCGCCGACCGGCGCGGCCGGCACGACAGGCTGACGATCGCAATGTTCAACGCCCTGTTCGCGTGGACGGGCATCGGCTGGCTGATGACGCTCTACTGGGCATGCCAGCCGAACCCGCAAACCGACGTCGCGCAAGCCATCCTCGCGAAGCGCCGCGGCATCAGCATGCGGACTTTCTCGACCGGCCTCGTCGAACGCGTGCAGCGCCGCGTCGCCGCCCAGGAGCAATGGGCCGAGAAGCAAGGTTGCCGCTAGGCAGTCCCGCTGTTCCCTTTACTTTGCCTTACCTCGCCGTGCCGAACTTCGGCATCCTGACGTTGGTCGAGGCCCGGTAGTCCCACACCAGCCTCTCGCGCGGCGCCTCACCGCCCGCGCGCAGCCACGCCCCGAACGCCCCCGCCGTCACCGCCCGCGCGATCCGCTCGCCCGGGCAGCCGTGCGGCCCCGTGCCGAACCCGAAGTTCGGCCCCGGCGCGCGGCCCGGCAGCAATCGGTCCGGCTCGCGGTGCACGGCCGGATCGCGGTTCGCCGCCGCGAGCACGACCAGGATGGCCGCACCGGCATCGACGGTCACGCCTTCGATCGTCGTGCGCGACGCGACGAAGCGGCGCGTGTTCTGCACCGGCGAATCGAATCGACCGACCTCGGCGACGAATGCCTCGAGCATCGCGGCATCCGGCAGCGTGCGTTCGGCACCGGTTGCGTCCCACGCGACCAGCACATTGCCGAGCCACGCGGCCGTCGCCTCGCACGTCTGCGACAGCAACCCGACGAGATTCGCGACGAGCGCGCCGCTCGCATGCCAACCCGCGGCACCGGCCGCCTGCTGAATCGCCGCGACCCATGAGCCGTCCTGCGCGCGTGTGCGCGCGACACGCTCCGTCATCCGGTCGAGCAGTTGCCGCGCGGCCTCGCTCGCACGGGCCAGTGCCGCGTCGTCCGACAGCGGCGACAGCGCGGCGACGAAGTCGACGACCAGCGCGGCGATATCGTCGAGCTGCGTGTCGTCGAAGCCGAGCAGATCGGCGACCGCGCAAACGGGCACCGTCAGGCACCACGCGTTCAATGCATCGGCGTCGTACGGCATGCGCAACCGGCTGCCGGCGAGTTGCGCGGCCCGCTCGCGCAACGCGTCGACGTCGATCGGCGCGAACGCCGCGCGCAGCGCCTGCTTCGGCACGTCGTGCCGCAATGCGCCGTCGTTCATGCGCACCAGTTCGCCGAACAGCGCGCCCGCCGTCGTCCCACGCAATGCGGGCGGTACCGGCGCATCGAGCGGCCTGACGCGGCACGCCGGGTGGCCGAGCACGGCCGTCACGCTCGCCGCCCGGCTCGCGACCCACAGGCCGAGCGAGGCGTCGAACGCGAGCGGCGGCCCGTCGACGAGCGTCGAGTAGTAAGGGTAGGGATCGCGGTGCGTGACCGCGGCAATCGGATTGGTCGGGTTCATGCGTGCAGTATCGGCGCGCCGGGCCACCGCATGTTTCAGGTTGACGTGAAATGTCGCGGATGTCGCGCTCATGCTCATGCCGGCACCGCGGAGTGCTGCGACGCAGCAACCCACGGGCGGCAAGCGACGCGGCGCCGTGACGGACGTGGCGTCAGGCTGCCGACCGGTAGCGGTGCGCCTGCATGCGCAGGCGGACGCGCCCGGCGGAAATCGCACGCGGTTCGGGCACCACCGTTTCGTGATGAAACATTTCCTGCCGGAAGCGGCCGCCGTCGTCGAACCACTGGCAGATCAGCCAGTCGGCATCGTCGAACACGACCGGCCCGGCATAGGTGACGGTCATGCGCGGCCCACCGGTTTTCAGCGTCACGACATCGCCGACGCGAAAGCCGTTGCTGTGATTTTCTCGGATTTTCATCGCTCTCTCGATTTTTTATATATTCATTTTCCGGCGGCCCGCTGACAGGTCATTCGGATACGCGGCAGATTACCAATCCAATAAATAACCGGCAACTCCCGAATACCCGAAAACATCGACCTGAAAATCGCAACACTACGCGGCACCGATTCGCGTGGCGGGCTTCTGACACCATAATCGGCGCGGCTTGCGCGCCGATTATGGTCAAACAACCGGAGTGCAGAGAATAAACGATGAATTTCGCGCCGTCATCGAACTTCAAATCGGCGGTGGTTTCGATTGATTACTGTCAATCGGTTTCCGGCTGGAAACGTTCCCACGTTTTATCGGCGCTCATTGTTCGAACCGCACGGGCGAATTGTCCGGCGCCGAAAACCAGCGATTGAGGTCGCGTCCCGGCACCGCCGCCTGCGTAAACGTGAACGTGCCGTCGCGCGCCATTTCCGTTGCAGCGCGCAGGAACGCGCCGAATGCGGCCCGCGCCAGCGCGCCGCCGACGCTGACGCGCTTCACGCCGAGCGCCGCGAGCGCCTCGAGGCTCAGCAACCCGCCCTGCAGCCCCATCACGACGTTGACCGGCGCGCCGACCGCGCGCGTGACCGCCGCGATCTCGTCGGGATCGGTCACGCCGGGTGCGTAGAGCACGTCGGCGCCCGCGTCGCGGTACGCGACCAGCCGCGCGATCGTGTCGGCAAGGTCGGAGCGGCCGTGCAGGTAGTTTTCACAGCGCGCGGTCAGCGTGAACGGAAACCGCAGCGAGCGCGCCGCGTCGACCGCCGCCGCGATGCGCTCGACCGCCACGTCGTGCGGGTAGATCGGCGCGTCGGCACGGCCGGTCGCATCCTCGATCGAGCCGCCCACCGCGCCGGCGTCGGCCGCCAGGCGAATCGTCTCGGCGACCGTGTCAGGCGCGTCGCCGAAACCGTTCTCGAGATCGGCGCTGACCGGCAGGCCGCCCGCGGCGACGATCTCGGCGATGTGGTCGAGCATTTCGTCGCGATCGATCGCGTTGTCGGGCCGCCCTCTCGAAAAGGCGAAGCCGGCGCTCGTGGTGGCAAGCGCTTCGAAGCCGGCCATCGCGAGCAGCCGGGCGGAACCGGCATCCCACGGGTTCGGGATGATGAAGGCGCCGGGCCGCGTGTGCAGCGCGCGGAAGGTTTCGGCTTGGCGAAACTGCACGTTGGAATCGGACATCGAAGTCTCCTCGGAATGGAGACGTCAGCATACGCGCGCGCGGTACCGCGACGGTTCAGGGCGCGCTGAAATATCGATGTGGATGCCGGGGCCTCGCGCGCGGCGCGGTGTGCCGCCGGTCACGCCGCCGCGCGGGGACCGAGCGTCTTCGTCAGGAAAATGCGCGCATGCCCGGTCGGGTAATCCGGCAGCTCGCCGAAACGGACATAGCCGCGCTTTTCGTAGAACGGCTGCGCCTGAAAGTCGAACGTGTCGAGCCACGCGCCGTGACAGCCGCGTGCGACGGCTTCCGCCTCGGCGAGATCCATGATGCGCGAGCCGGCCCCCTGGCCGCGCGCCGCCTCGGGCACGACGAGCAGGTCGACATGCAGCCAGCCGAACGCCGTGCTGCCCCACAGGCCGCCCACGACCGTGCCGTCGGCGTCGGTCACGCGCACGGCCAGCGGCCGGAAATCGATCGGGCCGGCCTGGCTTTCGTTGAACCGGACGAGCGGCGCCGCGATCTGCTTGCGGACGTTCGCGTCGCCGGCGTCGGTCACGTCGTAGGTGAGCGTCATCGGTTACGTCGAATCAGGAAGAAAACGGGAGATGGCAAGACGGCCGGACCCGCGCGCGACTACACCACGTAGGCGCCCTTCGCATGCAGTTCCGCTTCCGTGCGCTCGAGCGCCGTGATCGCATCGCTGCCTTCCAGCGCCAGCAACTGCGCGACCAGTGCCTCGGCCATCGCATGCGCGGCGACCAGCGACGGAAAGAACGACGGGCTGTCGTGCGTGAAGATCAGCTGCGCGTCCGCATGCAGCGCGATCGGCGACACCGCGCTGTCGGTGATCGCGACGATCTTGCTGCCCTGCGCCTTCGCCGCCTGCGCGACACGCGTCGCTTCCGCGGAATACGGCGCGAAACTGATGATCACCGTCACGCTCTGCTTCGCGATCGTGCGCAGCTCCATCTCGAGCGAGCCGGCGACGCCGTTGAGCAACGACACGGTCGGCCGGAACAGCCGATAGCCGTACACGAATCCGAACGCGACCGGATAGCACGACCGGAACCCCGCGACGTGCACGTGCGACGCCTTGCGGATCAGCTTCGCGGCGTCGGCGAGCGCGTGCTCGTTCTGGGCGGAGGTGGCGGCGAGATTGTGCTGCTGCGCGGCAAGCAGGTCGTGCGCGAGCGACGCCTTCGCGTCGGGCCGCACGAGCGAACGCGCTCGCTGCGTGAGCGGCTCGGGACGCGTGCGCACGCGCGCGACGCACAGGTCGCGCAGCTCGTTCCAGCCGGGGAAACCGAATTGCTGCGCGAGCCGCACGAGCGACGCGGGTTGAACCTGCGCGCGCTGCGCGACCTTGCGCATCGACGAGGTGGCAACCTCGTCGGGATGATCGAGCAGAAATGCAGCGCCCGCCTGGAATTGCGGGCTCAGTTCGGAAAATTGCGCCCGGATCCGGGACGCGAGTTCATCGAAATTGGCAGCCATCTTGGTGAGAACGGGAACCGGTCGTCCATGGTATCACCGGCCCCGTCTGCACCGGTGCACCGGTGCACCGGTCAGCGCAGCACTTCGACGTGATCGGCGTCGACCTTCACCTTGCCCGACCACTTGCGCTCGAACTCGCCGGTCAGCTTCACTTCGCTCTTGTCGCTGACGGGCTGGCCGGCCGCCCACAGCTTTTTGTCGATCTCGACGCGGATCGTGCCGGTTGCATCGGCGAACTCGTAGTCCTCGCCGCCGGTATGCTTGACGATGCGCCCCTGGAGTTGCACGTGCTGGTCGTCCTTGCCGTTCGCGAGCAGTTCCTTCACGGTCGTCGTGGTCAGCGTGGACGGCCCCGTGTATTCCGCGTAGACGGCGGCGGGCAGCACTGCAAGCGCGACCGCCAGGATTCTCGTCAGGTGTTTCATGATCTCGTTCCTCCAGTTGTTCGAGTACGTCGCGCTCCCGTTGAACGCGACGGCCCGAGATTACGGAGCGTAAGATTAAGCAAACCTGAAGGTCGTCCCCCGCGGCATGCCGTCGCGGCGTTTCGGTGCGCGAACGCACGGAAGCGCCCGTGTTTAAGCTCGGCCTAAGGCACCTGCGCTTATCATGGGAACCCCGGGCGCCACGCCCGCCAACAGGCACGAATCCATGCGCGTACTGCTCGTCGAGGACGATCCGCTGATCGGCAGCGGGCTCGAACAGGGCCTCAAACAGGAAGGCTTCGCAGTCGACTGGGTCAAGGACGGCGATGCCGCGACGCTCGCGCTGCGCTCGACCGGCTACGGCCTGCTGCTGCTCGACCTCGGGCTGCCGAACCGCGATGGCCTGTCGGTGCTCGCGTCGCTGCGCCGCCGCGACGAAACCCTGCCCGCGATCATCATCACCGCGCGCGACGGCGTGCCGGACCGCATCGCAGGCCTCGACAGCGGCGCCGACGACTACCTCGTCAAGCCGTTCGTGCTCGAGGAACTGCTGGCGCGCATTCGCGCGGTCAACCGCCGCCACGCGGGGCGCGCGCAGACGACGCTCGCGATCGGCCCGCTGCGCCTCGATCCCGTCAAGCACTTGGTGTGGCTCAACGACGACGAAGTGACGCTGTCGCCGAAGGAATTCGTGCTGCTGCAAGAACTGATGCGCGACCCCGGCGCGGTGATCTCGCGCGAACAGTTCGAGGAACGGCTGTACAGCTGGGGCGAGGAAATCGAGAGCAACGCGGTGCAGGTGCACATCCACAACCTGCGCAAGAAACTCGGCCACGACATGATCCGCACGGTGCGCGGCGTCGGCTACCGGATCGGTGACGGCGCATGACGCGTCTGCAACACGCGATCGCGCGCTGGCGCAGCGCATCGCTGCGGCGGCGCCTGTTGATGTGGCTGCTGCCGGCCGCGTGCGTGATCGGGCTGGTCGCGAGTGCGGGCACCTACTGGGGCGCGCTGCGCGAGCTCGACGATCTCCTCGACGACCAGATGCGCAGCATGTCGAAGCAGATCGTCGTCGGCCCGGACGGCGAACTGTCGTTCCGCAATCACGGCGACGGCAAGCACGAATTCGAGGCCAGCGATCCCGACGCGGTGCTGCTGCAGGTCTGGCGCAACGGCACGCTGGTTTACTCGACCGATCGCAAGTCCGAGCTGCCGCCGCCCGCGCAGACGGGCATCGGGAGCGTCGACGTCGATGGCCAGCCGTGGCGCACCTACGTGACCGAACGCGGCGGCACGACGATCCGGCTCGCGCAGGCGCGCCATGCGCGCTGGGAAGCGATCGCGGGCATCGCGGTGCACCTGCTGTGGCCGGTGTTCTCGATGCTGCCGGTACTCGCGATCGGGCTGTGGTTCGGCATCGGCGCGGGGCTTCGGCCGCTGCGCACGATCGCATCCGGCCTTAAGCGCAGGAATGCGAACAATCTCGAACCCGTCGACGTCGCGTCGATGCCGAACGAGGTCCGCCCGCTCGCCGAAGCGATCAACGACCTGCTCGCGCGGCTCGACCGCTCGTTCACGCTGCAGCGGCACTTCATCGCCGACGCCGCGCACGAGTTGCGCACGCCGATCATGGGGCTGTCGATCCAGTCGCAATTGCTGCGGCGCGCGTCGACGGCCGACGAGCGCGAGCAGATCCTCGCGCAGATCCAGGCCGGCACGACACGCCTCGGCCACCTCGCCGAGCAGTTGCTGACACTCGCGCGCCTCGAACCGGACGCGCAGGCGTCCGCCGCGGCATCCGCGAGCGTCGATCTTGCCGCGCTGTGCCGCTCGGTGGTCGCCGACCGCACGCGCGTCGCGGATGCGCACCGGATCGACCTCGGCGCGATCGTGGCGTCGCCGGTGATGGCCACGGGCAACATGGACACGTTGCGCGTGCTGCTGAACAACCTCGTCGACAACGCGATCCGCTATGCGGGCGACGGCGCGCGCGTCGACGTGTCCGCGCGCCTCGACGGCACGACGCCCGTGCTCGAAGTCGCCGACGACGGCCCCGGCATTCCGGAAGCCGAGCGCAAGGACGTATGGGAGCGCTTCTATCGCGGCGAAGGCGCGCAGGCTGCCACGTCGTCGGGCAGCGGGCTCGGCCTGTCGATCGTCAAGCGGATCGCCGAACAGCATCGCGCGACGGTCGCGCTCGGCACGACGCAAGGCGGGCGCGGGCTGACCGTGACGGTGCGTTTTCCCGTGCCGGCCTGACGCTCGCCCGACGGGCGGCTTTTCCACAGATTGTGTTGGCAAGCTTGTGGACAACCGGCCGCTAACGACGACAAGCGATTGATCCGAAAGGGTTTGTCGGTCGTGCGCAGCGAATGCGCCAGACCGCGCCGCACACCCCACGTCCGGACGCGACATCGCGTACCGATCCCCTCTCCTGCCACGCCCGCCACGCCCGTCCGGCCGTGGCGATCCACGACAAGATTGACAACCAGTTACCCATTACGTAAATTGGTTGTCAATTTATCGCACATCCCGACCATGACGAAACCCGCCAAGCTGACTGCCGTCGCGCTGTCCGTCTTCCGCCTGAACGGCCTGTTGATCGAATGGGGCAATACCTTTGCCGCACCGCACGGCCTGACCAGCGCGCGCTGGCAGGTGCTGGGCGCCATCTCGATGGCGCCGGAAGCCCCGAACGTCCCGCAGATCGCCGACGCCATGGGCATCACGCGGCAGGCCGTCCTGAAACAGATCAACGTGCTCGTGGAAGAAAGGCTGGTGCAACCGCTGCCGAACCCGACGCACAAGCGCTCTCCGTTGTACGCGCTGACCCCGCGCGGTACCGCGGCCTACCAGGCGGTGGTCGGGCAATGGCAGCAGCATGTCCGCGACATCGCCGGCCAATTCAGTTCGGCCGATCTCGATGCGGCGATTCGCGTGCTGTCGACGATGTCCGGCGCTCATGCGCCGAACGGGCAGGCGTGATCGCGCCATCGCCCCAATTACTTGCAGGAGTGCTCCATGCCTCGTTTCAAACCGATGGACCCGGCCTTTCCGATCCAGCAACAGCTCGGCATCGACGCGCAACCCGTCGTCCTCGTCAACGTCTTCACGCTGGATCCGGCCGACGAAGCGGATTTCCTGGCCGTGTGGAAGGACGACGCCGAGTTCATGAAACGGCAGCCCGGATTCATTTCGACCCAGCTTCATCGCGCACTCGGCGACAGTCCGACTTACTTCAACTACGCGATCTGGGAATCGACCGACGCGTTTCGCGCGGCCTTCACGCATCCGGCGTTCGTCGCGAAACTGTCGGCTTATCCGTCGTCCGCCGTCGCGAGCCCGCACCTGTTCCAGAAAGTCGCCGTGGCAGGCGTGTGTACCGCGTGAGCCGATGCGCGAGCCGGCACGACGCACGGTTTGCACGCGGTGCCGCGCCACGCGATCGCCACGCGGACTTCTCCACAGAAAATGTTGGCAAGCTTGTGGATATCCTGCGCACCGCGACGCTAAGCCCTTGATCCGACGGACTTTGGCACGCGTGATGCAGACGCGGCGCGCGCCGCGCCCGTCACACGCGCCGGTTCGCCGCACTTCGCATCACGATGCCACGTCGATGCGCGTTCGATACACGGCGCGATCGCCGCGCCACTTACCCACAGAAAATGTTGGCAAGCTTGTGGATATCCTGCGCATGCATCGCCTAACCCGTTGATCGGCCAATGATTCATGCGCCGCGCCACCGTTGCGGCAGCGCGCGGTCCGCTCACGCGCGCAATCGGACGATCCGGCGCAACGGCGCGCCCTGCACGCGGCTTGACGTGCGTGCATGCGACGCGTCAGGATCACACGAGCCGCACGCGGCCGCGCATCTCGAGACTGCGCGCGGCGTGCGGGCCGTTCGGCCCGCATCGTACAACGACACATCATCCGAGGAAGGCCATGGAACACTTCACCGCAGGGCAGTTGATCGTCTCGCTCGTGCTCGTCGCGATCGTCGTCTATCCGTATGTCCGGATCGTTCGGCGTACCGGGCATTCAGGCTGGTGGATCCTGACGATGTTCGTCCCGGTCCTGAACTTCATCATGTTGTGGGTTTTCGCATTCGCGCGCTGGCCCTCGGTCGACGATCGGCATGGCTGAACATCAAGCGGGCTTGTCCACAGATTGTGTTGGCAAGCATGTGGATAGCCTGCGCATACCACGCACAAGCGCTTGATCCGAAAGGTTTTGTCCGTGCTGCTTCGAACCGTGCAGGCAGGCCTGCGGCACGCGAGCGCCGTGCCCGCTGCGCGATGAACGAGACCGCTCGCGGGCTTGTCCACAATTTTTGTTGGCAAGGATGTGGATATCCTGAGCATGCGTGACCTAAGTCGTTGATCGCACAACGTTTCGACGTGCCGGTCACGCCTGCGGCACGGCGCGCCTCCATCGCTTCGTCCAGCCATCGATGAACGCACGCCGCGCCGCCCGCTCAGGCGAACGTCGCGAGCGCGATGCGCGCGGCGGCCGCGATCACGTCGTCCTTCGCCTTCGCATCGGCACGCGCCTGCGTGTAGTACACGACGAGCACGATCGGCGCGCGCGACGGCGGCCAGATCACGCCCGCGTCGTTCGTCGTCCCGTAGTCGCCGGTGCCGGTCTTGTCGGCCACCTGCCACCCGGCCGGTACGCCCGCGCGAATCCGCTTGTCGCCGACCTTGTTGCCGCGCAGCCACGCGACGAGCTGCGCACGCTGAGCAGGCGGCAGCGCGTCGCCGAGCGTAAGCACGCGCATGCTCGCGGCCATCGCGTCGGGCGTCGTCGTGTCGCGCAGGTCGCCCGGCAACGCGGTGTTCAGTTCGGTCTCCCAGCGATCGAGCCGGAACGTGTCGTCGCCGATCGAGCGTGCATACGCGGTCACCGCCGCCGGCCCGCCGATCAGCTTCATCGCCAGGTTCGCGGCCGAGTTGTCGCTGTACTGGATCGCCGCCTCGCACAACTCGGCGACGGTCATCCCGGTGCCGACGTGCTTGCCCGACACCGGCGAGTAGTTCACGAGATCGGACTGCGCGATCGTCACGCGCTGCTGCAGCAGCCCCGGGTGCTCGACGCTCTGCGCGAGCACCGCCGCGCTCAACATCGCCTTGAACGTGCTGCAGAACGGGAAGCGTTCGTCCGCGCGATGCCGCGCGTGCCGGCCGCTCGCGGTGTCGATCGCGCACACGCCGAGACGACCGCCCGCGGCGCGCTCGAGCGCGGCAAACGACGTCGCGGACGAAACGTCCTGCCCCGCGGCCGGCGGTGACGCGCACGCGGCGACGGTCAGGACGAGCGGCGCCGTCGCGGCGGCCAGCAACAGGGTTCGACGTTGCGATGAGTAGGTCATGTCGTGTCTCTCGTGGTGGAGTGGATGCGGAACGGCCGGCCGGCGAGACAGCACTATCGTGACTTTACGGTTGCCTGACAAGCAACGATAATTGAGCGCTGACACAAGAAATTCTTATGACTAAGCTCCGCCCTCATCTTCCGCTCAATGCGTTGCGCGCATTCGAATCGTCGGCGCGCCACCTGAACTTCACGCGTGCCGGCCTCGAGCTGAGCGTGACCCAGGCTGCCGTGAGCCAGCAGGTGCGCTCGCTCGAGGAGCGGCTCGGCTGCGCGCTGTTCACGCGGCTGCCGCGCGGCCTCGGGCTCACCGACGAAGGGCGCGCGCTGCTGCCGGTGCTCAGCGACGCATTCAGCCGGATCGAGACCGTGCTCAAGCAATTCGAGGGCGGACGCTTCCACGAGGTGCTGACGCTCGGCGCGGTCGGCACCTTTGCCATAGGCTGGCTAATGCCACGGCTGAAGCGCTTCGGCGACACGCACCCGTTCGTCGAGCTGCGGCTGCGGACCAACAACAACGTCGTCGACCTCGCGGCCGAGGGCCTCGATTTCGCGATCCGCTTCGGGGAAGGCAACTGGCCGGCGACGCGCAACGAGCGGCTGCTTGACGCACCGCTCACCGCGCTGTGCGCGCCGGAGATCGCGCGGCGCCTCGCACGGCCGACGGATCTCGCGAACGAAACGCTGCTGCGCTCGTACCGCACCGACGAATGGCTCGGCTGGTTCGACGCCGCGCAGCTCGAACCCTGGCCCGTGAACGGGCCGGTGTTCGATTCGTCGCGACTGATGGTCGAGGCCGCGATGCAGGGCGCGGGCATCGCGCTCGCGCCGGCCTGCATGTTTGCGCGCGAACTGCAGCTCGGCCAGCTCGCGCGGCCGCTCGACATCGACGTGCGCGCGGGCGGCTACTGGCTCACGTCGCTGAAGTCGAAGCCGCTCACGCCGGCCATGACGCTGTTTCGCGACTGGATCGTTGCGGAAGCGGCCGACGCGGCGCCGGTCGAATGATGAGGCCCTGCTTGTCCACAGATTTTGTTGGCAAGGATGTGGATATCCTGGGTACCCGGGGCCTAACCCGTTGATCGCGCACGAATTACCGCGCCGATGCACGTATCGGGCAGCCCGTGCCATCTGGAGCTTGAACGCAACGGCCGCCGCGCGGCGGATCCTCAACCATCAGGAAGCAATCACGTCAGACTTATCCACAGATTTTGTTGGCAAGCCTGTGGATATTCCACCAATGTGACACGTAACATCCTGATACAAAAGGGGATTCAGTAGATCGGGCCAGACAGGTCAATGACGCGGCATCGTTTGCGACCTCGCGGCGCGCACCCTGCGCACCGGCACGGGGGCCGGACGGTTCTCCACAGATTGTGTTGGCAAGCTTGTGGATATCCTGCGCACCGGCCGGCTAACTCATTGAGCGCACGGGGTTTTGTGCGCGCCACGCAAGATTGTGCAGCACCGGCGCAGGCCGTGCGGCCGACGCCGGCGCTGCCGGCTCATCAATGCCGATCGAGCCCGCTGCGCAATTCGCTCGCCTTGTCGCGCAGCGCCTCGTATCCGGAGCGCGCATGTTCGGGCAGGTCGGGATCGCCGATCAGCGCGCCGAGCGTTTCGATCAGGCTGAACAGGATGCCCTTCGCCGCGCCAGCCGCGATGCTCTGCGACTCGATCGACTTGTGCAGGTGGTCGACCGCCGCTTCCAGATTCTCGAGCTTCTGCTCGCCGTCGTCGGGCCGTTTATCGGTCGTCATCGTAGGTGCCTCCGCCATCGTTCAAGGGTCATGTCACGATTCTATGCCGCTGCGCGCGGACATGGCGCGACATCGCGCAACGTCCGTGCAGGCTGCCGCATCACTACAGCACCGCGACCACCTTCACCCGCCCCGGCTGCGCGGCCGCCGCGAAGACCTGGCCGTCGACGCGCCGGAACGTCAGCGATACGGTCTCGTCGCCGACCCGCAGTTCGTCGATGCGCAGCCAGTCGACGCCTTCGGGCAGCGTCGGGCGTTCGACACGCACTTCGTGGCGCGCCGCGTCGACGCTCACGCCGAGACAGGCCTGCAGCATCATGAACGGCGCACCGGCCGCCCACGCCTGCGGCAGGCACGCGACCGGATACGCCGTCGGCGGCTCGCCGCGCCGGCGCGGGAACCCGCAGAACAGCTCCGGCAGCCGCATCTCGAAGCTGACCGCGGCTTCGAACAGCGCGCGCAGCAGGTTCACCGCCGCCGTCTTGTCGCCGTAGCGCGCGAGCCCGCGCGCGATCAGCGCATTGTCGTGCGGCCACACCGAACCGTTGTGATAGGCCATCGGATTGAAGCGCGGCTGGCCGGCCGCGAGCGTGCGAATGCCCCAACCCGTCTGGAACAGCGTCGAGCCGAGCACGCTGGCGACCGCCGCGCCACGCCCGGCGTCGGGCAGTCCGAACGCGAGCAGATGGCCCGCGTTCGACGCCAGCACGCGGCACAAGTCACCGTGACCGTCGAGCGCGATCCCGTAGAACTCGGACTCCGGCATCCAGAACAGTGCCTCGACCTGGTCGCGCAGCGTCTTCGCGCGCAACGCATAGCGCGTCGCGTCAGCCGCGTGTCCACGCCGGTGCGAGCACATCGACATCGCATCGAGCGCCGCGCACGCATACGCCTGAACTTCGACGAGCGCGATCGGGCCGTCGGGGAAGCGGCCGTCCGCGTGGAACACCGAATCGTGGCTATCCTTCCAGCCCTGGTTCGCGAGGCCGCGCTCCGACGTGCGCTGGTAATCGAGCAGCCCGTACGGATTGCGGTCGCACTTGTCGATCACCCACTGCGCGGCGCGCTCGAGCGCGGGCCACAGCTCGTCGATCAGCGCATCGTCGCCCGTGTGTTCGACGTACGCCCCCGCGAGCACGAGGAACAGCGGGGTCGTATCGACGCCGCCGTAATAGAGCGCGAACGGCACCTCGCCCGTCGCAGCCATCTCGCTGCGGCGGAATTCGTGCATGATCTTGCCGGGCTCCGCATCGCGGAACGCGGACGTCTCGCGCGCCTGGTGCTCCGCGAGAAAGCGCAGCACGCCGCGCGCGAGCGACGGCTGCAGCCACAGCATCTGCAGCGACGTGATCACCGCGTCGCGGCCGAACGGCGTCGAGAACCATGGAATGCCCGCATACGGATACGGCCCGGTGTCGAGCTGCGTCGTGAGCAGCCCGAGATCGGCGAGCGACCGGTCGAGCCATGCGTCGAACAGCGGATTGCTGGTGTTCACGCGCGCCATCGCCTCGCGCCGCGAACGCATCTCGCGATGCACGCCGACGAGCGCGGTGCGCAGCGCGACGCGGCCGCATCCCGAGCCTTCCCCGTCGCGCGCGGGGCCGAGCGTCGCGTCGACGGTCAGGTAGATCGACACGCACGCCTGCGCGGCGATCGTCAGCGTGTAATCGGCGCGATCGACCGAGAGCGCGTCGGGTGCCGGCGAGAAATGCACGGTCACGTTGCGCTCGACCTTGTCGAGGCCGTCGTAACGCAGCCGCACCGCACCGGCGTCGACGCACGGCGCGGCCACCGTGCCGCGCTTCGGGCGCTGCGTGCCGCGCACTTCGAACATGTCCTTGAAATCCGCCGCGAACGACAGCGACAGCGGCACCTCGGCCTCGCTCGCGCCGTAGTTCGTCAGCGTCAGCGCTTCGTGCAGCACGTCGCCCGCGAGCACGCGCATCCGTTCGATGTGGATCACGCCCTCGGGCGTCTCGCGGCCGCCGAGCGGCGGCAGCGGGCGGTTCGTCAGGTGTGCGGTAAACGACGCGTTGTCCGCGCTCGTCGCGCCCGACAGCAGCGACGGCGCACGGCCGCCGAAGGTCAAACGCCATGTCGACAGCACGCGCATGTCGTCGACGAACAGGCCGTCGTCATGGCCGCCGATGTCGCCGAGCGCATCGCTGACCACGAATGCGTCGCCGGATTTCAATACGTACTGGTTGTTGCGTGCGAGTGCCTGCGGATCGGCTTCGGGCGCGATGAACGCGGGGCCCGTCGCCTGGGTCGGGGGAACCGGCGCGACTTGCGGCGCCTGCGTCGTGGTGGCTTCGGCGTGATTCGGCATCGATGCTCCTGTGTCGAGGCGCAACGCGCGGTGCGCGTCGCGTGTTTCGCACAGGATAGGCCAGAACCGGGGGGGCGCGCAGCGACGAAAAAGACGCGGCCCCCGCGGCGTTGCCGTCGCCGCACCGGGCCGCGCACAGGCACATCAGGCGACGGTCAGAACTTCCACAGGATGTTGCCGAGCACCGCGTTGTCACGCACGCCGCTGCCGTACTGGCCGCTGAACGTGAGGCCGAGTGTCAGGCGCTTCGTGATGGTCGCGTCGATGCCCGCTTCGAGCACCGCGCTGTCGCGAGCAATCGGCACGCCCGATACCTGGAACGACGTACCGCCGTTCGCGAACGTGAACGCCGACGACGGCTGCACGTTGCCGAACGCGTGCCGCCAGCCGACCGTCCCGCGCGCGGTGAACGTGCCGAACTGCGACGCGGCACGCACGCCGAGCGTCGAGAAACCGACGTGGGTCGTCTGGCCGCCGGCCCGCAGCGCGGCCGCACCGCCGCTTTCCGTATAGCCGTCGGTATGCAGGTTCACGTAGGCAAGACCCGCGAACGGTTCGAGCGCGACCGGCCCGACCGGCAGCGCGTAGCCGACTTCGCCGAACACCTGCGCGGAATTCGCGTTGTAGCCGGCCGAATCGTGGTCGGAGAAGCCCGCGAAGCCCGGATAGCGGTCGCTGTTGATCCGATACCACGTGTACGACGCGCCGCCGCGCACGCCGAGCGCACCGTACTGCGCGCCGCCGTACAGCGACAGGTAGTAGCTGTTGACCGACGCCGACGAACTCAGGTCGTTGTCGAGCGAGCTGTGCGTGACGCCGGCGGCCAGGCCGGCACGCCACTTGTCGTTGAGCGCCATGTCGGCACCGGCGATGAAGCCCGTCATGCTGCGGTTGATCGCCGACGTGTTGCCGTCGCCCGCGAGCCTGCTGCGGCCGCCGAATGCCTGCCCCCAGACAACCGGCTGATAAGGCGTGCCGCCATGGCAGCCGGCCCGCGAGCCGATCCGGCGCTCCGGCGACAACGTCGGGTCGGTGACACCGGCCGTGTTGTCGCCGCACAGCGCGGCGCCGCCCGACGACAGCGCCGCGAGCGGCCCCGATCCGGGCGCGAGGCCCTGGCGCACACGATCGGTCACGGCATCGCGCACGTAGCGGCTGTCGAGCAGCAGCATGCTCTTCAGGCTCGCCTGCAGTTCGCCGTCGAGCATCCCGTACGCCCGGCGCGCGGTGGCCGCATCGGTCGTCAGCACCGTGTCGTACAGCGGGTTGCCCGCACCGAGCGCACCGATCGCGGTCGCGACCGCGCGCTGGTTCGGCGTCGTCGCGACATCGGTCAGCGACGTGCCGTTCGCGACCAGTTGCAGGTACACGTGGTCCGGATCGTAGCTGAGCGTCGGCATCAGGAACGCGTAGTTCGAATTCACCTGACTGAACGTGCCCTGCACGCCCGACGACGCGCTGAGGATCGTGTACTTCGTGGTCGGCTGGTAGCTGGCCTGGTTCGCGAGCACCTGCACGGTGCCGCCGTTCAGCGTGGCCGTGCCGCTCGCCGCGACGCTGCCCGCCTGCTGCGGCGTGACCGCGACCTGCAGCGTCGAGCCCGGCTGGAACGTGACGTTGCCGGCGACGTTCAGCGCCGCGCCCGGCTGCGACACGGCCGCGAACGCGCCGCTCTGCACGACGAGGCCGCCGACCGTGCCGGTGCCCGTCAGCGTCGCGCCGTTCTGCACGGTCACGGTCGACTGGCCGAGCGAACCGTCGACGGCGAGCGTGCCCGCGGCGACGGTGGTGGGGCCGCTCAGCGTACTGGTGCCAGTCAGCGTCAGTTGTCCGCTGCCGGCCTGGGTCAGCGAGCCGGTGCCGGACAGCACGCTCGCGAGCGTCACGTTGGCGGACTGGTTGAAGATCAGCGCGCCGTTGTCGACGACGTTGCCGACCACGCTGCCCGACGAGCCGCCGTTGCCGAGCTGAAGCGTGCCACCCGCCGCGATCGTCGTGCCGCCCGTGTACGTGTTGCTGCCGGTCAGCGTCTGAATGCCGGTGCCCGCGACCGTCAGGCCGCCGGTGCCGCCGATCACCCCGCCGAACGTGCCGCTGGCGGTTCCGCCCAACGTAAGCGCGTTGCCGCCGAGACTCACGTTGCTGCCGGCCACGCCCGACAGCGCACCGAGCGTTTGCGCACCCGACGCGCCGCTCAGGTCGAGCGTCGCGCCGGTGCCGGCGAGGTTCACCGTGCCGGCCGCCGCCAGGCTGCCGCCCGCCCCGAGCGCCAGCGTGCCCGCGTTGATCGTCGTGCCGCCGGTGTACGTGTTCGCGCCCGTCAGCGTCGTGGTCGCCGCGCCGTTCTTCACGAGCGCACCCGTGCCGGAGATCGCGCCGCTCAATCCGAGCGCATTGCTGCCGCCGAGCGTCAGCGTCGCGCTCGTGCCGAGAGCGACCGCATTCGTCATCGACAGGTTTGCGTTCGTATCGAGCGTGGCCGCACCGCCGACGTTCAGCGCGCCGGTACCGAGTGCCGATGCGTTGCCGAGCACCAGGCCGCCACTGTTGAGGCTCGTGCCGCCCGAATAGGTGCTCGCGCCGTTCAGCGTCTGCGTGCCGGTGCCCGCCAGCGTCAGGCTGCCGGTCCCGCCGATCGCACCGCTGAACGTGCCGCTGCCCGTCCCGCCCAGCGTCAGCGCGTTGGCGCCGAGATTCACGTTCGTGCCGCTCACGCCCGACAGCGCGCCGAGCGTTTGCGCACCCGACGCACTGCTCAGATCGAGCGTCGCGCCCGCGTTCGCGAGATTCATCGCGCCGGTCGCCGCCAGGCTGCCGCCCGCACCGATCGCCAGCGTGCCCGCATTGATCGTCGTGCCGCCCGTGTACGTGTTCGCGCCCGTCAGCGTCGTGGTCGCCGCGCCGTTCTTCACGAGCGCGCCCGTGCCGGAGATCGCGCCGCTCAATCCGAGCGCGTTGCTGCCGCCGAGCGTCAGCGTTGCGCCCGCGCCGAGATCGACTGCGTTGGTGACCGACAGGTTCGCGTTCGTATCGAGCGTGGCCGCACCGCCGACGTTCAGCGCGCCGGTGCCGAGTGCCGCGGCGTTGCCGAGCACCAGGCTGCCACTGTTGAGGTTCGTGCCGCCCGAATAGGTGCTTGCGCCGTTCAGCGTCTGCGTGCCGGTGCCGGCCAGCGTCAGGCTGCCGGTGCCGCCGATCGCACCGCTGAACGTGCCGCCGGCCGTCCCGCCCAGCGTCAGCGTATTGGCGCCGAGATTCACGTTCGTGCCCGCCACACCGTCCAGCGCGCCGATCGACTGCGGCACCGTCGCAGCGCTCAGGTCGAGCGCCGCGCCCGCGTTCGCGAGATTCATCGCGCCGGTCGCCGCCAGGCTGCCGCCCGCGCCGATCGCCAGTGTGCCGGCGTTGATCGTCGTGCCGCCTGTATACGTGTTCGCGCCCGTCAGCGTCGTGGTCGCCGCGCCGGCCTTCACGAGCGCACCCGTGCCGGAGATCACGCCGCCCAGCACGAGTGCGTTGCTGCCGCCCAGTGTGAGCGCCGTGCTCGCGCCGAGATCGATCGCGTTGCCGATCGACAGGTTCGTGATCGCATCGAGCGTCGCCGCGCCGCCGACGGTCAGCGTGCCGGAACCGAGGGCCGCGGCATTGCCGAGCGCGAGGACGCCGGCGTTCAGCGTCGTGCCGCCCGTGTAGTTGTTCGCGGCGTTCAGCGTCAGCGTCGCCGCGCCGTTCTTCACGAGCCCGCCGCCGCCTGAGATCGTGCCGCCGAGCCCGAGATCGGTGCTGCCGACCAGTGTCAGCGTCGTGCCGGTGGCAACGTTGATGCCGTTCGCGAGCGACACGTTGGCGGTCGCATCGAGCGTCGACGAGCCGTTGACGTTCACCGCGCCCAAGCCCAACGCCGTGTTGCTGCCGACGGCCAGGTTGCCGCCGTTCAGGTTCGTGCCGCCGGTGTAGACGTTCGTGCCGGTCAGCGATTGCGTTCCGGGGCCCGACAGCGTCACGCTGCCCGCGCCGCCGATCGTGCCCGCGTAGGTCGCATTGATGGTGCCGTTGAGCGTCAGCGAAGTGCTGCCCAGGTTCACGTTCGTGCCGGCCGCTCCCGCCAGCGCGCCGATCGTCCGTGCGCCCGACGCGCCGCTCAGGTCGAACGTCGCGCCCGCGCCGGTCAGGTTCACCGTGCCGGTCGCCGCGAGGCTGCCGCCCGTACCGAGCGCGAGCGTGCCGGCGTTGATCGTCGTGTCGCCCGTGTACGTGTTCGTGCCGTTCAGCGTCAGCGTCGCCGCGCCGTCCTTCACGAGGCTGCCGGCGCCGGCGATCGCGCCGGACAGCGCAAGCGCGTTGCTGCCACCGACCGTCAGCGTCGTGCCGGTGGCGAGATTGACCGCGTTGCCGAGCGTCACGTTCGTGCTCGCGTCGAGCGACGCCGCCGCATTGACGTTCAGCGCGCCCGCGCCGAGCGCCGTGTTGCTGCCGACCACCAGGCCGCCGCCGTTCAGGTTCGTGCCCCCCGTATACGTGCTCGCACCCGACATCGTCAGCGTGCCGCCGTCGTTCTTCGTCAGTGTGCCGCTACCCGTCACCGTGCCCGATAGCGTGAGCCCGGTCGCACCCTGCACCGTCAGCCCGCCCGCGCCGAGATCCACGTTGTTGGCGACGTTCAGCCCGGCCGTGCCCGCCTGCAGCGCACCGCCAGTGGCCGTGACGGTGCCCGTGCCGAGCGACGCGTTGTCGTTGATGATTGCGACGCCGCCCGCGAGCGTCGCGTCCTGCGCGGTCGACGCGCCGTTGACGGTCCAGTTGCCGCTCGTGACGTCGAGATGATTGAAGTTGATGTAATTGTTGACCGCGATCGTGCCGTTCGCCGTAGCGCCCTGCTGCAGCACCAGCGTGTTGTTGCCGCCCGCGCCGCCGTCGACGACGCCGGTCGCCGCGACGCCGAGCGTGAAGGGGCCGACCGTGATGTTGAACGCGCCGCCCGTGCCACCCGCCGTATTGACCGACGAGCCGGTGACCGCGGTGAACGTGTTCGTGCTGTTGGCGCCCATCGACACGCCGCCGTTGATCGTGCCGGAGTTGACGAACGTGTTGCCGAGCCCGGGCGTGCCGCTCGAGCCGAGCGACACGCGCCCGGTGATCGTTCCGCTGTTCGACATGTTGACCTGGCCGCCACCGTAAGCGGCAACCACGGGCGCGTCCGCGCCGGACAGCGTCGCACCGACCAGCGGCGTGGAGCCGATCACGCCGGTGTTCGTGATGCTGGAGACGCCGCCCGTACCGTTCTGGACCGACAGCGCCATGCCCGTCACGCCGCTGATCGCGACGCCGGTCGAGCCCATCATCGTGCCGTTGTTGGTGATGGTCGTGGTGCTCGCCGACGCATTGCCGACCACCGTGCCACTCGACAGCACGCCGAGCCCCGAGCCGAGCGCCGAAGGATCGATCGTGCCGTTGTTGGTCAGCGTGACGCCGCTACCGGTCAGCGACATCGCGGTGCCGCCGACGCCCAGCAGCACGCCGACGCTCGCGCCGGGATTGACTGTGACGTTCAGGTTGTTGGCGCTGTTTGCATAGCTCGGCGCCAGCGGATTCGCGACGCCCGAGCAGGTCACCGTGGTGCCTGCCGTGCTGCAGGTCGCGTACGCGGGAACGATGCCCGCGCCGGACAATGCCAGAAAAACCCCCGTCGGCAACAGGAATCTCGGAAACGGCTCCCCGCTCTTCTTCGATTGCGCAATGTTCATGCTTCCCCTCGTGATCGGCATGGACGCTGAATCGGACCGGCGACAGCGGAAAATCCGGGACGCAAGCGTGCCCTCCGGCGGTCGCGGAACGACGTCGGTTTATTCGTGGATGAATTATTGGTTAATCGATTCTCGTTTGAGGATGCAAAACTAACCGGATGCCATGATCTTGACCCTTGTTTTTATGCAGCGACTTTCTGGTTGATTTGATTACCGCCCCTGCTTTTGTCAGACAAGGCTATATCAAAAAAACATGGTTTTCCAGTCGATGTTTCGTTATCTCAGAAGGGTCAATAGAATGCGTATTTTTTACTTGATGAAATGCGCAAAGTGACGGGTTTCCACGGATCTCCCGGTCACTCCGTCAAATCCGGCGCGAAGCTGCCGACGGAGCTCGATCCGTGAAAATGCCGATACCTCATAGACGGCTGATTTTCGCGGTGCAATATAAGTGACGGCTGCGGCAGTCGGTTCGATAATCCGGATCCATTTCATTTGCCAAATTGAAATCGCCGATTTTCAACATGCTTCCCGGCGGTTTCGGATCCGGCCCATGCAAAGGCGGCATTTGGAAATTAAAATGAAAGCCGTAAAATCGACCGAATCCCGGCCGGAACGCCGTGTTATGAAAACAGGCTCATCAGATAAAGCATCGGCCGGAACGACATGGGCCGTGCATCGGGATCGAGCCACAGGCGCAGCGCATAGATCGCGTACGCGGGCACTTCCCGCCAGCTCGAATAGATATCCCGCCACTGGAAGCTGTGCGGATACGCAGCGAAAATGTTCGCGGGCGCGATGCCGACCCGCTCGAACGCGAGGCGCGCCCGCGCGAGGTGGTAATACTGGCTGACGATCAGCACGCGCGACATCCGGTGCGCCTGCATGTACGCGCGCGTGTGCTGCGCGGTCGCGAGCGTGTTGTCGCCCTGGTCGTCGACGGCGATCCGGTCGGCCGGCACGCCGCGCGCGACCAGATAGTCGCGCATCGCGGTCGCCTCGTTCAGCCCGGGGCCGTCGATCGCGCCGCTGACGAGGAACGCCGGGCACTGCCCGGTGCGATAACAGCGCACGCCGACATCGAGCCGCGCCGCGAGCACCGGTTTCGGCGCACCGCCGTCGTCGAGCGCATTGCCGAAGATCACCGCGACGTCGGCCGGCTCGCTCGGCATCCGCATCCCGGTTCCGACGAGCACAACTGCTGCGACAATCCACAAACACGCGAACGCGGCCAGGACACGGCCGATCCGGGCCGCACGGCCCCGCTTGAAACGCTGGTTCAAAGGTATCGGACTCCTGGAGAAGCGTGCCGCCGGTTCGCACGGCACACGGCCCGGCATGCTGCCACGGCGCGCTCGCGCCTGTCCAGGTAACGAGGTCGACACGACGTGCCGAGCGTGTCCGGAGAACCCGGACGATGTTCGGCATGCAGGAAATCCGGGGTTCGAAAGGCCGGCAAGGAACGCCAATGCGCCGGCCCGGCCGGCGTCAATCCATCGGACACGTCGCGAGCCGCCCCTTCGCCTCCCCCGCGCCGCGCACCGCGCAGGTGGCCGGCTCGTCGGCGATCCGCGCGGTCAGTCCGGTCTCGTCGCGCAGCAGGCGTTCGAGGTCCGCGAGCAGCGCGCCGCCGCCCGTGAGCACTACGCCGCGATGCGCGATGTCGGTCAGGAGTTCGGCCGGCGCATTTTCCAGCACCGACTTCACCGCGCCGATCACCTGCTTGAGCGGTGCGGCCAGTGCGTCCGCCACGTCGTGGTTGGACAACTCGATCGACCGCGGCAGGCCGTCCGCGACCCCGCGCCCGATCGCGCGCGTCGACGTGCGCGGCACCGCGCTGGTTGCCGAGCCGATCGTATTCTTCACGCGCTCGGCTGTCTGCTCGCCAAGCAGCACGCCGTACAGGTTGCGCACGTGGTTGACGATCGCCGCGTCGAACTGGTTGCCGCCCACGCGGATCGCCTCGCGGTAGACGATGCCGCCGAGCGCGATCACGGCAACTTCGGTCGTCCCGCCACCGATATCGATCACCATCGAGCCGACCGGCTCGGTCACCGGCAGGCCCGCGCCAAGCCCGGCGGCGAGCGCTTCCTCGATCAGTTCGACGTCCGATACACCGGCCGCGAACGCGGCCTCGCGGATCGCGCGGCGCTCGACCGCCGTCGCGTCCGACGGCACGCACAGCGTGACCTCGACGCGGCGTCCGAAACGCGAACGCGTGCGCGACATGTCGATGAAGCGGCGGATCATCTGCTCGGCGGCGTGCGCATCGGCGATCACGCCGTGCCGCATGGGCCGCACGGCCTCCAGATGCCCCGGCTCACGGCCGAGCAGCGCCTTCGCGCGCTCGCCGACCGCTTCGAGCGTCGGTCGCGCGTCCGTCGCACCACCCTTGCGAAAGCAGACGACCGACGGCTGGTTCAGCACCACGCCGCGCTCGTGCGTATAAATCCGCGTACTCGCCGTTCCAGGGTCGATCGCAACGGGTTGCGCAAACAACTTTCCGAACAGCGGTGTCGACATATCAAGCCTTTTTTTGAACAAACCGGCCGAAACGGCCAGGCCGCGTCTCCGCGGCGCGCTTTTACCGCCCCATCATGGACTTAGCGGCAAATCGTTCCGGTACTTTAGACAATTCCGATGATTTTTTCGCGACGAGATTGCCGAATGTGTGTTTCGGCAGGTCCGCGGCTACGCATCGGCCTCTCGCGTCGCGCTTGTAAAACACGGTAATCTCTCGGTCTTGCCTGCTCCCGGCAGGCGTCCGACGCCCGATCACGCCAGGTATTCCTCCATGACAGCGACCGCTTTTCCCCGCTGGCTCGGGGTGCGCCAACTGGGCGCAACGCTCGTTGCGCTCTGGTGCTGCACCGTTGCCGCGCAGCCCTTGCCGGCAGCCGACACCGCCCCCGGCACCGCGACGGCGGCCACTTCCGCCGCGCCGGCCGCCGCCCCCACCGCCAGACCCGCGCCGACCTGCAACGCCGACGGCGGTCCGGCCGGCCGGCCGGCGATCGGCCTCGTGCTGTCCGGCGGCGGCGCCCGCGGGTACGCCCACCTGGGCGTGCTGAAAGTGCTCGAGGAGAACCGCATTCCGATCGATTGCATCGCCGGCACCAGCATGGGCGCCGTGGTCGGCGGCCTGTATGCGAGCGGAATGGCCGCCGACGAGATGCAGAAGCAGCTGTCGGAAGTGAACCTGGCCGACATCGCGTTCGACGTGACCGACCGCGCGGACCTGCCGCAAAGCAGCCGCGAGGACGAGCGACTGTACATCAACAGCCTTACACTGGGCTTCGGCAAGAAAGGCGTGAAGGCGCCGGTCGGCCTCGTGCAGGGCAACCGGCTGCAGGCGCTGCTCGCGAACTGGACGGCCGCCGTGCCGACCAATCAGCCGTTCGACCAGTTGCCGATCCCGTATCGCGCGGTCGCAACCGACCTGCAGACGGGCCAGATGGTCGTGCTGGACCGCGGCTCGCTGCCGCTCGCGATCCGCGCGAGCATGGCGATGCCCGGCCTGTTCGCGCCGGCCGAGATCAACGGCCGCGCGCTCGTCGACGGCGGCCTCGTGAGCAACCTGCCGGTCGACACCGCGCGGCAGATGGGTGCGAAGGTCGTGATCGCCGTCGACATCGGCTCGCCGCTGCGCCCGCTCGACGCGCTCGCGTCGCCGGCCGACGTGATGCAGCAGATGGTCGGCATCCTGATCCGCCAGAACGTGACGTTGCAGCGCAAGCAACTCGCCGCGCAGGACGTGCTGCTCACGCCCGACCTCGGCGCGCTCGCGTTCACCGATTTCCAGAACGCGAAGCAGGCGATCGCCGCCGGCGCGGCCGCCGCGACCGCGGCGCTCCCGCGGCTCAGGCACTTCGCGCTCACGCCGGAACAGTACGCGGCCTACCGGTCCGCGCATGCGCAGCCGCTGCCGCCGCCGATCCGCATCACGCGGGTCGAGATCAAGACGACCGGCGGCGTGCCGAAGCGCGTCGTCAGCGACGCGCTGCACGTGAAACCGGGCGACACCTACGATCCGGCGACCGTCAGCCAGGACCTGCTCGGGCTGACGACCGGCGGCAATTTCGAGAGCGTGACGCAGCAGATCGTGAGCCACGGCGACGAGAACGTGCTCGAGATCGATGCGCGGGAGAAATACTGGGGGCCGAATTTCCTGCTGTTCGGCGTCGGGATGTCGAGCAGCTCGACCGACGAGGGCGGCTTCCGCCTGCACATCGGCTACCGGCGGCCGTGGCTCACCGAATCGGGCCTCGAGTTCCGCGCGGACACGACGATCGGCAGCGATCTGCAGTCGGCGCGCGTCGAATTGCGCCAGCCGTTGCCGGCCGCATACGGCTTGTACATTTCGCCCTACGCGGAATATCAGCGTCGCTACGTGAACCTGTACGACAACAGCGGCGAGGTGAAGCTGAATCAGTACTTGATGCAGACGGCGCGCACCGGGCTCGACTTCGGCCTGCCGATCGCCCGGCTCGGCGACTTCCGGATGGGTATCGGCTACGCGACCGGGCACGGCTCGCCGAACTACAACCTGCCGTTCCCGTTCGATGACGGCAGCTCGACGCTGATATGGCCGAGCTTCACGTCGCAGGCGCTGACCGCGCGGGCGCGGCTCGTCATCGATCAGCTCGACGATCCGATGTTCCCGCGCCGCGGCTACTACGGCGAATTCCGTGTCGAACGGTCGCTGTGGTCGCACAACAGCCAGTCCGCGGAGGACCTCGCCGATACGTCGAACACGCCTTACACCGAGCTCTACGGCAAGGCGATGATCGCGCAGCAGTTCGGCCGGCACAGCGTCAGTGCAACGATCGAGGGCGGCAAGAGCATCGGCGGCACCAACCTGATCAACGCGTTCAACTTCACGCTCGGCGGATTCCAGCATCTGGCCGCGTATGCGGCCGACCAGCTGACCGGCAATGAACTCGCGTACGGTAACGTGACGTACATGAACCAGCTGATGACGTTCAACGCGTCCCCGATCAAGGCGCTGTCGGTCGGCGCCAGCGCGGAAGTCGGCAATGTGTGGACGAGCGGCGTGAAGGTCGGCGGCGGCACGCTCAAGCAGAGCTACACGTTCTTCACGAGCCTGTCGACCGCATTCGGTCCGCTGTACATGGGTGTCGCGCTCGCGCCGGGCGGCCGGCGCAACATCTACCTGCAGCTCGGCCGCACGTACTGACGGCGCTCAGATCGGCCAGCTGATCTCGAAGCGCGCGCCGCCGAGTTCGACCGGATCAACCACCGCGATCCGGCCGTTGTGCGCGTGGAGCACCTGCCGCGTGATCGCGAGGCCGAGCCCGTAGCCGCCGGTGCGGCGGTCGAGGCGCACGAACGCGTCGAAGATCCGCTCGCGCTCGCTCTCCGGCACGCCCGGGCCGTCGTCCTCGACGAAGATCGCGATGTTGCCGTGCTCGAGCGCGATCCCGACGACGATCCGCGACGCCGCATATTTGCTCGCGTTGCGCAGCAGGTTGCGCATCGCGTACGACATCAGCCGCCGGTCCATCTTCACGCGCAGGTCCGACGCGATCGCGATGCGCGACTCGATCGCGCGCTCCGGATACAGCAGTTGCGCGTCGCTGACCTGGTGCTCGAACCACGCGACCGGCGCGGTCAGTTCGAGGTTCGACTGCAGCGAGCTGTATTCGAGCCGCGCATACGTGAGGCTCATGTCGATCAGCTCCTCGAGCTCGGTCACGTCCTGCGCGATGCTCTCCAGCGCACCGTGGTATTCGGCGGCGGAGCCCGGTTCGCGCAGCATCTCGAGCGCGAAGCGCACGCGCGCGAGCGGCGTGCGCAGCTCGTGCGAGATCCCGTTCGTCAGGTCGCGCTGCGCCGCGATCAGCCGCTCCATGCGCATCGCGAGCGCATTCAGCGTGCGCGCGAGCGGGCCGATGATCACGCTGTGCGACTCCCGCGCGCGCGTGTTGAAGCGGCCGCCGGTGAAGTCGATCGCGCGCTCGCGCACCATCACGAGATCCGACCAGACCGGCCGCATCCACCGATATGCGGCGAGCGCGGGCGCTGCGAACACGAACGCCAGCACGATCCAGATATCGCCCGGCAGCGCGTCGAACGCGTGCCACACGACTTCCGGCGACAGCACGACGCACAGCGCGAGCGCCGGCACGAGCGCGGTCAGCAGCACGAGGCCGAGCAGATGCAGGTAGGTCCGCACGTACAGGCGCGACCAGCTTGGAATGCGGTCGGCGCGCGTGTCGGTCCACGCGCGGCGGAAATGCAGCCAGCGCCATCTGACATAGCGCGGCGCCGAAAGCGGCGCTGCATCGGGGTGCGAACGGGTGCGTCGGATCATCGCGGCTTCCGGCTATCGTGCGATGCGGGGATGCGGCGGCCGACGGCGTCGTGCCGGGCCGGCGTCATTCCCACGCATGCTTGCTGAACTGGTAACCCTTGCTGCGGATCGTCTTGATCCGCTGCGGGTTGCCCGCATCGTCATGCAGCTTGCGGCGCAGCTTCGAGATGCGCCCGTCGATCGTGCGGTCGAGACCGTCGAACTCGACGCCGCGCAGCTGCAGCATCAGGTCGTCACGGCTGACGACTTCTCCCGCATGGCACACCAGCACCCACAGCAGGTCGAACTCGGCCGACGTGAGGTCCGGCGAGCCGCCGCCCGGCAGCACGACCGAACGGTCGGTGCGGTCGATCGAGAACTGGCCGAACGTGTAGCGCTCCGGCTGCGGCGCGGCACCCTCGGCCGCGCGCGCGGGGACGCGGCGCAGTTGCGCCTTGATCCGCGCGAGCAGGATGCGCGGCTCGACCGGCTTGTGCACGTAGTCGTCGGCGCCGAATTCGAGGCCGAGCAGTTCGTCGAACGGCTCGTCGCGCGCCGTCACCATGATGATCACGCCGTCGTACTCCTTGCGCGCCTCGCGGCAGATCTCGAAGCCGTCCTTGCCCGGCAGGTTCACGTCGAGAATGACGAGATCCGGGCGCGTGGACAGGATCGCCGGGACGGCGGCGTCACCGTGCAGCACAGTGTCGACTTCATAGTCGTTCTTGCGCAGGTAGCCGGCGATCAGTGTGGACAGGCGGGTGTCGTCTTCGACGAGCAGGATGCGAAAAGACATGGGCAACGGTCGGATCGTACGGGGAAACCGCGGCGGCGGCAGGCCTGCGCCGGCTGCCGGCCATCGGTCGAAACGTACCGCATGATACTGCGCCCACCGATTGCCCGTTTGAAGATCTGGAGAATAAGGGTGCGATGGTCGCCGCGCTTGACGAATCGGCGCCGAAACGGTTCCATACGGGCTCTCCGAAAACCGGGCCGCGCGCCCGCCCTGCCTCACACACGATGAATTACCAGTCGATCCTCGAACGCATCCATGCCGAACTCGCCCCCTGGATCGGCCAGGGACGTGTCGCCGACTACATTCCCGAGCTCGCTAAAGTGCCCGCCGACAAGTTCGGGATGGCCGTCGTGACGCTGGACGGAAACGTTTACACCGTCGGCGACGCGCAGGAGCGCTTCTCGATCCAGAGCATCTCGAAGCTGTTCGCTTGCACGCTCGCGTTCCAGCTGCTGGGCGATGCGCTGTGGGAGCGGGTCGGCCGCGAGCCGTCCGGCACCGCGTTCAATTCGCTCGTTCAGCTCGAAAGCGAGCGCGGCAAGCCGCGCAACCCGTTCATCAACGCCGGCGCGCTGGTCGTCACCGACGTGCTGTGCCGCCGCTTCGTCAAGGCCGAGACGGCGCTCGTCGAGTTCGTGCGGCGGCTGAACGGCGCGACCGACCTCGACTACGATTCGCGCGTCGCGCTCTCGGAACTGCAGCACGCGGAACGCAACCGCGCGATGGCGCATTTCATGGCGAGCTTCGGGAACATGCAGATGCCGCCCGACACGGTGGTGGACGCGTATTGCCGCCAGTGTGCGATCACGATGAACTGCGTCGAGCTTGCGCAAGCGGCGCTGTTTCTCGCGAACGGCGGCGTCGCGCCCGTCACTGGCGAGCGGGTCGTCGATGCGAGTTCGGCGAAGCGGTTGTCGGCGCTGATGTTGACCTGTGGCACCTACGACGCGGCGGGCGACTTCGTTTATCGCGTCGGCTTGCCTGCCAAGAGCGGTGTCGGCGGCGGGATCGTCGCGGTGCTGCCGGGTGACATGGCCGTGTGCGTATGGGCGCCGGGGCTCGATGCGAACGGGAACTCGCTGGCAGGGACGCTGGCGCTGGAGTGGTTGACGACTTATACGGGAAGGTCGATTTTTTGAGGGGGCGAGGTTGGGCGCGCGTCATTTGGCACAACGGCGGCAGGTGAAGATCGGCACACTCGAGCATTGAAATCGGGCGAATGAGCCGAAATCGAACGCTTCGCGGTGATCGCCGCGAACGACCGAAGGGAAAATACGTCCGGCCCGACAGTAATTCAACGACCTGCCAGCAAAGTTGGTGAGCAGCGGAAGCGTCATTTGATGCGCCATAGCAACGGCCTGAGAAATGCGGCATTTCCCCCAAACGCCTTGAAACCAGGTAGTTTCCGTTTGATTGCCGTTAGCATGGTTACTGAGCACCGCTAGCATCAATAAAGAACGCCAACAATAGGGACGCATCCCGCCCGCGTGAAAAACCGATTTCAGCTTTGGTTATGCGTGCGCCGGGAGTGCGCACGCGCATGCGTCCGGTCCCGGCTCGAAGCGCTCATTGCTGGATGCCCCAGCGGCGCACCGTCACGCGTTCGAGCGTATCGAACACGAGGTGCTCGACGAGCAGCCCGATCACGATGACGGCCGCGAGGCCCGCGAACACGCGGTCGGTATACAGCTCGTTGCGGTTCTGGAAGATGTACCAGCCGAGCCCGCCCTGCCCCGCGCTCGCGCCGAACACGAGCTCCGCGGCGATCAGCGTGCGCCACGCGAAGGCCCAGCCGACCCGCAGCCCCGACAGGATCGACGGCAGCGCGGCCGGCACGAGGATCAACGCGATTTGTCGCAAGCCCGTGAGGCCGTAGTTGCGCCCGGCCATCTTCAGCGTGGCCGGCACGCCGGCGAAACCCGTATACATGCTGAGCGCGAGCGGCCACAGCACCGCGTGCACCAGCACGAACAGCAGGCTGCCGGTGCCGAGCCCGAACCACAGCAACGCGATCGGCAGCAACGCGATCGACGGCAGCGGGTTGAACATCGACGTGAGCATCGCGAGCACGTCGCGGCCGATGCGCGTCGACACCGCCACTGACGTCAGCACGAACGCGAACAGCACCCCGAGCGCATAGCCGCGCAACAGCACCGACATCGAGATGCCGGTCTTCACGAGCAGTTCGCCCGACGCGATGCCCTGCACGAACGCGGCCAGCGTCGCGCCGAAGGTCGGCACCAGCAGGTCATTCGCGACGATGCGCGCGATGATTTCCCATGCGGCGATCAGCACGAGCGCGATGACGGCGCGGCGAAACCCGCTCGCGCCGACGATGCGGCGCATCAGCGGCACGGGCGCCGCGCGTTCGGCGTCGGGCGGCGTGTCGAGCGCATGGACGTATTCCGCGCGAACGGGCGGCAGCGGCGGCAGAGCCGGATCGATCGTGCTCATGATGCGATTGCCTCCGTGGCCGATGCTGCGCGGGTGACGTTCGCTTCGTCGGTATCGAACAGGAGATGATGAATGCGCGCGACGCTGTCGCGGAAGTCGCCGCTGCCGACGCTGTCGAGCGAATAGTCGTGGCTGTTGAGCTCCGCGCGCACGCGGCCAGGATGCGGCGACAGCAGCAGGATCCGGTTGCCGATGACGAGCGCCTCCTCGATCGAATGCGTGACGAACAGCAACGTGAAGCGGAGCTCGTCCCACAGGCGCAGCAGTTCTTCCTGCATCTTGCGACGCGTGAGCGCGTCGAGCGCGGCGAAAGGTTCGTCCATCAGCAGCACGCGCGGCTGCATCGCCAGCGCACGCGCGATCGCGACGCGCTGTTTCATGCCGCCCGACAGCGTATGTGGGTACGTATCGGCGAAGCCGGCGAGCCCGACCTTGTCGAGATAGTGCAGCGCGCGCTCGCATGCTTCGGCACGCGACAGCTTCGCGGCCGCACGCAACGGAAACGCGACGTTCTCGACCACCGTCTTCCACGGCGGCAATTGGTCGAACTCCTGGAACACGACGATGCGATCCGGGCCGGGCCCGTGCAAGGGCCGGCCGTCGAGCGCGATCGAACCCGACACCGGCTCGATGAAGCCGGCGATTGCCTTCAGCAACGTCGACTTGCCGCACCCGGACGGGCCGAGCAGCACGAAGCGGTCGCTGCCGTACACGTCGAAGCTGACTTGATGGGTCGCGCGGACGATTCGCGCGCCGCTCCGGTATTCGAGGCTCACCCGATCGATCGCCAGCAGGCGCTCGCTGGGTGCGCCGGCCGGTGCGGGGTGCGGCGCGGTTCGGCTCACCGTGCGCGCTGCGTCGGTAGGAGGAGGTACGGCCGGCGCAGCGGCACCGCGCGCCGCATACGGCGGCAATGCGATTCGGGGAGAAGTGGCGTTCACGATCGAAACTCTTGCGGGTAAAGCATCAACATACGGCGGCGCGGCGCGTGACCCAACCAACGATTGCACATATCGAAACCGCACCGACGCATAAGCGTCGATCGCGACGCGGGAACGCCACCGCCGTTCGACTGCAGTTCAACTGCCGCCGGCCGTCGCCGGATCGTCGACGAAGTAGTCGTGCCACGACTTCGGCTCGTTGCGGATCGCACCAATGCGATACATGAACTGCGCGAGCTTCAGCGTGTTCTGCGGCGCCGTCTTGAACTGCACCTGCGGATTGCGCAGGATTTTCAGCAGCAACGCGCGATCGATCTTCGATCCGTTCACGCGGATATAGGTGTCGGCCGCACGCTCGGGATCGGCCGCGATCTGGCGCGCGGCGTCGGCGAGCGCCGCGACGAATGCGCGATACGTCTTCGGGTTGTCGTCGCGGAATTTCCCGGTCGCGTACAGCACCGTCGCGGAACTCGGGCCACCGAGCACGTCGTACGAATTCAGCACGATGTGCGCGTTCGGATTGCCCGCGAGTTCCTGATCCTGAAACGGCGGATTGCCGAAGTGGCCGGTAATCACGTTGCTGTTCGCGAGGATCGCGGCCGTTGCGTCAGGATGCGGAATCGCCTGCGTGAGCGGATCGAGCCTGTCGAACTGCTTGTCGCCCCATTGCTTCGCGGCCGCGTATTGCAGCACGCGCGACTGCACCGACACGCCGACGGCCGGCACCGCGATGCGGTCCTTCGTGCTCAGGTCGGCGATCGTCTTCACGTTCGGGTTGCTGCTGACGAGGTAGTACGGAAAATTGCCGAGCGATGCGACGCCCTTCACGTTTTGTCGGCCGCGCGTGCGGTCCCATACGGTCAGCAACGGCCCGATGCCCCCGCCGGCGATATCGACCGCGCCCGACAGCAGCGCGTCGTTCACGGCCGCCCCGCCCGACAGCCGCACCCAGTCGACCTTGATGTCGACGCCGGTCTTGCGCCCTTCCTTCTCGATCAGCTGCTGGTCGCGCGCGACGTTCAGCATCAGGTAGACGACGCCGAACTGCTCGGCGATGCGGATGTGGCCTTCCGCATGCGCGGCTTGCGGCGTGCCCGCGGCGGCGAATGCCAGCGCGGCGGTGAGCGTGGCGGCCAGCGCGCGGCGCGCGGACAGCGTCGTACGGCACAGGGCCGCAGAAAGCGGAAACGACATCGGAACTCCAGTGAGAATGAGGCGGCAGAGAGGGCGCGACGCTCAGAACGGCGTGTCGCCCTCGATCGTCGTGCGGTACAGCTTGCGGCGCAGATGGTCTGGCGTGCCGGCCGCGAGATGCATCAGCGAGCGGTTGTCCCAGAATACGAGGTCGTGGTCGCGCCAGTGATGGCGATACAGATGCTCGGCACGCACGCTGTGCGCGAACAGTTCGTCGAGCAGCGCGCGGCTTTCGTCGTCGGGCAAGTCGACGATGCGCGTCGTGAAATGCTCGCTGACGAACAGAGCCTTGCGGCCCGTCTCCGGATGCGTGCGCACGACGGGATGCACGACCGCGTCGACCTGCGCGATCTGCTCGGCCGACAGGTTCGGGCGCCACGGGCTGCGGGCCTGCAGCTCCGCATAGCGCGCGAGATACGTGTGCTCGGCGCGCCGCCCTTCGACCGCACGGCGCAGGTGCGCGGGCAGCGTATCCCATGCGAGATGCATGTTCGCGAATAGCGTGTCGCCGCCTTCGGCAGGCAGCTCCTGCGCATGCAGCAGCGAGCCAAGGCTCGGCTTTTCCTTGTACGACAGGTCGGAGTGCCAGAAATGGCCGGCGTCGCCGAGGCCGATCGGCTTGCCGTGCTCGACGATGTTCGACACGATCAGCACTTCCGGATGCGCGGCGAGCGCGAACTGGTGGAGCACGTGGATCTGCAGTGGGCCGAAGCGGCGGCTGAACGCGATGTGTTCGTCCGGCGTGATGCGCTGGTCGCGAAACACCAGCACGTGATGATCGAGATGCGCGCGGTGGATGCGCGCGAAACCGGCCGCGTCGAGCGGTTGCGACAGGTCGAGCCCGACGACTTCGGCGCCGAGCGGCGCATCGAACGGAACGATGTCGAAGCACTGCGCGCGCGCCTCGAGCGGCAACGCGGGTCGATGGCCGGCGGACGTCGATGCGGCGGCGCGGATGGCGGGAGTCGTCACGGTACAGCCCCTGATTCGATGAAAATTCGAATCTACGAGCGCGTGCCGGACTGCGTCAACGAAGCGATTCGGATACGTTTATCTGCTGCAGCGATAAAGATCGCTGCTCGGGCGGCGGGCGCGCAGGACGGGCCGTCCGCCACTCGCCGGCCGCCCATTACCCGCGACTCGGGCGCCGCCACCGCGCTAAGGCTGCCCCCCGCCGCCCGACGCGCCATAGATCTGTCCCGGCCCGTCACTCGCACGCGACGACGCCAGCTCGACGTAGATCGACGTGATCGATCTTCACGCGTCGTACCGGCGGGCGCGGCACGGTCGCAACCGGAACAGCACGTGATGGTTCATGTCACGCAAAGTCATACCGTATCGACCGGCGCGTCAGCGTCAGTCGGATGCGGATTGCCGGAACGACGCACCATGCGCGGTGTCCGGCAGGCGGTCGCGGCCGGTCAGCCGCGAGCGGAAGGTGCCGGCCGGCGCCGTCGTCCGGTACAGTCCGCGCTTTTTCAGTTCCGGCACGATCAGTTCGGCGAAATCGTCGAGCGAGCCGGGGCTGATCAGCGGATTGAGCATGTAGCCGCTGGTCGTCGACTGCCGCGCATGCTCGGCGATCTGGTCGGCGACTTCATCGGGCGAGCCGACGAGAATCAGGTCGGTGCCGCGCGTGACGCTCGCGAACTTGCGCCGCACGTCGCCGGCAGTAAGCGGCTTGCCGCTGCCATCGGGCCGCACGACGTAGGACGTGAGCCCTTCCGTCTGCGTCGTCAGCGGCTCGTCGTCCGCATAGCGGTCGATGTCGATCCCGGTGTCGCCCGCATAGCTGACGAGTTGCGCGTGCTGGTGATAGTGCTGCTGCAGCGTGTGGTATTTCTCCTTCGCGTCGCTCGACGAGCGCGCGGTCACGATGCGCAACACGGTCAACGACTTCACGTCGTCCGCCGCACGGCCGCGCTCCGTCGCGAGACGGCGAATCTCGTCGAGGCCGGCACGAATCTCGTGCGGATTCGACTTCGCGACGAACACCACCTCCGCGTGCTTCGCCGCGAATTCACGCCCGCGGCCCGACCAGCCAGCCTGGATCAGCACGGGCGAGCGCTGCGGCGACGGCGCGCAGACGTGCGGCCCCTGCACGCGATAGTGCGTGCCTTCGTGCGCAATCGGCCGCACGCGGTCGCCGCGCGCATAGCGCGGCGCGTGCTTGTCGGCGACGACCGCGTCGTCCGCCCAGCTCCCTTCCCACAACTTGTACACGACGTCGAGAAATTCCTCGGCGCGCGCGTAGCGTTCGTCATGGCCGATCATCCGGTCGAGCCCGAAGTTGCGCGCCGCACTCGTCAGGTAGGACGTCACGATGTTCCAGCCGATCCGGCCGTCGCTCAGATGATCGAGCGTGCTGAAGCGGCGCGCGAGCGCGAACGGATGCTCGTAGGTCGTGCTGGCGGTCACGCCGAACGCGAGGCGCTCAGTCTGCGCGACGAGCGCCGGAATCAGCATCATCGGATCGTTCGCGGGCGACTCGACCGCCCATCGCAGTGCCGCGTCGGCCGACCCGCCATAAACGTCGTACAAGCCGAGCACGTCGGCGAAGAAAAGCATGTCGAGGTCGGCCTGCTCGGCCGTGCGCGCGAGGTTCGACCAGAACGCGAGCGTGTTCGCGCGCAGTCGCTCATCGGCGGGATGGGTCCAGAGGCTGGGCGCACCGCCGCAGCCGACACTGGCTTGTTCATACAGGGAAAACAACAACGGGCGAGGATCGGACATCGTGGAATTCGTTACCAGGGCAGGAATCAGTTGGGTGCCGCCCACGCGCCCGACGCTGCGCCGCGGCGCCGGACACGCATGTGAGCGTCGGGCGCGCGCGTCAGATAGCGATTGACGCGTTTCTCGAGTCGGGCAGCGGGAATGGTCAGCAGCGCGACCAGCATCACATAGACGACAGCCGCGCCGACCAGCGGTTCGTACACGCGCAACGTCTCGAAGCGCAGCGTATTGGCCGTCCCCATCACGTCGAACACGGTAACGGTCGACGCGAGGACGGTCGATTTCAGCAGCAGGATCGCCTCGCCGGTGAGCGCGGGCAGTGCAATCCGCCATGCGCGCGGGCCGACGATCCGGCGCAGCACCTGCACGCGCGTCATCCCGTATGCGTGCCCGGCTTCGATCTCGCCGGCAGGCACGCCGGCGATCGCGCCGCGCAGGATCGTCGCGACGTACGCGCTCTCATTCACGCTCAACGCGACGATCGCGTACCAGAACGCGTCGCGCAGCAGCGGCGACGCCCAGCTGTCGCGCATCCATTCGCGCGGGACGATCTGCCCGAATCCGTAATACAGCAGATAGAGCTGGACGAGCAGCGGCGTGCCGCGAATCAGCATGAGCCAGCCGCGCGCGGACCAGCGCAGCGGCGCGCGGCGTGCACCGGCGGCGAGCGCGAGCGGCACGCCCAGCAGCAGGCTGGCCGCGCCCGACAGAAGCGTCAGCGCGAGCGTCGTCGGCACCGCGGCGAGCAGCTTCGGCATCACCGTGTCGAGCAGAAATGGCAGCGAGAAGATCATGCGGTTGCGCGCCTCGTGCCACGGTTCGCGTGGCGCTCGAGCGCCGCGAAGAGGCCCGTCGAGGCGATGCTCAGCAACAGGAACAGCGCGGCCGTGACGAGATAGAAGAATACGTAGTGGCGCGTCGCGCCGGCCGCGAGCTGGCTCGCCTTCAGCAGATCCGTGAACGAGCCGAGCACGCTGATGAACGACGCATCCTTGGTCGCGTTCAGCCACACGTTGCCCGTGCCCGGCAACGCGAGCCGCGCGGCGGCAGGAAGCCGGATGCGCGTGAACGTCTGCCACGGCGTCATCCCGTACGCGTGCGCGGCTTCGATCTGCCCGGTCGGCACGTTGACGAGCGCCGCGCGGAAGATGTCGGTCAGATACGCACCCTGGATGAAACCGAGCGACAGCGCCGCGACGAGGAACGGCGGGAACGCGAAGCCGTCGGGCACCAGGCCGCCGCGGTGCAGCGCGACCTCGACGGCAGGCGCGAGCGCATAGAACGCGAGCAGCAGGCACAGCAGCTCGGGCAGCGCGCGCACGAGCATCGTGTAGAGCCGCGCGAGCCATGCGAGCGGCGCGTGCCGCGACAGCTTGCCGAGCGCGCCGGCGATGCCGAGCAGCGCACCGGTGCAGAACGACGCTGCCGCGACGCCGAACGTCAGCGCGAATGCGCCGACGAACACGCGGCCATAGCCGCCGTCGCCGAATGCGAGCAGCGCGAGCAGCGCGAGCAGCGAATCGTCCGCGGCCATCGAGTCAGCGGCCCTTCTCGATCGTGCCCTTCAGGTTCGGATAGCGGGCGGTGATCGCATCCCACGTGCCGTCCTGCTGCAGTTGCGCGATCGCGGTCGACAGCTTGCCGCGCAGCGCATCGCCTTGACGCACGCCAGCACCGATGCCGAGGCCCAGCACCGGATTGTCCGCGCAGGTCGCCTTGACTTCGAAGTCCTTGCCGTCGCGCGACGCGAGGAATGCCGTGAACAGCCCCTTGCCTTCCTGCACGTAGTCGACCCGGCCGGACACCAGATCCGCGAGCGCGTTGTCGAACTTGTCGAAGGCCTTGATCTGCGCCTCCGGCTTGAAGCGGGAATCGAGGAACGCCGAGAAGTTCGTGCCGGCCTCGACGCCGATCACGCGGCCCTTGAAGCTCGCGGGCACCGCGCAGTCGACGTGGCGCCGGTCGCTTTTCGCACCGACGAACACCGTCGGCGACTCGTAATATGCACGGCTGAAATCGATCGCCTTCTGCCGTTCGCCCGTAATCGTCATCGACGACCAGATCACGTCGATCTTGCGGTTCTGCAACGCCGGAATCAGGCCGTCCCACGCAATGTCGGTGAGCTCGCAGCGCACGTTCAGTTTGCCGCACGCGGCATCGAGCAGGTCGATTTCCCAGCCCTTCCATTTGCCGCTCGCGTCCTTCGAAAAGAACGGCGGATACGACTCGGCGTCGATGCCGACGCGCAACGTCGGCTGGGCTGCGTGGGAAACCGGCGCAAGGCCGAGCACGAACAGCGCGGCCGCGGCACGGCGGATCCTGGAACGCATCAAACGATTCATGTGGCGAATTTCTGAAATAACGTCGGAACGACCGGCGTCGCAGCCGGCAGGAGGCGAGACTGTAATGCCTGCCGAAGCGTGTACCAAATGGTTATTTTTTCGATGGATATCTGGTTGCGCGATATGGCGGAACGGCGCCCCGTCGAATGTAAAGCACGGTGCATCGTTCGCGCGCTCGCCCACTCACGCCTGCGCGGTTTCGCGCTGCAACGCAGGCAACTCGAGATTCGCGCGGAAATCGCCGCCCACATAGTCGGTATCGATCAGATCACGACGGCGCGGCTCGGGCAGCAACCCGTTGAGCAGCAGGTCTTCCTGGTCCGGCTGGCCGAGCCCGTGCAGCGACAGCACGTCGACGACGTCCTGCGCGATAGCACGTTTCGATCGCATCGGCGAGCTGCTCCGGCGTGCCGGCGACGGACCAGTGGCCGGTCTCCTGCGCACGGATAATCAGCTCGCGCAGCGTCAGCCTCTGGCGTGCGTAGCCGACGAAGATCGCCACGCGTCCGCGCCGGCGGTGCGCGCTATCGATCGCCGTCAGCAGCGATTCCGGCAACGGCCGGTCGAGCGGCAGCTCGCGCAGGTCGACGCCACCGCCGAGCATGTCGGCGAGCTTCAGTCTGCCCTGCTCGTCGTCGATGCGCTCATGCTTGTCACGCAACCGTCGCGCGACGTCGGCATCGGATTCGCCGATCACCGAATGGAACGAGTTCATCACGAACGGCAGCCGGTCGCCGCGGCCGAATGCGACGGCCCGCCGAGATTGAACGCGGCGCCAAGCGCGGCGCGCTGCGGCGAGGCCGGCTCGGCACTGCCAAAATGGGAAAACCAAATCAGGACGGGAATTAGCAGGCGTCCGAACGAACCGTCCGATCGATTGACTGCCTAGGGCCGTCGCCGCGATCCACGACGGACGGCGCGCTTCAAGCGACAAATCGGGCTTCGACACCGCTTCGCACCACCAGGTCGAAGCGCTCCGGCCGAATATGAAACACGGTGGCTTCACATGTGCGGCCGTCGGGCAGACGAGATGTGCGCCGCAACACCAGGAGCGGCGCCTGCTTGCCGGCCTTTAGCCGGGCGGCAATATCGTCCGGCGCGGCCACGGCCGTCACCGACATGTCGGCGTCGGCAATACGCCAGCCGAGCAGTTGCTCCAGCAGCTCGTAAGTCGGCAGGCTGTCGGCCTGCGCATAAGCCGCGTCACTTGCTTCGGGCAGCAGGCAGGTCTGCGCGAGCGCGATGGGTTCCTCGTCGACCCAGTGCAGGCGTTCGAGATAGATGCAGCGCGTGACGTCGGCGGCGAATGCCTGGCGCAAGCCCGGCGGCACGTCGCACTCCTCCATCCGCAGCAATTCCATGCGTGCGCGTGCGCCCTGCCCGGCGATCGAATCGTAAAGCCCGCGCAGCACGTCGAGCCGATGCCGCAACCGCCGTTTCGCGGCGAACGTGCCCTTGCCCTGCTTGCGCTCGACAATGCGCGCGTCGGTCAGGCGATCGAGCGCGAGCCGGACCGTCACGCGGCTCACCTGAAAGCGCTCGCTCAGCTGCGCCTCGGACGGCAGCTTGCCGGTCGGTTCGTACACCCCTTGCTCGATCTCGTCGCGCAGCGTCGTCGCGATCTGCTCGTAAAGCGACGTTGCGTCGTCACGCACCAGCGTCATCGATTGTTCCTCTCCGTGCTCGGCTCGCGTTATGCGCGATTCCCGATATCGATATGAAAAGCAATTGGATCGTCCAACTTGTATTAATACGTATTATTACATCTCGACAGACGGTCGGGGCTGCCGTTTCAGGGCTCGACGCACGGGGAGCATAGCAGTGACTGAAAACGCAATCGGCACGCCGCCACTGGGCGGCGCGCAGACAAGCCTACCATCACGGGCGGAACCGGCGGCGGTTCCACACGCCGATCCGCACGCGGCAGGCCGATCGCGAAGCGTGCGGTGGCGTGCCGCGCTCGGCTTCGCCGCCGCGTGGCTCGCGTTCTTCGCGATCGCATGGTGGCTGCCCGCGCCCGCGCATCTGTCCGTCGAAGGCAAGGCGACACTCGCGGTCGTCGCGTGGATCGCGATCGTATGGATCACCGATGCGATTCCCGTCGGCGTGAGCGGCATCCTGCTGCCAATGCTGCTCGTGCTGTCGCATGCGAGCCCGTCGTTTCCGAAGGCGGCCAGCGGCTTCGCCGCGCCCGTCGTGTTCCTGTGCCTCGCCGCATTCCTGTTCTCCGCGATCATGCAGGCGTGCGGGCTCGACCGCCGCATCGCCCTGTTGCTGCTCGACCGCCTGAAGGTGCGAACCGCCAACGGCGTGATCTGGGCGATGTTCGCGGTGAACTGCGTGATGGCGCTCGTCGTGCCGGCCGCGAATGCACGGGCCGCCACACTGCTGCCCGTCACGAACGGGATCGTCCGGCTATTCGGCGAGTCGCCGCGCGAGCGGGCCGCGCGCAAGGCGATCGTGATCCAGACGCTCGTGTACGGCGCGATGATCAGCGGCATGTGCATCCTGACGGCCCACCTGCCGAACATGGTCGTGTCCGGCCTGCTCGAGAAGCAGCTCGCCATCAAGATCTCGTATCTGACGTGGCTGAAGCTGCAGTGGCCGTACCTCGGGATGTTCGCGATCACGCAGGCCTGGGTGCAGTTCTACTTCCGCTCGCGCGCCATCGCGATTCCCGGCGGCCCCGGCGCAATCGCCGCAATGCGCCGGGCGCAGCCGAGCGCCGCTCGCAACGAATGGGCCGTGCTCGTGCTGTTCGCGGCCGTCGCCGTGGCGTGGGCGACCGAGCCCCTGCATCATCTGCCGTCGGAAATCGTCGCGCTGATCGCGCTGGCGTTGCTGTTCGCGCCCGGTGTGCTGCGCTTCGGCTGGGCCGAGGTCGAGCAGCGCACGATCTGGGGCACGCTGTTCCTGCTGGCCGGCGCGCTGTCGCTGTCGTCGGCGATCAGTACGTCGGGGCTCGCGAACTGGGCCGCCGATCACATCTATGTCGCCGCGCGCGGTCGCGGCTGGTGGTTGGCGATCGCGATCGTGATGCTCGGCACGCATGTGATCCGCATCGGCATGCTGTCCAACGTCGCGGCCGTCACGATGATCGCGCCGATCGCGCTCGCACTGGCGCCGCGTCTCGGGCTGCATCCGGTCGCTTTCACGATGCTCGTCAGCGACACCGACAGCTTCGCTTACCTGCTGCCCACGCAGATTACCGCCGGCGTCATCGCGTACAGCAGCGGTGCATTCTCGACCGCCGACTACGCGAAGGTCGGCGTGGTGTCGGTGCTGATCGCGATCGTGTACGGCCTCTGCGTGATCGCGCCGTGGTACGCGTACATGGGCATCCCCGTCTGGGATCCGAGTGCGCCGTGGCCGTTCGCACATTGAAGTGCGCTGCCTTCCGTCGACATTTTTCAAATTCCCCATGAACGAAACCAACGCCCCCGTCGATACCGTTGATGCCCGCGCCGCTGCGCTGCGCGAACGCCTGGGTCCGCACGTCGCACCCGAAGGCCTGTATGAACGCCACAAACGCCTGCCGTTCGCCGGACGCGTGCGCTGCAACGTCGCACGGCTCGAAGCCGGCGAATGGAGCGAGATCGTGCTCGATTACGAAGTCGGCTCATCCGGCATCGCCGATGGCGGCTGGCTCAAGGCCACGTTCAAGTTCTATTCGGATTGGGCGCTGTTCCAGACGAGCGATCCGACCGCGGCCAACTACATCAGCGCCGAATACCATGCCGCCCCGCTCGCACCAGGCCAGAGTCCGGCCACCGTCCAGGCGCTGAATGTGCGCTTCGACCAGAAGGGGCATGAACGGCCATTCCAGAAAGCCGTGATCGTCGACATCGTCGACGGATACGTCAATGCGGGCGACCGGATCGTGATCCGTCTCGGCGATCGCCGTCGAGGCCCTGGCACGCGCGTGCAGACCTTCGCGGAGGACAACTTCCGGTTCCGGCTCTACGTCGATCCGCTCGGCACGTCGCGCTTCGTCGCGGTGCCGGGCGACGTATCGATCGACATTCGCGCCGGCGCGCCGTCCGACCTACTGCTGAGCGGCCCGCGCTTCGTGCATCCCGGCACGCGCGCACCGTTCAGGCTGTCGCTGCAGGACCGCTGGGGCAATGCGTGCCGCGATGTTGGCGGCATTGCGCGTGTCGTCGCTTGCGACGGACGCGGAGAGGCCGTCTATCGGCGCGAACATGTGCTGCCCGATGCCGGGTTTGCGAGCTGCGCGCTCGACGATCTGCCGGTCGACGCGGGCACGCTGCGGATCGTAGCCGACCTGCCCGCGCGGCCCGACGTGCGCATCGCGGAAGCATGGCTGACGGTCGACGCGTCGCTGCCCGCGCCGCGCGCGCTGTATGCGGACCTGCACGTCCATGCCCACGATACGGTCGGCACCAACAGTCCCGAGTACAACGCACGCTATGCGCGCGACATCGGAGGTATTGACGTGCTCGGCTACACGGCGAACGATTTCCAGATCACCGACGAGAACTGGCAACTTGGCGTCGACGCGGTCGAGCACTTCAACGAGCCGGGCCGATTCGTCGCCTATCCGGTGCAGGAATGGTGCGGCAGCTCGACCGCGGGCGGCGACCACAACGTTGTTTTCCTCGGCGACACGCGGCCGGATTTTCCATACAACGCGCGCGGCGAACACAATCGCACGCTCGTCTGGAACGAAGACATGAAGGGGAATGCGGTGGAACTCGGCCGTTGGCCCGTCGAGGAGCTGTGGGACGCGTATGCGGACGCTGCCGCCCAACACCTGGTGATGCCGCACGTGGGCGGCCGCCGCTACATCGCGGACTGGCACCATCCGGAACTCGAGCGGCTCGTCGAGATCGCATCGTCATGGGGGCATTTCGGCTGGCTGTACCAGGACGTGATCGCGCGCGGCTATCAGCTTGGCGTCGCGGCCAGCGGCGACGAACATCGCGGCCGGCCGGGCGGTGGCGCGCCCGGCGTGCAGGTGTTCGGCGTGCACGGCGGACTGACGGGCGTGCTCGCGCCCGTGCTCGATCGCAAGCACGTCGGCGAAGCGCTGCGCGCCCGCCGCACGTGGGCAACCACCGGCGAGCACAGTGCGCTGCTCGTGCGTTGCGGCGATCACTGGCAAGGCGATGCGTTTGCGCATCGCGGGCCGGCGCGGCTCGACTACCGGCTGCTCGGCCAGTCGGGCTGGGAATATGTGGCCGCGTACGATCACGAAGGGCTGCTGTGGGAACGCAACCTGCATGCGGAACTCGGCTACGCGGATCGCCTGATCCGCGTGCGCTGGGGCGGCGCCCGCATCCGGGACCGCTATCGCTGGGCCGCGTGGCGCGGCCGGATCCGCATCGTCAACGGTACGATCCATCGTTTCGGGTCGAACGGGTTCGAGCACGTGGAGGAGTCGGCATGGCGAACCGGCGCAACCGATGTCGAATTCCGTAGCGACACTTATGGCGACGCGGACAGCATCGAGCTCGACATCGGCAATCTCGCCGCCGCGACGATCGTGGTCGAAGGCACGATCGACAGCTTCGCGAAGGTCGGCGATCCGCTACAACGCAATCCATTCGTCCATGCGCCTGAATTCCGTTTCGAGATCAGCGGTGCGGAACTGCTCGCGCGTGGTACGGCGACGCATGCGCTTGGCGGCACGGAGCTGTTCGTCGCGATCGAGCGGCTGACCGACCAGCCACTGCCGGTCGATCTCTCCGGCAGCATCGAGGTGACGCCCGGCAATGCGGCGTTCGGCAACCGCCCTGTCTATTTCTTTGGGCGGCAGCGCAACGATAGCAAGGTGTGGTCGTCGGCGCAGTTCATCACGTTCGGCTAGCCTTTCTCACGTCCCGCGACTTCCCGAGTCCGGTCTTGACGGATATTCCTGCGATTCATGCAGTGAAAACCAACGGGACATGCCGCGCCGTCCGATTCGTCGCTCAAGCGGAACCGCATGTCAAACCTGGTTCGGAGGGGACGCGGATCCCGCGCCCCCTTCCGCCGAAGACTTCGATGCGCTCGAACCGGCTTCCCGGAAATCAGGTTCGCTCCGGGAGACTGTGCGGCACCACCCGGTACCTAGATTTTTGCGGTGAACGTCAGTCCAACAGTCCGAGGATCGCCGTACAGCACGGGATACGCTCCATACGACGGCAGCAGCTCGAGTTTCTTGTAGACCTTGTTGGTCAGGTTCGTCACGTAGCCCGTCACGATGTACTTCTGGTTCGGCGTCGTATAGGACACGTGCGCGTTCAGCACCGTGTAGCCACCCTGCCAGAGCTGCGGCATCGTCTGCCGCGTCGCGCTGAAGTACTCGCGGCTGCGGTAATTCACGTCGCCGCCGGCCGTCAGCGTGCCGACCGATACCGGCACGCGATAGTCGAAGCCCGCGTTGATCGTCGTATGCGGCGAACGCGCGAACGAATTGCCGACGGCGGTCGGTACATAGCGGAACTCCGTGTAGCGCGTGTTCAGCATCCCGAGGTTCGCGAACAGGTACAGACTGTTGACCGGCTGCGCCTTCAGCTCCAGCTCGAAGCCGTCCGCGCGCCCCTGGCCCGCATTCGACAGCGTCGACACCGGCGGGCCGCCGAACGGGTTCGGCGCCAGCGCGAACACCTGGATGTCGCGATAGTCGTAGTGGAACACGCTCGCGTTGACGATCAGCCGCTTGTCGAACCACTCGCTCTTGATGCCGACTTCGTAGTCGGTCAGGTACTCCGGCGACACGGTCGACACCGTGCTCTGCGTATACGCGTTGCCGTTGTAGCCGCCCGAACGGAAGCCGCGCGCATAGCGGAAATATGCGCGCACGTTGCTGCTGAGCGCATATTCGGGCGTGAGGTCCCAGGTCGGCGCCCGCCACGTGTTCGTCTGGTTCTGCCGCGCGCTGACCGCCAGCGGCGACGACACCGACGACGGATCCCACCAGCTGCCCGGATTGCTGAACGTCACGTTGCCGGCGTTCTGAATCCCGGTCAGGTTGATGTTCTTGCGCTCGATCGTATAACGCAGACCGCCCGTCACGTTGAAGCGGTCGGTGAACCGGTACTTCACGCTGCCGAAGATCGCCGCGCTTTGGGTGTGCTGCGTGAGTTCGGTCAAGTGGTAGAACGCGGGCGACGGCGCGCCCGGCAGGCCGCCGCCGGCACCCTGCTCGGCCAGTTGCTCGGTGAACAGGTGCGTACCGACGAGCCAGCTGAGCCGGTCGTTCTGCGGCGATTCGAGCCGGAATTCCTGCGAGAACTGGCGGCTCGACAAGCGATCGTGCGAGCGCGCGGCATCGAACGCCGAATAGTCCTCGTCGTCCTGGTACCAGCGGTGCAGCCCTTCGAACGCGGTGATCGACGTCAGCGTCACCGCCGGGTTGATGCGCCAGTGCGCGGTGAGCGACGTGCCCCAGGTCGAGATGTGATCGTTCGACGGCGCATTGAGCGATACCGTGTACGGATCGCTCGACCCGACGAAGCCGAACTGGTTCGCGCCGCCCGGCCCCGCGCCCTGCGCGTGCCACGCATTGCCGCCGCCCGTGTAGTTGCGGCCGTGGATGTTGAACAGGAAGTCCGTGTCCGAGGTCGGCACGGCCAGCACCTGGAAGCGCACCGCATTGTCGTGGAAGCCGCCGAAGCGCCCTTGCTGCACGGTGTTCGTGTAGAAGCTGTCGGCGTTCTCGTGATACACCGACACGCGCGCGGCCAGCACGTCGTTCTTGCCGATCGGCCCGCCGATCGCGGCTTCCGCGAGCCGGCTGTTGTACTGGCCGATTCCGATCTTGCCGTAACCGCTCACGTCGAAGGTCGGCTTCTGCGACGTGATGCTGAGCGCACCGCCGACGGTATTCTTGCCCCACAGCGTGCCCTGCGGGCCGCGCAGCACTTCGACGCGATCGAGGTCGAAAAGCGGGAAGCCCTGCCCGAACACACTGTTGATGTAGACGTCGTCGAAATACACGCCGATCGGGCTCAGCGACAAGTCCGACGGATCGTTGCTGCCGACGCCGCGCAGGAACCAGCGCGGCCGCTCGCGGCCTTCGGTCGACTGGCCGGTGAAGTTCGGCACGTATTTCGTGACGTCGTTCACCACGCGCAACTCGTTGTTCCTGATCGTGTCGCCGCTCAGCGCGCTCACCGCGACCGGTACGTCCTGGATGCTCTCCTTGCGCCGGCGCGCGGTCACCGTCACCGTGCCGAGATTCGTTTCGCGTGCGGCCGCGCGGCGGGTCGCGCGGGCTGCCGTCGGTGCCGCCGCGGCTGCATCGTCCGCGCCCTGTTGCGCCGGCTTCGCGTCCGGTGCCGCCGCCACCGCGCCATCTTCCGCCCATGCGGGCAACGATACGGCCCCGCCCGTCAGCAGTCCCCCCAGCGCGGTGACAATTAGTTTTTTCCTGAACATCGATGAGTCATCCTGTTTGATCGGTTGAACGCACGTGCGTGCACGACGCACGGGTGACCTATTGCAATTCGGATGCCAGCATCGAGAGGCCCGTCGGACGGGGCTTCCGGCATGGGTGTGGTGCAGATGTTGCTGCATGCGCATCTGTGACGGGAAGCAAACTGCTTGTCACGCAACACCGCGCGGATTCCGCAACACCCGATCCGATGGTCGTCAGTACAGCTATTCAGTCACCGGATGCGATGCCTCGCACCGCCCCGTTGCGACGCGCAACGCGAACGCAACCAGCACGACGACGGGCAGCCAGCACAGAAACATGCCCGGCAACCCGACGAGCGGCACGAGCGCGCTACCGGCCAGCGGGCCGCAGAACGCGCCCGTCATCGACGCGAGGTTGTAGAGGCTCGACACCTGGCTCTTGTCGGCCGGGTGACTGCCGAGACGCTGCATGTTGACGAGATGCAGCAGCGACGACCCGGCGCACAGCGCGGCGAGTCCCGCACCGACGATCCATGCGTCATGCGCAAGACCCAGCGCGAGCAACCCGGCCACGCCACCGGCAAGACTGAGCGCGTGGCAACGGCGCGCCGTCATCCGCTGCGCGACATGCCCGAGCCCGAACAGCGCGATCACCGCGACAACGCCCTGCAGCGTCAGCAGCGCGACGGCTTTCGTCTGCGACAGCCCGAGCGACTGGATCGCCAGCACCACCGTATACGCGCCGGCGAGCGAACGTGTCGCGCTGTTTACGGCTTCCAGCATGAGCTGCTCGCGCACGTCGTGACTCCATGCGAGCGCCAGCAATACGCGCAGGCCACCGGGTTCAGGTTGCTCACCGCGTGCCGCAGGCTCCGCGCCACAGAGCAGCGTCCGGCTGAACAGCGCCATGCCCGCGAAGCTCGCCGATGCCGCGCAGAACGTCGCGACCGCGCCATGCGCGCCGATCAGCCAGCTCGCGAGCCACGGCCCGACCATGCCGGTACCGACCGACATCGCCGCGCGGTACCAACCGGCGCGCGCGAGTCCGATCTGCGCGAGACGCGCGAGGAACACGCCGCTGATCGACACGATCCGGAACGGGATGCACAGCCCGATCAACACTTGCGTGAGCGCGATCAGCGGCCATGCGCCGGTAAACGGCACGACGAGATTGAGCAGCATCGGGCCCATGCTCGCGACGAAGTACACGCGCCGCGCGCCGTAGCGCGCGACGAGCAGCCCGGCCGGCAGCGTCATCAACGCGATGCCGAGCGGCTCCATCGCCGCGATGATGCCGAGCCGCGCGCTGTCGACGCCGAGCGCGAGCGCGTACAGCGTCGTCGCGAGCTGCGCCATGCTGATCGTCGTGCCGCTCGCGAGCGCCAGCAGCATGAAGCCGCCGGTGAAACGCTCGCGCCGCCATGCGTCGGCGACGCGTGCCGGCGGGCTCACCGCGCAGCGTCGCGAGACAGCGTCGCGATGCCGTCGAGCGCGCGCCGGTCGACCCACGCATGCACGTCGAAGTCGGCCGGCAGAAATCGCCATTCCACGAGGAAGCGCTTGAAATCGTCGAGCGCGGCAATAGATGCGTCGTCGAGATCCGTGCGCAGCCGCCGATGCACGTCCGCGCCGTACGCGAGCCGCAGCCAGTCATGGCCCGATCCCGTCTCGCGGCCGAGATAGCCGAGCACTTCCTGCTCGTGCTCGCGCGCCCAGCCCTCGACATCGGTCACGCGCGCGAGGAAGCGGCTGACGATGTCGGGATGGCGTTCGAGCGTCGACGCATTGACGGTCAGCGGCCGCGGCGACCCGTTGTTGATGCGGATCTGCGGATCGGGATGAAAGCCGATGTCGACGACCGGCTGCGCGCCGATCAGGTGCGCGGTTTCGAGCCCGAGCGAACCCTTCACGTAGATCGCGTCGACCTCGCCGCGCACGAGCGCAGCCGCTTCGGCCGCATAGAGCCGGCGGCTCGACAGGCTCGCGGGATGGCTGAATGCCGCGTCGCGCGTCGCCGGTATCGACACCGGTGCGCGCAGGGTCGACGCGGGCACGTCGATCCATTCGACGTCGGCGGGGCCGAGCCCGTCGAGCGACAGCGCGCTGACGAAGCCGCGCAGCGCGGCCGCACGGAAGATGTCGATGCGCTCGCCGTCGCGGCGCGGCAGGCCGATACGGCGCCCGCGCAGGTCCTTCGGCCGCTTCAGGCCGCTTTCCGGCAGCGCGACGATCGCCTGCGCCTCGTCGACCCAGGTCAGGGCGACCACGCGCGTATCGGCGCCGGCCGCGCGCGCCCACAGCGCGGGAATGCTGCCGCCCTGCCGGAATGCATTGTCGAGTGAATGATCGATGTGCGCGTGATGCAGCGCCGCGTGCTGGCTCTCCTGCAGCGCGCGCACGGTGATGCCGTCGCCGGCGAATTCGCTGTCGAGCCAGCCAAGATGCGCGGCGATGCCGAGCGGCGTCGGCACCGGACAGCGTGTGTACCAGATCGACTGGACGTTACGGGAAGCCGTGATGCTCATGGATGCGTTCGTCAAGGGAGTCGTGAACCGCGCGTCAGCCGCGCGGCGCGGTGAGCACCGACAGCCGCGTGATGCCCGCATGCTCGATCGCGGCCATCAGCTTCGCGACCGTGCCGTACGGCACATGTTCGTCGGCCTGCAGGTCGAGCGCGACATCGGGCCGGCCGGCCTTCAGCGCAGCCAGCTCGGCCGGCACCGCAGCCAGTGCGACCGCACGCTTGTCGAGATACACGACGCCCTTGTCGTCGACGCTCACGGTCACGTTCGGCTTGCGATCGGCCGGCGCCGTGGCGACGGTGTTCGGCAGATTCACGTGCACCGCGTTGTTGAGCAGCGGGGCCGTGACGATGAACGCGACGAGCAGCACGAGCATCACGTCGACGAGCGGCGTGATGTTGATTTCGCTGAGCACGTCGTCGTTGTCGGAGGAAGAAGAGAAAGCCATTACGCGAACGCCTCCTGACGGGTGTCGTCGGCACGACGTGCCGGTGCGGGCGCGGCGGCTGCGGCCGGCACGCGGAAGCCAGCTTTCTGCGCGAGCGTGACGAAATCGGTGGCGAACGCATCGAGATCGGCCGACGCGGCCTTCACGCGACGCACGAAGAAGTTGTACGCGAGCACGGCCGGCACGGCGACCGCGATGCCGATCCCGGTCGCGACGAGCGCCTCGCCGATTGGCCCGGCCACGACGTCGATGCTCGCCGACGCGCTGTGCGTGATCGCGGTCAGCGCGTGGATGATGCCGAACACGGTGCCGAACAGGCCGACGAACGGCGCGGTACTGCCGATCGACGCGAGCACCGCCAGCCCCGCCTCCTCGCGCCGGCGCGCGTTGTGGATCTGCTGCCGGAGATGACGTTCGAGCAGGTCGTGGCGGCTCCAGCTGTGTTCGAGGTCGTGAGCGCTGCTCTCGTCGGCGCGCCGCAGCGCGTCGAAGCCCGTCGCGGCGAGTTCGCCCACCGGGCTGTTCGCGCCGTCGAGCGCGGCGGCCTCGTGAAAGCTGTTGGCCGCCCAGAACGCGCTGACGTAACGCCGGTTGCGCGCGCTCGCCCGCAGGCTCTGGATCGCCTTCACGACGATCAGCGTCCACGTGACGACGGAGAAGAGGACGAGCAGCCAGAGCGCGCCCTGGACGATGAAGGTGGTCGGGATACCATTCATGATGTGAGTTCCTTGAAGAATGTGGCGGGCCACCCGGCGGGTCAGCCCAGCTTGAAATCGATCGGCACGTTGACCCAGCCGTCGACTGCTTCGTCGCCGCGCTTCGCGGGCACGAACGTCCAGCGCTTCACCGCGGCCACCGCCGCGTTGTCGAGCATGCGGCGGCCGCTGCTCGTGCGGACCTCGACGGAATCCGGCGTGCCGTTCGCGAGCACGCGCACGCGCAGCACGACGCGCCCTTCCCAGCCCTGGTCCTGCGCGAACGCCGGATAGTCGGGCGCCGGGTTGCGCAGGTAGGCCGCGTCGCCGATCGGTGCGGTTTCACGCACGGGTGCGGCTTGCGCGGCCGGTGCGGCTGGCGCCGCGATGGCCGGTGTCGCCGTCGCGGGGGCCGCCTCGCGCGTTGTTTGCGGCGCGGCGGTCAGTGCAGGCGCCGCATGCGCGACGGCCGCACGCGGCTTCGGCGGGGTCGGCGCCTGCTTCAGCGGCTTCGGCGGCACCACCGGTGGCGGCTGATGCACGGCCTGCGGCAACGGTTCGGGCGGCCGCGTCAGTTCGACCGTCATCGGCAGCGGCCGCGGCGGCTGCACCGGCGGCGCGGCAGGTGCGCGCGCGGCCAGCAGCGCGACACCCGCATGCAGTGCCGTGACGGCGAGCGCAATCCCACCCGTGACGCGCCACGCGCCCGGCTTCGCCGCTCGCGCATCCGGCCGTGCCGAAGGCGAAGCGGACGGCGGATGCACCACCTCCGCCTCCCTGCCCGTACCCGCGCGCGGCGCAGTACGCGCCGCGTGTCGGCGTGCCGGCGGCAAGCCGTATTCGATCGTCAGACCTGTCATGCTCGACTCCTTGCAATGACGCGCCGCGGCGCGCTACGCGACCCACGCATGCCGTTGCCGATCGATGCGCGTGAACGGCGCCGGGTCGATCCAGGCGCGCGCATCGAAATCCTGTTCGAGAAAGCCCCACTCGACCAGGAAGTCCTTGAACGCGACCAGCCCGTCGATGGACGTCTGCGCGAGCCCCGTCTCCAGATGGCGGTGCACATCGGCACCGTACGCATAGCGCACCCACTCGTCGGATGCGCGCGTCTCGCGGCCGATATAGGCGACCGTCTCCGCCGGATGGCGCGCGGCCCAGTCGCCCGCCCCCACCACCACCGACAGGAAGCGGCTCACGAGATCGGGACGCGCGTCGATCAGCGCACGATCGACGGTCAGCGTGCGCGGCGTGCCGTTGCCGATCCGCACGAGCGGATCGGGGTGCGCGCCGAGATCGATGACGACCTGCGCGTCGATCAGATGCACGGTTTCGAGCCCTTCGACACCTTTCACGAACACCGCGTCGACCTCGCCGCGCACGAGCGCCGCGACCTCGAGCCCGTACTCGTGCGGGCCGCGCGTGAACGAAGCGGGCCCGGTGCGACGTTCGCGTTCGTCCGGCAGGTCGACCCATTCGGCGTCGCCGTGCCCGAGTCCTTCCAGTTCGAGCGCACTCAGAAAGCCTTTCAGCGCGGCCGCCCGCCAGAAGTCGATGCTGATCGGATGGCGCGGCAGCCCGAGCCGCCGGCCGCGCAGATCGCGCACAGAGCGGATGCCGCGATCGGGCAGCGTGACGATCGCCTGGAATTCGTTGGTCCACGACAGGCCGATTACGCGCGTATCGGCGCCGCGTGCCCGCGCCCACAGCGCGGGAATGTTGCCGCCCTGCCGGAACGAGTGCGGCAGGCTGTGATCGAAATGCGATTCGCGCTTGCCGGCGTCGGCCGTCTCCTGCAGCGAATGCAGCGCGATACCGTCAGGCCCGAACTCTTCGTCGAACCAGCCGCGGTGCACGGCGATGCCGAGCGCGGTCGGCACCGGGCAGCGCGTGTACCAGAGTGCGTCGCAGGCCGTGACCTGCGCAGCGAGTGTCGTCATGGTGAATATCCTTGTCGATGTCGTTGGATGGCGCGGGAATGCCGTCGCGTTCATGCGCCGGCCACGCGCAGCGCCGCCTGCGTACCGCGCGCGTTCAGCGCGCCGTCGACGAGCGGCAGCACTTCCTCGCCCACGCGGTACGCCTCCTCGAGATGCGGGTTGCTCGCGAGAATGAACGTCGAGACGCCGATGTCGACGTATTCCGCGAGCCGCTCGGCCACCTGCTCGTGGCTGCCGACGATCACGCAACCGGGGCCGCCGCGGATCTGCGACATCCCGGCCCAAAGGTTCGGGCCGACGATCAGGTCGTCGAAATGCTGCGTGTTGCCCTGGTGCAGCGCGAACTGGCGTTTCGCGCCGACCGACTCCGACGATTCGCCGCGCCCGCCGAAGCCGTTGCGGGTCACGTCGCCCACCGTCGCGAACATCTGCCGCAACTCGGCCCACGCCTGCGCCTCGGTCTCGCGCGCCAGGATGTCGATGCGCATGCCGAAGCGCAGGTCACGCTCGGCGTTCTGCCGATCGAGCGCGCGACGCGCCGCATCGATCACCTCCTTCTGTTTTGCGAGCGGCTCGCCCCAGCTCAGATGCACGTCGCCGTGCTTCGCGGCGACCGCGAGCGCAGCGTCGCTCGCGCCGGCCAGGTAGATGCGCGGCGGCTTCTGGCCGCTCAGCGGCGGCAGCAGGCCACCGGCTTCGACGCGGTAGAAGCGGCCGTCGAACGTGAACGGCTCGCCGGCCGCGACGCCCTTCACGACATCGAGGAATTCGTCGGTGCGCGCATAGCGGCTGTCGTGATCGATGAAGTCGCCGTATGCACGCTGGTCGGGGCCGCCGCCGCCCGTGACGACATTCCACTCGACGCGGCCGCGGCTGATCCGCTGCAGGCTCGCGGCCATCTGCGCCGCGTAGACCGGATGCACGAAATGCGGCTGCAGCGCGATCAGGAGCCGCAGCCGGCGCGTCTCGCGCGCCAGCGCGGCCGCCACGACCCATGGCTCCTCGGTGAAGCGAAAGATTGGAATCAGTGCGCCGTGGAAGCCGGCGATATCGGCCGCGCGCGCGACCTGCGACAGATAGTCGATGTAGCCGAAATCGTCATCGTCGACTTTGGGCGCGACACGCGATGCGCGCTGGCGGTTCCATTCGCCGCGCGTATGCAGGTCGTGTGCGCGCCGGCCGTCGCCATGCATCGGCAGGCGCCACAGAAATTCAACAGCCATCGGAGTTCTCCTGGTCGGGCCATTCGGATTGCGTGCGGCATCGGCGTGCCGCGCGAGTGCTGCGCTGTAAAGCACGCGGTGTGCCAACGCGCGCTCGACGGCGCGTGCGTGGCCGCCGGCGAACCTGCGCAGTGCCTTGCACACCGGGCATCTGCGGCAATCGGATCGCACCCGCTCGCGATTGCCCAGGCCGTCACGACGCGCACGTATCGCACTGCTGCACCGACCACACCGCTGCTGCGCGCGCAACAGTGGCCGACGCGACTGTTGCTGACGCAACAGACCATGCATCGGCGCAAGCACCGCGCCTCCCGCGCGATGCCCGCGTCGCGTGCGGCCGCGTCGCTTCCGTTCACTGGCCCGGAACTTGCAACGTTGATCGGCCCGCGCGTGCGACACCGACACCGTGCGCAACCGCGCTTCAACCATGCTCAAGCAGAGAGGGAATCTCACCCATGACAGACAGGCCCGATTCGTCATCGGACAAGCAGCAGACGTTCTGGTACGCCCGATCGCCCGTGCCGACCCCGCTCGGCATCGCCGTGCATCTCGGCTGGCTCAACGGCGAGACGTCGGCCGACGGCGTCGCGATCCGCTCGCCGCGCGGCGCCACACGGCACGACGTGTCGTCGATCAGCGATCAAACGCTCGCGCAGTCGTTTCGCCAGGGCGGCAGCATCCCCGCGATGTGGGCACGCTCGAACGGCGCGAATACGCGCGTGATCGGGCTGTCGTGGGTCGACGAATCGCAGTTGATCCTCGCGCGGCCCGAGTCGGGCATCCGCTCCGTGAAGGCGTTGCGCGGGCGCCGCATCGCGATCCCGAGCCGCCCCGACGACCGCATCGACATCTTTCGTGCGTCGGCACTGCGCGGCTTCGTCAATGCGCTGAGCCTCGACGGGCTGGCCATACGCGACGTCGAACTCGTCGACGTGCGCGCCCGCACGCTGCAGGCCGTCGGACCGGCACACGCGGCGGACCTGTTCGCGTCACCGCACGGCTTTTCGAGCCGCGCGCTGTACGCGGCCGAAGCCGGCGCGCTGCTGCGCGGCGAGGTCGACGCGATCTACGTGAAGGGCTCGACCGGCCTCGAGATCGCACAGCTGATCGGCGCGCACGTCGTGATCGACATCGGCTTTCATCCGGAGCGCGCGATCCGCAACAACAACGGCACACCCCGCCCGCTGACCGTCAACGCGGACGTGCTCGCGAATCATCCGGACATCGTCGCCGGTTTCCTGAAGCTCGTGGTCGCAGCCGGCGACTGGGCCGGCACGCATCCCGACGAGACCGCGCATTACGTGGCCGGCGAAACCGCGTCGTCGATCGACTGGGTCCGCGCCGCGTACGGCAACCAGCTGCACCGGCATCTCGGGGTCAACCTCGACGACGAATCAGTCGCCGCGCTCGACGACTTCAAGACCTTTCTGCACGACCACGGCTTTCTGGAAGCCGACTTCGACGTCGCCGACTGGATCGACCCGCGCCCCCTCGCCGACGTGCTGCGGCCATCGCTGCAGAAGCGTGCGTGAGTCCCCATTTCCGCCTACCGTTCCGGACCATCATGAAACACACGCTCTCTCTCGCGTCGCTGCGCCGCCCGCTGCGCGCATTGTTCGCCGCGCTGCCGTTCGCCGCGGCATCGCTCGCCGCACCGGCCGCGCATGCGGACGATGCGCCCAAGGTCGTGCGGATCGCCGTCGTCGCCTATTCGAGCGGCGGCAAGACGCAATACGCGGGTGCGTCGGCACTGATCGACGCCGACAAGTCGCTCGAGAAGGCGCTCGCCGCGCGGCACGTGAAGCTGCAATGGGTGCCTGTATCGACCGCGGCGGTCGGCACGCTCGTGAACGAGGCATTCACGAACGGCAGCATCGATTTCGCCGGCTACGGCGACCTGCCGTCGGTCGTCGTCAACGCATCGGGCACCCGCACGCGCCTGATCGTCCCGGGCGGTGTCGGCAGCAACACGTATCTCGTCGTGCCGGCCGGCTCGACCGCGAAGTCGATCGTCGATCTGAAAGGCAAGCGCATCGCGCTCAATCGCGGCCGGCCGTGGGAAGTCACGTTCAGCAAGCTGCTCGCCCAGAACGGGCTGAAGCTGTCCGACTTCAAGATCTACAACCTCGACCCGCAGGCCGGTGCGGCAGCCGTCGCGGCCGGCCGCGTCGATGGCTTCTTCACGCTGTCCGACGCGTATTCGCTCGTCGACAAGAACGTCGGCAAGATCATCTGGTCGACCAAGACCGCGCCCGACGACTGGAAGATGCGCGCGGAACTGTGGGCGTCCGACGATTTCGTGCGGCGCTACCCCGACGTCACGCAGCTCGTCGCGACGGCCTACGTGCGCGCCGCTCACTGGATCTCGCAGCCGCAGAACCGCGACGCGTACGTGAAGATCCTGAGCGCGTCCGGCCAGCCGGAAAGCGTCGTGCGCCGCGAATACGCGGATGAGGCGACACCCTGGAAGGAGCAATGGACGCCGCTCTTCACGCCCGCGCTGACCGGCCACTACCGCGACGTCGTCGCGTACAGCCGCCAGGCCGGCCTGACGTCCACGCCGGTCGACGTCAACACGCTGCTCGCGCCGACGTTCGTGTCGACCGCGCTCAAGCAGCTCGGGCTCGACGGCTACTGGCGCACCGACGCGGCGCGCGTCGCGAGCCGCTGATGCCGACGCATGCCCTCGCGTCGAACGGCGCACGCGCGCTCCGCCTGCCCGGACTCGCTCGGCTCGGCGGAATCGCGCTGTGGTGGGCCACGCCCGTCGCGTTCGTCGCGCTATGGTGGCTCGCGAGCGCGCAGCGCTGGTTCCCGCCGCAGCTCGTCGTGCCGCCGGATCGGCTCGCGGCAACGCTGCGCACGCTGCTCGACACCGGCGAACTGCGCGACAACCTGCTGATCACGCTGCATCGCCTCGCGCTCGGCTTTGCGATCGGTGCGACCAGCGGTGCCGCGTTCGGCATCCTGCTTGCGCGCAGCCGGCTGTTCGCCGATTACCTGCGGCCGACGTTCGACCTGCTGCGGCAGGTGCCGACGCTCACGCTGATTCCGCTGCTGATCCTGCTGATCGGCGTCGACGAACCGCTGAAGCTCGTCGTCGTCGCCAAGGCCGTATTTTTTCCGGTCGCGCTGGCCGCGTACACGGGCGTGCACGACGCGCCGCGCGATCTCGTCGAGATGGCGCGCCACTACGGGCTTGGCCGCTTCGCCCTGCTGCGCGACGTGCTGCTGCCGGCCGCGTTTCCGCCCCTGCTGACTGGCGTGCGGATCGCGCTCGCGCGCGCCTGGCTCGCGCTCGTCGCGGTCGAGCTGCTCAGCGCCGACAGTGGGATCGGCCAGATGATGGAACTGGCGCGGCAGATGCTGCGCCTCGACGTCGTGCTGATCGACGTCGCGGTGATCGGGCTGATCGGCTTCGCGATCGACCGGTCGATCGCGCTCGTGCAACGCTATGCATTGCGCTGGCAGACGCCCGCGCGCTGAACGAACAGGTTTCCGAATGTCCCTCGCCAAGCCCCCCTTCTCGTTCGCCGCGATGCGCCGCCGTGCGCGTGGCCTCGTCGTGCCGGCCGTGCTGGTCGCCGCATGGCAATACGCGTCGTCCGGCGACGCGGCCCATCAATACGCGTTCGTGCCGTTGCAGCAGGTTGGCGCCGCGCTCGTCGAACTCGCACGCAGCGGCGAACTCGCAACCGATCTCGGCGCGAGCCTGCGGCGCACGACGCTCGGCCTGGCGGCCGGCATCGTGTTCGGGCTCGTGTTCGGCGCGGCGATGGCGCGCTCGACGCTCGCGCGCAAGCTCGGCGAGCCGGCGTTCCAGGCGCTGCGCTACGTGCCGCTGCTGGGGCTGATTCCGCTGCTGAGCTTGTGGGCCGGCACCGGAGAATTCGCGAAGGTGTTCATCATCGCGCTCGCCGCGTTCTACCCGATGACCACCGCCAGCTTCGACGGGCTGCGCCGCGTCGATCCGCGCTATGTCGAACTCGCGCAGTCGTATCGCCTGACGCGCGCCGGCCTGTGGCGCGACGTGCTGATCCCGGGCGCGCTGCCCGACCTGTTCGCGGGCGTGCTGCAGGCCGTGCCGTTTGCGTGGATCACGGCAACCAGCAGCGAGCTGCTGTTCAACGCGGGTGCGGGCGTCGGCAGCCTGATGCAGAACGCGCAGGCCGGCGCGCGCGCCGACGTGTTGCTGGTCTGCGTGCTGGGCGTGACGGCGCTCGCCGTCGGCATGAGTGCGCTATGCGAGCGGATCGCACAGCGCGCGCTGCGCTGGCGCGATCACGCCTGACGGCGCAGCCGCGCGTCGGCGTCGCCCGCGTCGCGCGGCTTCAGGATGCCGAGCTGCGCGAGCCGCGCGCGCACGATGTTGCGCGACTGGTCGAGCAGGCGCGACATGCGCAGCTGGTTGTGGTCGCTGTAGTCGAACACGCTGCGGTAGACGGTGTCCTCGATGTGCTGCCACAGCGCCGGCGTGCCGAGATCCAGCAGCTCGATCACCGCGTGGCGCAGCGCATCGGTGGCCTCGGCCACGTCGCGCGCACGGCGCGGCGGTGCCGCCGCCGTGATGCGCGGGTCGCCGGCATCGGGCGCGAGTGACAGCGCGGAAAACTGCAGGTCGCTCACGTCGATCACGCCGCCCGCGCAGATCAGCACCGCGTGGTGGATCACGTTCTCGAGTTCGCGGATGTTGCCGGGCCATGCATGCGCATGCAACCGGGCGCGCGCGGCGTCCGTCAGCGTCGGCGCGGCCACGCGCAGCCGCTTCGCATAGGTGTCGATGAAGTGCTCGATCAGTGGCGCGATGTCGCCGGGCCGCTCGCGCAGCGGCAACAGGCTCAGCTTGACGACGTTGAGCCGGTAGTACAGATCCTCGCGGAAATTGCCCGCGCGCACCGCGGCTTCGAGATTCACGTTGGTCGCCGCGACGAGCCGCACGTCGATCTTCACGGTCTTGCGCGAGCCGACCGGCGTCACTTCGCGCTCCTGCAGCACGCGCAGCAGCTTCACCTGCGCGGAAAGCGGCAGATCGCCCACCTCGTCGAGAAACAGCGTGCCGCGATTCGCCGATTCGAACCAGCCGGGCTGGCTGTTGATCGCGCCGGTAAACGCGCCGCGCTCGTGGCCGAACAGTTCGCTCTCGATCAGCGTCTCGGAGAATGCGCCGCAGTTGACCGCGACGAACGGGCCGTCATGGCGCTCGCTCAGCGAATGCACGAGGCGCGCGATCAGCTCCTTGCCGGTGCCGCTCTCGCCGGTGACGAGCACGGTCGCGTCGCTTGGCGCGACCAGCTGGATGCGCTCGAGCAGCACCCGCGATTTGGGATCGTCGAACGTCAGCGCCTTCGCACGAATCGTGATCGCGTGCGAAGTCGGGTCCGGCAAGCTGAAGATGGCCATGGCACGACAGGCGGGTTGAACGGGGAAGATTCGACGATAGCAAGGCGCGCGCCGGCCACGAACCAATTCATCGAGCTATCGGTATGACGGCGGCCGGATTGCGCCGGCCGCCGCATGGGGTCACGCGAGCCCGGTCATCTTCCATTGCTGCTCGAGCGCGCCCGGGCCGAATTCGAGCGAGCCGCCGAGCGGTTCCGCGAGCGCCTGGAAATACGCGGCTTCCTCGAGGATCAGGATGTACTTCGACACATCGAGGATCGATTTGCCCCAGAACGTCGCGCCGCCATTCGCTTCGATGATCGCCGGTACCTCGCGGTCACGGCGGATCGTGTCGACGATGAAGCGCGGCTCGCCGGGACGACGATCGACATACACCGGAATCTCGCGGGCGCGTGTGTAGCGCGCGGCCGGCGCATAGCGGATCGGCAGCGGGCGATGCGCGCTCGCCCAGGCGCCGAGGTACGGGCCGTGCACGTGGATCACGACGCCGACTTCCGGCACCTCGCGGAACACGTCCGCATAGCGCGGCCCGTTGCCGCCGGCGCGCGCGTCGCCGTGCAGCACGTCGCCGTCGAACGTCACGACGACCGGCTGGATCTCCCGCGACGCGGCCCACGGGCTCGGCGCCGACAGCGCGACAATGAGTTCCGTGCCCGGCACGCGCTGGAACGCCTGGAACGTGTTGGTCGCGGACAGCGTGCGCGTGTCCTTCAGCACGCGTTCGGCCTGCGTGAATTCGCGCGTGGCGCGCTCGACGAATGCCACGAGTTCGCCGCTGTCGATGGTTGAGGTGACGGACATGAGGACGGTTTCCTTGATCGGGTGAACGGATGGGCTCGCATCGCGATGTCGTAGCGCCGCGACGCACGGCCACCGGATCAGCAGCAATCGTGCCAGCCGGGCATGCATGTGTCGAAGGCCCGCGCCACGGTGCGCGTGCGCCACGCACGATGCGCGCCGTCAGAGCCACGCGTGCGCCTCTGTTGCGGGAGCAACAGCCTGCCGGCCCGGATTGCTGCCCGACACGCAGCCGCTGAAAGCGTGCGCGGCACGCCGTACGACACGGCGGCCCGTCTTGCCACGCGCCACGCGCCCGACAGCTGCGCTGGTTCGAAACTTGCATTGTGGTCGGCCCGCGCCGCGCAACGTGCAGCGCGTCCGATCCGAACTCTCCGACCTCCATCCGACCATGACGCTCCTCCCCCTGCGCGGATACGCCGCGCGCACGCTGCTGGCTTCGGCGCTCGCCGTCTCGTCCCTCCTCTCGCATGCGGCTTCGCCGGGCCGCGTTCCTGCACCCGATCCATTGCAGGGCGACGGTCGCGTGTCCGCGTTCTACACGTGGGACCGCGACATTCCGGCGACGCCCGGCGTGCTGCTGCGCACCGAGCCGCTTCCAGCGACGCTCGGGCTCGCGAGCGCCGGGCGCCAGCTGCGCATCCTCTATGCATCGACCGACGGCGTCGGCGGCCGCACGCCGATCGCCGTGTCGGGTGCGCTGTTCGTGCCGCGCGGCACGCCGCCGGCGGGCGGCTGGCCGATCGTCGCGTGGGCGCACGGCACGTTCGGGATGGCCGACATCTGCGCGCCTTCGTGGTACGGCCGCTCGTATCGCGACGTGCGCTACCTGAACGCATGGCTTCAACAAGGGTTCGCGGTCGTCGCGACCGACTATCAGGGGCTCGGCACGCCCGGCCCGAATCCGCAGCTCAACAACCGCTCGAACAGCTACACGCTGCTCGACAGCGTGCGCGCGGTGCTCGGCGGGGTGCCGGGCCTCGCGAACCAGGTCGTGCTCGTCGGCCAGTCGCAGGGCGGCTCGGCCGTGTTCGCGGCGGCCGGCTACGCGAGCGCCTACGCGCCCGAACTCGCGATCCGCGCGACCGTTGCCACCGGCACGATCTACAACGCGTCTCCCGCCACGCTCGCGTCGCTGCCGAAGTTCGAGAGCGCGTACCGGCGCGATCCCGATCGCGTCGATCCGACGCTCGCGTACCAGTTCTACTCGGTGCTCTCCGCGCAGCAGATCGATCCGTCGCTGCGCGCGGACGAAGTGCTGACCGACCAGGCATTGCCGATCCTCGAACAGTCGCGCATCAGTTGCCTCGCATCGCTCGAGGACGACGCCGCGCTCGCGCACCTCACGCACGCGAACACCGTGAAGCCCGGCGGCGATGCACGGCTGAAGGCGTGGTGGGACGAATACCTGACGTACCCGACGCTGAAGATCGCCACGCCCGTCTTCATCGGTGCGGGCGCGGACGACGGGCTCGCGCCGCTCGAACTCGCGCTCGCGAAGGACGCGTGCGCGGCGGGCACGACGGTCGAGGCGCACCTGTATGCGGGCCGCGAACACAACGGCACCGTGAACGCGTCGCTCGCCGATTCGATTCCGTTCGTGAAGCGCGTGCTCGCAGGCGAGACGATCCGCCCGATCTGCACGCCCTCCGCGCAGCAAGCCGTGTCGCAATAGCCGGCGCCACACGCTTTGCACGACGGCGCGAATGCATTTCCGAATCCGTTATTGGATCGCGGCGCCGTGCATTTTTATACTCGTCAGCACTCTCTTCCAAAGAGTGCCAACCAATCTCGACAGAACAGCACAGGACGAACCAATGAGCCTACGCCCCTTGCACGACCGCGTGATCGTGAAGCGACTCGACCAGGAAACCACCACCGCATCGGGCATCGTGATCCCCGATAGCGCCGCGGAAAAGCCCGACCAGGGTGAAGTGATCGCCGTCGGCCCCGGCCACAAGGATGCGGACGGCCAGCGCATCGTGCCCGACCTGCAGGTCGGCGAGCGCGTGCTGTTCGGCAAGTACGCGGGCCAGGCCGTCAAGGTGGACGGCAACGAGTTTCTCGTACTGCGCGAAGAAGACATCGTCGCCGTCGTCAATCAATAACGGAGCGCAATCATGGCAGCGAAGGAAATCATTTTCAGCGACGTCGCACGGGCCAAGCTGACGGAAGGCGTGAACATTCTCGCGAACGCGGTGAAGGTCACGCTCGGGCCGAAAGGCCGCAACGTCGTGCTCGAACGCAGCTTCGGCGCCCCTGTCGTCACGAAGGACGGCGTGTCGGTCGCGAAGGAAATCGAACTCGCGGACAAGCTGCAGAACATCGGCGCGCAGCTCGTGAAGGAAGTCGCGTCTCGCACGAGCGACGCGGCCGGCGACGGCACCACGACGGCCACCGTCCTCGCGCAGGCGATCGTCCGCGAAGGCCAGAAATACGTCGCGGCCGGGCTCAACCCACTCGACCTGAAGCGCGGCATCGACAAGGCCGTCTCGGCGGCCGTCGACGAGCTGAAGAAGATCAGCCGGCCGACCACCACGAGCAAGGAAATCGCGCAGGTCGCGACGATCTCCGCGAACGGCGAGGAATCGATCGGCCAGCGCATCGCCGAGGCGATCGACCGCGTCGGCAAGGAAGGCGTGATCACCGTCGAGGACGGCAAGTCGCTTGCCGACGAACTCGACGTCGTCGAAGGGCTGCAGTTCGATCGCGGCTACCTGTCGCCGTATTTCATCAACAACGCCGACAAGCAGATCGCCGAGATCGAGAACCCGTACATCCTGCTGCACGACAAGAAGATCTCGAACATCCGCGACCTGCTGCCGGTGCTCGAACAGGTCGCAAAGTCGGGCCGGCCGCTGCTGATCATCGCGGAAGATGTCGAAGGCGAAGCGCTCGCGACGCTGGTCGTGAACAACATCCGCGGAATCCTGAAGACGGTCGCCGTGAAGGCGCCGGGCTTCGGCGATCGCCGCAAGGCGCTGCTCGAGGACATCGCGATCCTCACCGGCGGGCAGGTGATTGCCGAGGAAACGGGCCTCACGCTCGAGAAGGCGACGCTCGCCGAACTCGGCCAGGCAAAGCGCATCGAGGTCGGCAAGGAAAACACGACCGTGATCGACGGCGCGGGCGATGCGAAGAACATCGAAGCGCGCGTGAAGCAGATCCGCGTGCAGATCGAGGAAGCGACCTCCGACTACGACCGTGAAAAGCTGCAGGAACGCGTGGCCAAGCTCGCGGGCGGTGTCGCGGTGATCAAGGTCGGCGGCGCGACCGAGATCGAAGTGAAGGAGAAGAAGGACCGCGTCGACGACGCGCTGCACGCGACGCGCGCGGCCGTCGAGGAAGGCATCGTGCCGGGCGGCGGTGTCGCGCTGATCCGCGTGCGGCAGGCGATCCGCGAGTTGCAGGGCGTGAATGCAGACCAGAACGCGGGCATCAAGATCGTGCTGCGTGCACTCGAGGAACCGCTGCGCCAGATCGTCACGAACGCGGGCGAGGAAGCGAGCGTCGTCGTCGCGAAGGTGGCCGAAGGCTCGGGCAACTTCGGGTACAACGCGCAGACCGGCGAATACGGCGATCTCGTCGAATCGGGCGTGCTCGATCCGACCAAGGTCACGCGCACCGCGCTGCAGAACGCGGCGTCGGTCGCGGGGCTGTTGCTGACGACCGATGCGACCGTGTTCGAAGCGCCGAAGGACGCGGCGCCGGCGGCGGCTCCCGGCGGCCCGGGTGCGGGTGGGCCCGGCTTCGACTTCTGACCGGCGCGCGCGCATTGCCCGTTCGGCGGCAGTGCGCGGCGCAACGCTCCGGTTTCATGCGCAACGCGTGGCGACCCAGTTCGCCACGCGTTGTTTTTCATCTCCGCCAGATCCGCAATCCCAATCCGGAAAGCGCAACATCGTTCAATCCCCGTCGTGCCCGATCGAATGGTGGGCCGGCCTGACGGCGAAAGCCGGCGCCGCGCGAAGGAAGTGCCGCCTTCGTCGTTGCCGGCGCGTCTCGTCTGCCACCGCCTATCCGTCGACCCGGCAGGACAGCCTGCCGCGGTGGTTCTTCGCCGGCTGGCTGAGCGATGCGGACATCGCCGCGATCCGCTTCGGCGACGAAGGCCAGGAACGGACGCTGATGCGGGTCGACGCGCACTGCGCCTTCCGCACGCGATCGAGCATTTGCAGGCGCGCGTGACCGAATATCTGCGCCTTTGACGGCGCACGACCCGCCCGGCGATTCACCTGTGCCGATCGCATGTCGTCCATCGACGCATGCGGACAACGTGCATCGCGTTCAGCCGTCCTCCACGAACCCAACAAAAAGCCGCCTGCGACACGTCACGAATGACGCCCGCAAGCGGCTCGACCTTCAGACCCGGACACCGTCAACGGCGCGTCGACAGCCTCCGCACGACACGCACCAACGCATCGACCTCGTCGCACGTGTTGTAGAACGCGAGCGACGGCCGCACCGTGGCCTCGAGCCCGAAGCGCCGCAGGATCGGCTGCGCGCAGTGATGCCCGGAGCGCACCGCGATGCCCTCCTCGTTCAGCGCCTGCCCGACCTCCTCGGTTTCATAGCCCTTCAGCACGAACGACAGCACGCTCGCCTTGTCGCGCGCGGTGCCCACGAGCCGCACGCCCGGTACCGGTGCGAGCACGCTCGTCGCGTACGCGAGCAGGTCGTGCTCGTAGCGCGCGATGTTCTCGATGCCGACGCGGCTCACGTAGTCGAGCGCCGCGCCGAGCCCCACCGCATCCGCGATGTTGCCGGTGCCGGCCTCGAAGCGGTTCGGCGGCGGCTGGAACACCGTGCGCTCGAACGTCACGTCCGCGATCATGTTGCCGCCGCCCTGCCACGGCGGCATGTCGTCGAGGATCGCGCGCTTGCCGTATACGACGCCAATCCCGGTCGGCCCGTAGATCTTGTGCCCGGAAAACACGAAGAAATCCGCATCGAGCGCCTGCACGTCCACGCGCATGTGCGAGATCGACTGCGCGCCGTCGACGAGCGCCTTCGCGCCCGCGCGATGCGCGAGCTCGACGATTTCCTTCACGGGCACGACCGTGCCGAGTGCGTTCGACACCTGCGTGACGGCCACGATCTTCGTGCGGTCGTTGAGCAGCTTCCGGTATTCGTCGAGCAGCACCTGCCCCGAATCGTCGACCGGAATCACGCGCAGCTTCGCGCCTTTCTGCGCGGCGAGCTGCTGCCAAGGCACGATGTTCGCGTGATGCTCGAGATGCGACACGACGATCTCGTCGCCTTCGCCGACATGCTGCACGCCCCACGTCTTCGCGATCAGGTTGATCGCCTCGGTCGTGCCGCGCACGAACACGATCTCGTCCGGCGACGATGCACCGATGAAGCGGCGCACGGTCTCCCGCGCATGCTCGTACGCATCGGTCGCGCGGCCCGCGAGCGCATGCGCGGCGCGGTGGATGTTCGAGTTCTCGTGCGCGTAGAAATACGCAAGGCGATCGATCACGGCCTGCGGCTTGTGCGTCGTCGCCGCGTTGTCGAACCATACGAGCGGCTTGCCGTTCACGCGCTCCTGCAGGATCGGGAAGTCGCGGCGAATCGCGTTGACGTCGAACGGCGGGTGCGCCCCGCGATGCAACTGGTTCGACGGTTCAATGGCATGCGCATCGTCGATGAAATAACGCGGGACGTCCGCGCCCGATGCGCGCGAGACCGGCAGGTCGAGCTGCACGGCGAGCAGTTCGCGCAATTCGTCGTCGCCCGGCAGCCCGAACGCTTCTGGCGAAGCCAGCCCATTCGACGGCACGACGATGTCCTCGGGCGTCGCCTGCCAGCCTTGCCGCACGCCGTCGGTGAAGTAGTACGGCGATGCGGCCTTCGCGCTTTCCTCCGCCGCGACCGCGTTCGCCTGCGGCACGCCGAGCGCCGCGCCACCGACGCGCGGCTCCAGCGCCGGCGCGATCGACACGGCGTTGTCGGGCAGCCCGTTCTGTGCGGCCGCATGCGGCGTGAGCGCCGGCACGCGATTGCCGAGCGACAGCACGTGCGTCGGTGCGGACGGCGCGAGATTCGCACCCGGTGCCTTGCCTTGCGGCAGCGCGAAGCCCGGCACGCCGGTGCCCGTGCCGCCCGGCCCGGCGAGCGGCGAGCCGGCCGGCGCGGGATTGCTCACCGACGCGAGAATCGGCGCTGCGGCCGGCAACGCCGACGGTACGCCGCCGACCGCGCCACTGCCGGCCGACAGGCCCGGCGCGGGCGCCTGCCCGGGCGGCGTCGCGAAGAACTCGGACGCGAGCCGTGCGAGCGCCGCCGGGTCCGGCAAACCGGCAGGCAGCGGCGCGTGCGGCCGCGCCGGAGCGTCGCCGCCGATCGAGCCGGGATTAACGGTAGGTGTCGGGATAGTCATGGTACTTGGCGATTTCGACGTCATCGAGGACAGCCAGCGCATCCGGCGAGTGGACCGCGAGCGAGCAGTACAGCGAAATCAGGTACGACGCGATCGCCTGGTCGTTGATCCCCATGAAGCGAACCGACAGGCCCGGCCCCTGCTCGCCCGCGACGCCCGGCTGGTAGAGCCCGACGACGCCCTGGCGCTTGTCGCCGACGCGCAGCAGCAGGATCTTCGTCTTGCCGTCCGCGACGGGCACCTTGTCCGACGGGATCAGCGGAATGCCGCGCCATGTGAGGAACTGCGAGCCGAACAGGCTGACCGTCGGCGGCGGCACGCCGCGCCGCGTGCATTCGCGGCCGAACGCGGCGATCGCGAGCGGGTGCGCGAGGAAGAACGCCGGCTCCTTCCACACCTTCGTCAGCAGTTCGTCGAGATCGTCGGGCGTCGGCGCGCCGGTCAGGGGGAAGATCCGCTGTTCGTCGGTCACGTTCGCGAGCAGCCCGTAGTCCGGGTTGTTGATCAGCTGGCCTTCCTGCAGCTCCTTGATCGTCTCGATCGTCAGGCGCAGCTGTTCCTTGATCTGGTCATGAGGGCTGCTGTAGAGATCGGAGATCCGCGTATGCACGTCGAGCACCGTGCTCACCGCGTTGAGGAAATATTCGCGCGGCTGTTCCTCGTACGGCACGAAGGTTCGCGGCAGCACGCGCTCGTCCTCGAGCTGCGTGCACGCGGCGCGCACGGCCTCCGGGTTCTTCACCTGGTTCAGCCGATAGATGCCGGCCTCGACCGGCACCCACTGCAGCAGGTGCGTCAGCCAGCGCGGCGTAATCGTGGAAAGCTGCGGGACGGTCTTGGTAGCGTTCGCTAGTTGGCGGGCGGCGTGATCGCTCAGCGCGGCCGTGCCGCTTGCAACGGTCGACATGTGTGGCTCCGGATTCTTAAGATGAAAAACGGGATTGCTTATGACGCTGGATGATTATCGGAAGCACGCACCTGCCGGCTCAACATGCTATAGCCGTCATATGGCACCACCGAACGGGAAAAGCAGCGCGATGCGTCAGGCGGCGTACACGCCGCGCAGCAGCGTCGCGATCGACACGTCGAACGCGCGCGCGATCTTGTCGGCGGTGACGATCGACGCGATCGCCTCGCCGCGCTCGATCTCGCCGACGTACGAGCGGTTCAGCCCCGCGTGTTCCGCGAGCTGCTCCTGCGACCACGTGCGGGATTCGCGGAGCTTGCGCACGTTGGCGCCGAAGTGCTGGATCAGGTCGCTCATGGCGTCACCTGCGCGGCCGGCCGAGCCGGTTCGGTCCGCGCGGGCGGGCCGGCGTTCGCCTCGCTGCGCAGCACGGCCTGCGTGACGTTCGCGCCGGCCGGCACGTCCTGCGTCAGCCACACGTTGCCGCCGATCACAGCGCCGCGGCCGATCGTCACGCGGCCGAGGATCGTTGCGCCCGCATAGATCACGACGTCGTCCTCGACGATCGGATGGCGCGCGAGCCCCTTCTCCAGATGCCCTGCCGCGTCGCGCGGGAAGCGCTTCGCGCCGAGCGTGACGGCCTGGTACACGCGCACGCGCTCGCCGATGATCGCGGTTTCGCCGATCACGACGCCCGTGCCGTGGTCGATGAAGAAGCCGCCGCCCACGCGCGCGCCCGGATGAATGTCGATACCGGTTTCGGCGTGCGCCTGCTCGGCAATGATGCGCGCGAGCAGCGGCAGCCCGAGCCGGTACAGCTCGTGCGCGAGCCGGTGATGAATCATCGCGAGGATGCCGGGATAGCACAGCAGCACTTCGTCGACGCTGCCGGCCGCCGGATCGCCGTGAAATGCGGCCAGCACGTCACTGTCGAGCAGCCGGCGAATATCCGGCAAGCGTGCGGCGAACGCCTGCACGGCCGCGGACGCGGCCTCGTCGATTTGCGCGTCGGCATTGCGTTGCCGCGCCGCGTAGCGCAACTCCAGCGTCACCTGCGCGAGCAACGCGTTCAGCGCCGCGTCGAGTGCATGGGCCACATAGAAGTTCTCGCTCTCCTGTCGCAGGTCGGGCGGCCCGAGCCGCATCGGGAACAGCACGCCATTCAGCGCTCCGATGATCTGTGCGAGCGCTTCGCGCGCGGGCAGGTCGCGCCCGCCCGGTTCGAGCGAGCGCCGCTGTTTCTCGCGCCACGCGCGGCGCACGGTCTGGAGCGACTGAACGATGTCGTCGATTTCGAATGCGGCCATGCTGACTTCTCCCCGTAACGGCCGTGATTCAGTCCTGCGTCCACGGCAGGCCGCGATGGCGCCAGCCGTTGCGGTCGCCGCGATGCTGCTGTTCGTCGAGGTCGCCCTCGAACCCTTCGAGCACGTTGAACACCTGCGTGAAGCCCGCTTTGGTGGCAGCCTCGGCCGCTTGCGCGGACCGGTTGCCGCTGCGGCAGAGCAGCAGCACCACCGCGTCCTTGCCTGTCTTCGCTTCCAGCTCGCGCACGAAGCGCGGGTTGCGCGTCAGGCTCGTGCCGGTCGCCCATGGCACGTGCAGCGACTCCGGCACGTGGCCGACGAATTTCCGTTCCTCCGCGGTCCGCACGTCGACCAGCAACGCATGGCCAGCGGAAAACAGCGCCCATGCGGCGTCGGGCGCCACGCCCCCCGCGTACGGCGTGCCCGCCGCTGCCGCGACCGCGCGGGCGTCGTCGAGCGCCTGCCGGGCGGCCGTTCGTTCTTCCAATGCAAACGTCATCACGCTTCCTTGTTCTCGCAGATTCGTATGATCAAAAAACAACCGGGAATGCGGCCGGTGCAGCTTGCTTGCTGTCTATAGCCGTCAGCACCACTATGCGAGCGCGAACAGGGAAGCAGAACCAATAAAAATTCATTTCCTAAGCAGCGGCGTGCGTAATGCAATCGCGAAGGTGTCAGCGCCGATGTAGAAATGCCCCTAGACCGCCGCCGCTGGCCTGACCAACCTCGGAGAGAAAAAGACGGTTTTTTGCCGGCGACGATGGCATCGATCTACGCCACTCGCCCGAAGAGATTGCATGTCAGGTCGTATTGACCGAGTTCCGGCACGCTTGCATCGGAATGATTGACGACGTATAACGAGCGATCGATTTTCTGAGACACCGAAATGACTCATGGGAGAGCATCAGTCATGCAACCGGAACACGCTTCAGATCTCGCAACGACTCGCCACGCAAACGCGGAAGGCCGCACGCACACACCGATTCCGCCGATCGTGCCGGCAAAAACCGCACTGGTCGTGATGCACTACCAGACCGACATTCTCGGTCTCTTTCCATCGGTCGCCCCTACCCTGCTCGCCAACACGCGCAAGCTGTGCGATGCAGCCCGGGCGGGCGGCGTCCACGTGTGTTTCGCCAATCTCCGTTTCAGCCCGGGCTACCCGGAAGTCAGTCCACGCAACAAGAACGGGCAAGGGATCAAGCAGCTCGGCCTCTTCGTCGACGACGGCCCATGCCCGGAACTCGGACGGCTGGACCACGAGCCGCTGACCGTCGCGCATCGCGCGAGCGTGTTCTTCCGCACCGACCTGCAGTCACGGCTCGTCGCGCAAGGCATCGACACGCTGATCCTCGTCGGAATTGCGTCGACCGGCGTCGTGCTGTCGTCGGTTGCGCACGCAAGCGATGCGGATTTCCGGCTGTATACGGTGAAGGACTGCTGCTACGACCCGGATGAGGTCGTGCACGAGCATCTGTTCGCGACGGCGTTCGAGACGCGCACGACAGTGCTGTCGCTCGCCGACGCACTGCTGCTGCTCGCATAGACGCGCAACACCCGCACCACGCCGGCCGGAACGCTCCCGACCGGCGCATCCCGTGCAACTTCGCGCGTTACTTCGCGATATACACGCCCGACGTCGGGCACGTCCCCTGCGTATTCCCGTCCGTCACGAGCGACGCCGCGCTCGGAAACTGCGTGGTCGCATTCGTCTTGACCGCGATCCACGCTTCCGTGAAATAGCTGACGCCGTTGGTCTTCGTGCACTTCAGCGACACCGCGCTGCGCGTATTGCTGCCGAACGCGCCTTCGAACGCGGACAGCAGCTGGTTGCGCGTCACGGTCTTGCCCGCGTTCGCCTGCAGGAACGCGTTGAACGACGTGTTGCCGAGCCGGCTGACCATGCCGGCCGCCTCGTTCCAGTATGCGTCCGGCGATGCCGAATTCGAGCAGGTGCCATGCTTGAACCATTCGTGCTTGTCGAGGCACGACGCCACGCCCGGCATGTAGGTTGACAGCGTGTTGCGCGTCGCGGTGCTGACCGGATACGCATCCATGCTGCACCACTGGTGCGCATTGTCGAGATCGACGTCGCTCTGCGGCACGCCACAGTAGAACGGCTGGTTGCCGTCGTACCTGTTCGGCCACAGGCCGTGCAGCGACAGGCTCGTCGCCGCGTACGTACCGGCGAGGTTCGTACACTCCGGCGTGTCGTGCGACGCGCAGAAGCCGGGCTCCCACGAAGCCGCGAGCAACAGGTAGTCGTAGCTGGTCTGCGCGACGGCGTGCAGCGATGCGGATGCGACGGCGAGTGCGGCCGCGGCGCGGGCGAGCGTCTTGAGCATGGCGTTTCCTCGGAAAAGGCTTGCGGTCGCGGGATGCGCCGCAAGATTGTCGAATGTCTGCCCGCGATTGTTGTCCGCGCAACGTGGCATCAATATGAAGGTCGACGAAGGAATTCGTCGTGCAACGCCGAGCCCGTTATCGGCGGCACCGATCCCGACGCTCGCCTTCCTGCGCCTGCGACGCCGGCCTGCCCTGTCGCCATCTTCATCCTGCGACGGAGCATCCCAGGATGACGGCCTCCCGGCCAGGCAAGCCATACCGCGTCGAGATCGGGAACCGGGGAAGCTTCACACGGGAATCAGGATGCGGAATGCGCTCGTGGCGTTCATTGTTGTTCGCCAGGCAAGTTCCGATAGCGGGCAACCACGCCGGATCGTCCGGCGGCGGAACCTGTCGCGCCCGGCCCTCGTCCGGCACCGCACGATTATTTCACCGACGCGGCTTCCGATTCACCCGGTGACAGTGCCGCGCTGTCCTGCGCTCGCCACGCGCGGCGCGACGCCATGATCGCCTTCACGGCCGAGCGCGCAACCTTCCACCACGCGAACGGCCGCGGATCGGCGAGCATGCTGAGCGCGCGCGCATAGTCGAGCGTGAGGCCGGGCGTCCAGGCCATCGTCACCGCACGCTTGCGGATCTGCGCGGCGACCCACAGCTCGGGCGTGAGCAGCAGCCGGATGAATGCGCCCCACCCGGCACGCGTGCCCCTGAGCCGCCACACCGCGCCGTCGAGTGCCGCTTCGAGCGCGTTCGAGACGGTGCTCGAGCAGTTGCGGTGCGTGAGGTTGTACGTGACGGTCTGCCGATACGACGACCAGAATGCGGCCAGCTTCGCCGGATCGTAATTGCGGATCCGCACGCGCACGGTCGACGGACACCACGCTTTCGACTCGGTCGCATAGTCGGGCTGGAACAGGCCCGGCACGTCGTTCTCGCGCGTCGCGCGCAGAATCCGCGTGAATTCGTCCGGAGAACGATCGATTTCCACCGCCGGATAGAGGCTGATGTAGACGCCCTCGGGCGACTCCAGCGCCGCATGGCCAGTGGAGATCACGCCGTTGACGTCCACCGCCGCGATGTAGCGGTCGATCACCGGATAGCGCTGGGCTTCGGCCTTCGACGTGCCGGTCGGCGTCCACACGTGCACGGTCAGCGCGTGCTCGTGGTCGGCCGGCGGGCCGTCCCATTCCGATTGCGTGAAGCGCGGGATGTCGGGCGCCGCGTCGATGTCGGGCACGATCGACGGCGCCGGCGATGTGACGAACGCGGGATTTCGCGTCAGCCGCCGCACGCGCGCGGCAAGGCTCAGCATGTGCATCCCGCCAAACATCAGCAGCAGGCCGAGGCAGTACGGCACGGTACCCACATAGTGGGTCGGATACGGCTGATAGAAGAAGACGGCCAGCAGGATCTCGACGACGCCCCACGCGAATGCAACGTTCCAGCGCCGGTAACGCACCATCCATGCGGACGTGCACTGCAGCAGCCCGTCGACGAGGAACAGCGTGCCGAAGATCATCGACAAGAGGAAGTGGCCGTGATGATGGCCCGCGAACACGAGCCCGGCGGCCACGACGACCGCGATGCCCTTCACGTAGCGCAGGATGCGCTGGCCGCCGACGCCGCTGCCAGCCACCGCGAGCGTCGCGAGCCCCTCGATCAGGAACAGCCAGGCGAACAGTTCGATCGGAAAATGCAGCGCACCGTCGAGCGCGTCGACGAAGATGCCGACGCCCGCGACGACCCACAACCAGCCCAGCACGGTCAGCCCGCGCGAGCGCGTTCGCAGATATTCGATGCCCAGCAGCAGCAAGACCAGTCGTACCATGGCGCCCTCGTATGTTTTTTCGGGATACGCGCTGGCCACGTGTCCCGCGTCGTGCCGACCGCGCATTCGTGCGATGCGGAAGTCGGAAGCCAGAGCTGACCGGCGCATCATGTTTCAACATGAACAATGACAGCCGGCGCACTCCGCTTTCGCCGAATAATAAGATATGGAGGAGCCGGTTGAAAGCCTGGCGAAAACAATTCCGGTGAGTCCTGACGCCCGACGTCAAGGTCGTCGTGATCCAGGCATCCCCGGAACAACGGCCGATTGATCCATTTCGCAACGCGGCGCCAGCGCGGCCCGCATCCCGAACGGAGCACGAATATGTCCGCCTCACCGCTTCACACCCCGCCGCTCGGCCCGCAACTCAAGCGTTGGCGCACGCTGCATCGCGTGAAGCAGAGCCACGCGGCCGAGTTGTTCGGCGTCGCGCAATCGACGATTTCGCGCTGGGAAGCCGGCATCCAGCAGATGTCGCCCGACGAGCGCGCGATGGCCGAGCGGCTGCTTGCCGCGCGCCTGGATTCAGCGGGCGACCGTGCACTCGCCCGGCTGATCGCGAGCAGCACGGCCCGCATGCATCTCGTGTGCGACCTCACGCACCGCCTGCTCGCCTGCTCGCCATCGCGCGCGGCCGAGTTCTCGCGGCCGCTGCCGACGTTGCTCGGCACATCGCTGTGGCGCTACGCGACGCCGGAAATCGTCCGCATGGAAGCCGCGCTCGACCCGCTTGGCTGGCACGATCGCGCGGGGCCGCCGAGCGTCGAATTCGCGACTGGCGCAAATGTATCGCGCGTCGTGCCGATCCGCGGCAGCACCTGCCGATGGACACGGATGACGCTGTCGGACGGCTCCGCCGCGCGGCTCGTCGAAACGTTGTAGCAAGCGCGGCGCGCATATTTCATGCGTGGACGCATCGCGTCCGCGCGACGTACGCTTGAGGGCTCGAATCAAGCACTTCCCTGCCATGAACCTCGACACGATCCACGCGCGGCTCGATTTCCTGCGCGAAGCCGAACGCCTGAAAGACGTGCTGCGCAGCGGCCATACGTCGACCGGGCGCGCCGAAAGCACGGCCGAACACAGCTGGCGGCTGTGCCTGATGGCGCTCGTGTTTGCCGATGCGCTACCCGACGTCGACACGACGAAGCTGCTGAAGCTGTGCGTCGTCCACGATCTCGGCGAAGCGCTGCACGGCGACATCCCTGCGATCGAGCAGGCCGCGCATCCGGACAAGAACACACGCGAACGCGACGACCTGCTGACGCTGACGGCCGGGCTCGATCGCGTGCTGCGCGACGAGATCGTCGCACTGTGGGACGAATACGAGGCGGCGGCATCACCGGAAGCGCGCGCCGCGAAGGCACTCGACAAGCTCGAAACGATCCTCCAGCACAACCAGGGCAACAATCCGCCGGATTTCGACTACGCGTTCAATCTCGGCTACGGCCGGCGCTACACCGACGCGGTGCCGCTATTCAGCACGATCCGCGCGATCGTCGACGCGGACACGCAACGCCGGATCGACGCTCGCGGCAACGGCGCGTAAGCGCGCGGAACCGGCCGCGCGCGACACTGCGCGCGTCATTCACACACCGCCGCCCCGCGCCTTGCCGGCGCGAACGCCACCGCGCTCGCGATCGCGAGCACGGCCACGCCAGCCGCGCCGTACACCATCACCCAGCCGAACCCGTGCAGGAGCGCCGCGTGCAGCGCCGCCCCGGTCGGGTCGGCCTTTGCGAGCGCCGGCGCGATCGCCTGCAGCCCATCGGTGCGGCCCGACGCGATCTGCTGCGCCAGCATGCGCAGCGTCCCCGCATCGACCGCCCCCGCGACGCCCGCCTTCAGGCTCGCGACGATCCCCGCAACCAGCACGAAGCCCATCGTCGCGATGTTCAGCGCGAGCGAGATCATCCGCGCGCTCATGTCGATGCCTGATGCCATCCCGGCGCGCGAGCTTGGCACCGCGCCCGTCGTCGTGTTCGTGACCGGCGTGTTGGTGAGCCCGAGCCCGATGCCGGCGATCACGCAGCCTGGCAGCATCGTGAGCCAGCTGGCATGCTCGACGCCGCTGCCGATCCGCATCAGCGCGAAGCCGGCCGCGATCGTAAACAGGCCACCCGGAATCACGACACCAGGCCCGTAGCGCAGTGCGAGCCGCTCGCCGAACGGCGGCGCCACCAGCGTCGGCAGCGTGTATGCGAGCAGCGCGAGGCCGGCCGTCACGCTGTCGTAGCCGAGCGCGACCTGGAACCAGATCGGCAGGTAGATCATGAACGGCCAGAAGCTGAAGTTCATCCCCATCGAGCCGAAGATCGCGCCGGTGAACGCGCGAATCCGGAACACGGAGAAGTCGAACATCGGCCGCGCGCTCGTGCGCTCCGCGATGAAGAAGCCGGCCAGCGCGAGCACGGTCGCACCGAGCACGCCGAGCCCGGCCGCACTCGTGAGCCCCAGCTCCGCGCTCTGCGTGATGTAGAACGCGAGACCGAGCACGGCAAGCGACAGCGTGACGATGCCCGCGACGTCGAGCGTGCCCGCGTGCGGATCGCGCGACTCCCGCACCGCGCCGCCGACCAGCACGAGCGCGACCGCCGCGAGCGGCGCATGCACGAGAAACACCCATGGCCAGTTCGCCAGCGCGACGATCGCGCCGCCGACGAGCGGCCCGAAGCCGAGACCGATCCCGAACACGATCCCCCAGATCCCGAACGCGCGGCCGCGCTCGCGCCCTTCGCGGAACTGGTGCGACAGCACCGCGATCTGGCAGATCAGCATCGCGCCGCCGCTCGCGCCCTGCAGCAGCCGGCCCGCGACCAGCACCGGCACGGTCGGCGCAAGCCCGCACAGCAACGACGTCGCACCGAACAGCACGGTGCCGATCACGTACACGCGCTTACGGCCGAACCGGTCCGCAAGCGTGCCGGCCGCCATCAGCACCGTCGTGCACGCAATCGTGTACGCGTTCATGATCCACTGCATGCCGTTGAAGTCGCCGTGCAGCACGTGTTCGAGCGTCGGCAGGATCACCGGCACGCTCGAGATCTCGAGGCCGAACATCAGCGACGTGAGACAGACGGCCGCGAGCGCGACCGCATTCCTGCGGGAGTCGGATAGCGTCATGCGTATTGCGCGCCGGCCCGGCAACGGGCCGCGCGCCTCCAGTGAGAAGGGTTCGCCGCGCGCGGCCGGCGACGCACGCTGAACGGGAATCGGTACTATAGTGAGAATTTCGCTCCCCATTGACGCGCCTATTTCCACGAACCAGGGAATCACAGGACGCAATCAATCCAACCCGCCATGACCGACAGACTCGACGGCGTAACGACCTTCGTCCAGGTCGTGGAATCCGGCAGCTTCGCGCTCGCCGCGGAACGGCTCGACATGACGCGCTCGGCGGTCGGCAAGGCGATCGCGCGGCTCGAGAAGCGGCTCGGCGCGCGGCTGCTGCAGCGCACGACCCGCAGCCAGAGCCTGACCGACGACGGCCAGGCGTACTACGACCGCTGCGTGCGCGCGCTCGCGGAGCTGGAAGCGGCCGAAGCCGATCTCGATTGCGGCCGCAACGAAGCGCGCGGCAAGCTGCGGCTGAGCGTGCCGCTCGCATTCGGGCATCACTGCGTGACGCCGATCGTGCTCGATCTCGCGCGCACCTATCCGCACCTGCGGATCGACGTGTCGATCACCGACCGTTTCGTCGATCTGGTCGAGGAAGGGATCGACCTCGCGGTACGAATCGGCCAGCTCGCGGACAGCACAAGCCTCGCGGTACGGCGGCTCGGCACGCAATACGGGAGCCTCGGCGCGGCGCCGTCGTATCTCGCGCGCTACGGAATGCCGCAATCGCTCGACGACCTCAGGAACCACCGGACGATCGCGTATTCACGCTCGGGCGTCGCGCAGCCGTGGGACCTGCGCGCGCCGGACGGCTCGACGGTGCGCATCGACATGCCGCATCAGCTCAGTTTCGACGACGTGCAGGCAATCGCGGCGGCAGGCGCCTCGGGGTTCGGAATCGCATGGCTGCCGAGCTGGCTGCTCGATCATTACGTGAAGCGCGGCGAAATGGTCGTCGTGCTCGACCGCTGCTTCGTCTGCGAAGGCGACATCCACGCGATCTGGCCGAAAACGCGCTACCTGCCGCGCAAGACGCGCTGTGTGATCGACGCGCTCGTGCAGGCGGTGCCGCCGATGATCGAGCGCTGAGCGCAGACGCGCAGAAAGGAAATGGGTTGAAGCCGACGCGCCGCACAGGCGCGTCGGTGCATCACGTCACCTCACGCCGCGCCAAGATCGGCGAGCGGATGTGCGAACAGTTTCCACGGCGACGTCAGGAAATGCCGCACGCGTTCGGCGCGCAGTTCGACGAGCGACGCCGGCGCCCAGCGCGGCTTGCGATCCTTGTCGACGAGGTGCGCGCGCACGCCTTCGCAGAAGTCGCCCTCCTCGATCGCGCGCGCCACGATGCCGAGCTCCATCCGGAACGATTCGGCGAGCGTCATCTGACGGCCGCGCAGCAGCGCTTCGCGCGTCACGCACAACATCGTCGGCGAATGGCCGTTGAGTGCGTCGAGCGTCGCCTGCAGCCATTGGCGATGCTCGCGCGCCAGCTCGTCGCGTTCAAGCTCCTGCTTCAGCGTCGCGACGATCCGCTCGACGGTCGAGCGCTTGTCGAAGTGACGAACGATCCACGCCATCTGGCTGTCGAGCGCCGAATGCGGCACGACGTTGCACGGCGGCTCGAACACCTTGCGCAGCGCCGGCAGCACGTCGCCGTCCCATTTGACGCTTTCGATGCGCGTCTCGAACGTATCGAGCCACGACGACGGCACGCACAGGTCGGCGAGCTTCGCGGTCAGCGCGTCGGCACCCGACAGCATCGCGCCCGTCAACCCCACGTACAGCTCGAGTTCGACCGGCATGCGCGACAGGAAATGCGTCGCGCCGACGTCCGGCACGAGGCCGATGCGCGTCTCCGGCATCGCGATCTTGCTGCGCTCGGTCGCGACGCGCAGCGCCGCCCCTTGCGCAAGCCCCATTCCGCCGCCCATCGTCACGCCGTCCATCAGCGCGACGACCGGCTTCGGGAACGCATGGATCGCGTAGTCGAGCCGGTATTCGTCGACGAAGAACGGCAGCCACGTCTCGCGCTGCGCGACCATCCGGTGCAGCGCGCGCACGTCGCCGCCCGCGCAGAAGCCCTTCTCGCCCGCGCCGCGCAGCACCACCGCGACGATCTGGTCATCGGTGCGGCACCGTTCGAGGTGTGCGGCCAGCTCGCCGATCATCGAATAGGACAACGCATTGAGCGCGGCCGGCCGGTTCAGCGTGATGAGCGCCACGCGGTTCACCACGCGGAACAGCACCTCCGGCGCGGGTTGCGCGACGCTGTCATGAGTCTTGACCGGCGTGCTCATCGTTGCGGCTCTCCATCGGTATGCCATTGCGGCGCGCGCTTGCCGAGAAACGCGGCCACGCCTTCGCGCGGATCGTTCGTGTCGAACAGGTCGACGAAGCGTTCGCGCTCGACCGCGAGCGCCGCGCTGCGCGGCACGCCGCGGCGCGCGAGGCCGATCAGTTCCTTGCTGTATGCAATCGCGTGCGGGCTCTGCCGTGCGACGTTGCGCGCGAGCGCCAGCGCCGCATCGCGTGCCGCGCCGCTTTCGACCACGTCCTCGACGAGGCCGATCCTGAGCGCCGTTGCCGCGTCGACGCGCGTGCCGGCCAGGATGATCTTCTTCGCCCAGCCCTCGCCGACGAGCCAGGGCAGTGTCTGCGTGCCGAGCCCGCACGGCAGCAGGCCGACCGACGGTTCGGGCAGCGCCATCTGCGCGTGCGTCTCCGCGATCCGCAGGTCGCACGCGAGTGCGCATTCGAGGCCGCCGCCCATCGCATAGCCGTTGATCGCCGCGATCGTCACGACACGCGCGTCATGCAGCGCCTCGAACGCCGCGCCAAAGCGCGCGGCCATCGCGCGCGCGACCGCGCGGTCACCGTCGGCGAACGTGTTCAGGTCGGCGCCCGCGCTGAAGAACTTCGGGCCGTCGCCGGTGATCACCAGCGCGCGCACGCGCGGGTTCGCGTTCAGTTCGGCGACGGTTTCCTGCAGTTGCCGCAGCCCGTCGGCGGTAAATGCGTTCGCGGGCGGACGCTTGAGCGTCGCGCACGCGATCGCGCCGTCGTCGACGTAGTCCAGTTCGATCATGAGGCGTCCTTCTTCGTGGCCGGTTGGTACAGGCGGATCACCGCCGAGAAATCGAGTTGCCCGTCGCCGCGGCTGCTCATCGTCTGGTACAGCTGCTGCGCGAGCGCGCCGAGATAGACGGGCTGGCGCGCCTGCTTCGCGGCGTCGTTCGCGAGGCCGAGATCCTTCAGCATCAGGTCGGTGCCGAAGCCGCCGCTGTAGCCGCGCGACGACGGCGCGGTGTCGATCACGCCCGGATACGGGTTGTAGGTGTCCGAGCTCCAGCAACGGCCCGTCGACGTATTGACGATCCCGGCCAGCACCTTCGGGTCGATGCCGAGCGCGACGCCGAGCGACATCGCCTCCGACACGGCCGCCATCGAGATGCCGAGCACGAGGTTGTTGCATACCTTCGCGACCTGCCCCATCCCCGTCGCGCCGCAATGGACGATGTTCTTGCCCATGCCGGCGAGCACGGGCTTCACGCGCTCGAAATCCGCGTCGCTGCCGCCGACCATGAAGGTCAAGGTGCCTGCCGCCGCGCCGCCGGTGCCGCCCGACACGGGCGCATCGACGAACGCGCCGCCGCGCTCGCGCACGAGCGCGCCGAACGCCTGCGCGCTCGCCGGATCGATCGTGCTCGAATCGATCACGGTCGCGCCGGCGCCGAGGCCGGCCAGCACGCCGTTCTCGCCGGCGAGCACCGAGCGCACGTGCGGCGCGGCCGGCAGCATCGTGATGACGAAGGTCGCGCCCGATGCGGCTTCGCGCGGCGACCCGGCCACCTGCGCGCCGGCGTCCTGCAGCGCGCGCAATGCGTCGGCGCTCAGGTCGAACGCGTGCACTTCATGGCCAGCCTTCAGGAGGTTCAGCGCCATCGGCCCACCCATGTGGCCGAGTCCGATAAATCCGATCTTCATGTTCGTGTCCTCCCCGGCTCAATGCAGCCGGATCGTCGTGTTCACCGGGCCGGCCGTCGTGTCGTCGTCGAACCAGCGCGCGGTGACCGTCTTCGTCTGCGTATAGAACTGCACGACCTGCTTGCCGTACGGGCCGAGATCGCCGAGCTTCGAGCCGCGCGAGCCGGTGAAGCTGAAGAACGGCACGGGCACCGGAATCGGGATGTTGATGCCGACCTGGCCGACGTCGATCTCGCTCTGGAACTTGCGCGCGGCCGCGCCGCTCTGCGTGAAGATGCCCACGCCGTTGCCCATCGGGTTCGCATTGACGAGCGCGATCGCTTCGTCGAGCGTGTCGACTTCCATCACGACCAGCACCGGCCCGAAGATTTCATGCGTGTAGATCGTCATGTCAGTCTTCACGCCGGAGAAGATCGTCGGCCCGATGAAGTTGCCTTCCTCGAAGCCGGCGACCTTCACGTCGCGGCCGTCGAGTTCGAGCTTCGCGCCTTCCTTGATGCCCGTGTCGATCAGCGACAGGATGCGCGCCTTCGCGCCGCGCGACACCACCGGCCCGACGTCGGTGCCCGCTTCCGAGCCCGCGTTGACCTTCAGCTGCTTCGCCTTCGCGACGATGTCCGGCAGCCACTCGCGCGCGTTGCCGACCAGCACCGCGACGGAGGTCGCCATGCAGCGCTGGCCGGCCGCGCCGAAGCCGGCGCCGACCAGCGCGTTGATCGCCTGCTCGCGGTTCGCGTCGGGCAGCAGGATCGCGTGGTTCTTCGCGCCCATCATCGACTGCACGCGCTTGCCGTGCTGGCTGCCGAGGTTGTACACGTGCGTGCCGACGGCGGTCGAGCCGACGAACGAGATCGCCTTCACGAGCGGATGCGTGCAGATCGCGTCGACCACTTCCTTGCCGCCGTGCACGACGTTCAGCACGCCCTTCGGCACGCCGGCCTCGATCGCCAGTTCGACGAGCGCCATCGTCGACATCGGATCCTGCTCCGACGGCTTCAGCACGAACGTGTTGCCGCACACGATCGCCATCGGGAACATCCACAGCGGAATCATCGCGGGGAAGTTGAACGGCGTGATGCCCGCGCACACGCCGAGCGGCTGGCGCAGCGTGTAGGTGTCGACACCGCCCGCGACGTTCTCCGCGAATTCGCCGAGCTGCAGCGTGCCGACCGAGCACGCGTGCTCGACCACTTCGAGGCCGCGGAAGATGTCGCCTTCGGCGTCGGGCAGCGTCTTGCCCTGCTCGGCCGTCAGCGTCTTCGCGATGCGCTGCAGGTTCGCGCGCACGAGATCCTGGAACTTCAGCATGATGCGCATGCGCGCGGAAATCGGCGTGTTCTTCCATGTCGCATACGCGGCGTGCGCGGCCTGCACGGCCGCGTCGACTTCCGCGACGGTCGCGAACGGCACGCGCGCGAGGACCTGCTGCGTCGCCGGGTTGACGATGTCGCGCCACTCGCTCGTGGTGGACTCGACGAAGGCGCCGTCGATCAGCAGCTTGACCGTCGGCACGTCTTGCCCCGTGCGGGGCGTCGGATTCGCGTTCATCGATGCACTCTCCTTGCAGTGGGCCGTGTCGCGTCATGCAACGCGCGGCCGGTTCAATCGGTGCCGCGGGCGACGGCCGCGACATGCGGCACGCGGCCCACGGCAGGTCATTTCAGTTCGGCGGCGAAATCTTCTTCCCAGTATTCGCCGGGCATCCGCGTGGTTGCATCGTCGCCGCGCTCGATCTCGCGGCGGCGCAGCTCGACGCGGCGGATCTTCCCCGAGATGGTCTTCGGCAGCTCCGCGAACTGCAGGCGCCGGATGCGCTTGTACGGCGCGAGCTTCTCGCGCGAGAAGCGGAAGATCTCCAGCGCGAGCGCGGGACTTTCCTCGTATCCCTGGCGCAGCGTGATGAAGGTCTTCGGCACCGACAGCCGCACCGGGTCCGGGCTCGGCACGACGGCCGCTTCCGCGATCGCCGGATGCTCGATCAGCACGCTTTCGAGTTCGAACGGGCTCAGCCGGTAGTCGGACGACTTGAACACGTCGTCCGCGCGGCCGATGTACACGTAGTAGCCGTCGTCGCCGCGCATCGCAATGTCCGACGTGCGGTAATGGCCGTCACGCATCGCGTAGGCCGTCGCGTCCGGATTGTTCGCATAGCCGTTCATCAGGCCGACCGGGCGCGTCACGCCCGCGCCGATCGGCAGCGCGACCTCGCCTTCGCTGACGGGCGCGCCGTCCGGGTCGAGCAGCGCGATCCGGTAGCCGGGCAGCGGGCGCCCCATCGAACCGGCGACGACGGGCTGGCCCGGTGTGTTGCCGATCAGGCAGGTCGTCTCGGTCTGGCCGTAGCCGTCGCGAATCGTGATGCCCCATGCCTTCTTCACGCGCTCGATGATCTCGGGATTCAGCGGCTCGCCGGCGCCGACGATCTCGCGCAGCTTCACGTCGAACGACGCGAGCGGCTGCTGCACGAGCATGCGCCACACCGTCGGCGGCGCGCACAGCGTGGTCACCTGGTATTTGACGAGCGCGTCGAGCACGACCTTCGGCTCGAAGCGCGCATAGTTGAACGCGAACACGCACGCCTGCGCATTCCATGGCGCGAAGAAGCAGCTCCACGCGTGCTTCGCCCAGCCCGGCGAGCTGATGTTCCAGTGAATGTCGCCCGGCTGCAGGCCAACCCAGTACATCGTCGACAGGTGCCCGACCGGATAGGTGCGGTGCGTATGCTCGACGAGCTTCGGCTTCGAGGTCGTGCCCGACGTGAAGTACAGCAGCATCGGATCGTTCGCGTGCGTGATGGCGTCGGGCTCGAACGCGGCACTCGCCGCGTAGCCGTCGTTCATCGCGAGCCAGCCCGCGCGCGGCGCGCCGGCGACGATCTTCTGCTTGAGGCCGAGATCGGCCTGTTCGAATTTCGCGGTTTCGTTCTCGTCGACGATCGCGTATTTCGCGCCGCCGATCTGCACGCGATCGCGCACGTCGTCGGCCGACAGCTGCGTGGTCGCGGGCAACACGATCGCGCCGAGCTTCATCGCGGCGAGCATCGCGTCCCACAACTCGACACGGTTCGGCAGCATCAGCAGGATCCGGTCGCCGCGCACGACGCCGATGCCGCGCAGCCAGTTCGCGACCCGCGACGAGCGCTCGGACATCTGCGCGAACGAATACGGGTCGCCCGTGCCGGTTGCCGCGTCGACGATCCACAGCGCGGGCTTGTCGTTGCCGCGCGCCATCGGGTCGAAGTAGTCGAGCGCCCAGTTGAACGCATCGAGCACCGGCCATTCGAAATCGCGGTACGCGGTTTCGTAGTCGGTGCGATGGCGCAGCAGAAAGTCGCGTGCGTCCAGGAATGCCTGTACCGTCATCGTGTCGTCTCCTGTCTCCTGTCGACGAGAGTCGGCGCATCAACGCTTGCTCTCATCCCATGCCTCGTGCGGTCGGTCCAGCGCAAATGCTTCAGCACTTGCGCCTGCCCCATGGCCGGGTGAATCTCCAAGCCCCGCGGCCAACCAGTGCATGTGCTGCAGCGCATGCCCGGTTCCGTGTCGCGCGGCGCACGGTCACGTCGTTGCGTGCCGCGTTTGCCGCGCTGCCTTCGTGCCCTGCCTGTTTGCCTGCCTGTCTGGTTCTTCGCGTGGTTGTCGGTGGAGCGCGCGTCGCGATTCGGGACTCAAAGCTCTCGCGCGATCACCATCCGCTGCACTTCGCTGGTGCCCTCGTAGATCTGCGTGATGCGCGCGTCGCGATAGTGACGCTCGACTTCGTAATCGACGAGGTAGCCGTAACCGCCGTGGATCTGGATCGCGTCCGAACACACGCGCTCGGCCATCTCGGACGCGAACAGCTTCGCCTGCGATGCTTCGGACAGGCACGGCAGCCCCGCCGTGCGCAGCTTTGCCGCGTGATGCACGAGCAGGCGCGCCGCGTTGATCTGCGTGGCCATGTCGGCCAGCTTCTGCTGGATCGCCTGGTGCTCGGCGATCGGCTTGCCGAACTGCACGCGCTCGCGCGCATAGCGGCGCGCCTTGTCGAACGCGGCACGCGCGATGCCGAGCGCCTGCGCGGCAATGCCGATGCGCCCGCCTTCCAGGTTCGACAGCGCGATCTTCAGCCCTTCGCCACGATTGCCGAGCAGGTTTTCTTCCGGAATCGCGCAGTTTTCGAACGTGATCGGGCATGTGTCGGATGCGCGGATGCCCATCTTCTTTTCCGGCTTGCCGACGATGAAGCCCGGCGTGTCGGTCGGCACCAGGAACGCGGAAATGCCGCGCTTGCCGGCTTCCGGGTCGGTCATGGCAAAAACGATCGCGACCCCGGCGCGCTGGCCGTTGGTCACGAACTGCTTCGCGCCGTTCAGCACCCACTTGCCGTCGCGCAGTTCGGCCCGCGTACGCAGGTTGTTCGCCTCGGAGCCGGCCTGCGGCTCGGTCAGGCAGAACGCGCCGATGATGCGGCCCGCCGCCATCTCGGCCAGCCAGCGATCCTTCTGCGCGGGTGTACCGAAACCGAGGATCGGCCCGCAGCCAACCGAGTTGTGCACGCTCATCATCGTCGCGCACGCGGCATCGCCGGCGGCGATTTCCTCAATCGCCAGCGCGTAGGCGACGTAATCCGTATACGCGCCGCCCAGCTCCTGCGGCACGATCATCCCGAGCAGGCCGAGTTCGCCGAGCTGCGCGACAACGGCGTCGGGCAGGTGCGCGTCGTGGTCCCACTGCGCGGCGTTCGGTGCCAGCACCTCGGTGGCAAAAGCACGCGCGGCGTCGCGGATCATCCGCTGGTCTTCGGTGTAAAGCTCGTCCATGGCGCTGCTGTCTCCTGCGGCCGCGTGCGGCGACCGACCTTTCGTTTCGATGCAACAAGTGTAGGCAAGCGCGCGCGACTGTTCGATGCTCGCGCCGCTCATTTACACTGAGCGTTTTTGCCATACCGGCGGCTTCGATGAAGCAGGAAGACAAGGGAACCGTCGCGATCAGCCTCGTCGCCTACAGCGTCGCGCTCGCCACCCGGCGCGGCGTCGCGGCCGAGCCGCTGCTCGCTCAAGCCGGCATCGCGCCCGCGCTGCTCGGGCAGCCGCGTGCGCGGGTGTCCGCGCAGCAATACGGGGCGCTGTGGAACGCCATCGCGCGCGCGCTCGACGACGAGTTTTTCGGGCAGGATCGCCACCCGATGCGCAGCGGCAGCTTCATCGCGATGAGCCAGGCGGCGCTGTCCGCGAAGGACGGGCTGCACGCGATGGCGCGCGCGGTGAATTTCATGCACTGCGTGCTCGACGACCTGCACGCGGAGCTCGACGCCAACCCGCAACGCGTGCGGCTGCGTTTTGTGCACCGCAACAGCACCGCGACGCCCGCGATGTTCACGTACGCGACCTATTTCATCATCGTGTACGGGCTCACCTGCTGGTTGATCGGGCGACGCATCCCGCTGCTCCACGCGAGCTTCCGTTGCGACACGCCGCCGGCCGACCACGAATACCCGTCGATGCTGTGCGACGACATGCGGTTCAACCAGCCCGATTCGTATGTCGATTTCGATCCCGAATTCGCCACGCTGCCGGTGGTGCAGAACGCCAGGACGCTGAAAACGTTCCTGCGCAACGCGCCGGCCAGCTTCATCGTCAAGTACCGCAACCCGAACGCGCTCGCGCAACGCGTGCGCACGGTGCTGCGCGGCATGCCGCCCGCCGCGTGGCCCGGCGCCGACGGGATGGCCGCGCGGCTGCACGTGGCCGAGGCGACGCTGCGCCGCAAGCTGCATCAGGAAGGCCACGCGTACCAGTCGATCAAGGACACGCTGCGGCGCGACCTCGCGTTCGAGGCGCTGGCCGATCCGTCGCGGACCATCGCCGACGTCGCGGCGGCCACCGGTTTCGCGGAACCGAGCGCGTTCTACCGCGCGTTTCGCAAATGGAGCGGGCGCAGCCCGGCCGAATACCGGAAAGAAGCGCTCGCGCGCGGCGGCGGCGCCGGCTGAATCAGCGGCCTGCCGCCGCACCTTCGCGCTTTCCGCGGAAACCGCCTAATCTTCAATCATCGGGCCAACGCCCTTTACGCGAGCCGGACGGCGTGCGGCTGCGCGCCACCCGGACGCCCCGATGCGCATTCACCGTCATGGGCCGCCGCCGGCACCTGCATCGCCCGGCGGCCGTCCCCGTCACCCGCTGTCCGCGCGGGTCGCGCGCGCCGCGCTGTTCGCGGCGCTGCTCGTCGTGTGCGCGGCGGTTGCCGCCCCGCCCCCCGCCGCCGCACCCGCGGCCGCGCTGCCGGTATTCGTGATTCCGGTCAACGGCGCGATCGGGCCGGCCAGCGCCGACTTCATCGTCCGCTCGCTCGAGCGCGCGGCGCGCGAGCACGCGCCGCTCGCGATCCTGCAACTCGATACGCCCGGCGGGCTCGACACGTCGATGCGGCAGATCATCAAGGCGATCCTCGGCTCGCCGGTGCCGGTCGCCGCGTTCGTCGCGCCGGGTGGCGCACGGGCCGCGAGCGCCGGTACCTATATCGTCTACGCGAGCCACATCGCAGCGATGGCGCCCGGCACCAATCTCGGCGCGGCGTCGCCGGTGCAGTTCGGGATCGGCGGTGGCGCGCCGGGGACGCCAGGCGCGCCCCGAGCGCCGCCAGCCGGGGCATCGGGTGCCGCCGGTGCATCCGCGACGCCGGCCGAGCTGCCGAACGATACGCAGTCGACCGAGATCCGCAAGGCGACCCAGGACGCCGCCGCGTACATCCGCGGCCTCGCGCAGTTGCGCGGACGCAATGCCGCATGGGCCGAGCGCGCGGTGCGCGAGGCATTGAGCCTGTCCGCGACCGAGGCGCGCGCGCAGCATGTCGTCGACCTGATCGCGCAGGACCCGGCCGACCTCGCGCGCCAAGTCGACGGTCGCACCGTGACGACGACCGCCGGCACGCTGCACGTCGCGACCGCGCATGCGCCGCTCGTCGTGCTCGCGCCCGACTGGCGCAGCCGCTTCCTGTCGATCATTGCCGATCCGAACGTCGCGCTGATCCTGCTGACGATCGGCATCTACGGTCTCTTCTTCGAATTCGCGAATCCCGGGTTCGTGCTGCCGGGCGTCGCCGGCACCATCTGCCTGCTGATCGGGCTGTTCGCGATGCAATTGCTGCCGATCAGCTATGCGGGCCTCGGGCTCGTGCTGCTCGGGCTCGGCTGCCTCGTCGCCGAGGCGTTCCTGCCGACCTTCGGCGTGCTCGGTTTCGGCGGAATCGTGTCGTTTACGATCGGCGCATTGATGCTGATCGATACCGACGTGCCCGGCTACGGTATTCCGTGGCCCGTGATCGGGAGCCTCGCGCTCGGCGGCGGGCTGCTCGTCGCGGGCGTGTCGAGCGTCGCGCTGCGCGCGCGGCGGCGGCCGGTCGTGACGGGCGCCGAGGCAATGGTCGGCAGCATCGGCGAAGTGCTCGACGACGGTTTGCAGGCCGACCAGCCGCACGGCGCGGCCGGCCCCGCACCATCGGCGGCGGGCTGGGCGCGCGTGCATGGCGAGCGCTGGCGCGTCGCGAGCAGCGTGCCGCTCGCCGCGGGCTGCCGCGTGCGCGTCACCGGCCGCCAGGGGCTGACGCTCACGGTCGCACCGCTCTACGACGTGCCGGCACACGAACAACAACACCAGGGAGCACCGTCATGATGGGCTACACGTTTGGCTTCAGCAGCGTCCTGATCGTCTTCGTCGTTGTGCTCGTCGCATCGTCGATCCGCATCTTTCGCGAGTACGAGCGCGGCGTGGTGTTCATGCTCGGCCGCTTCTGGAAAGTAAAGGGGCCGGGGCTCGTGCTGATCATCCCGATCGTCCAGCAGGTCGTGCGGATCGACCTGCGCACCGTCGTGTTCGACGTACCGCCGCAGGACGTGATCACGCGCGACAACGTGTCGGTGAAGGTGAATGCAGTCGTGTATTTCCGCGTCGTCGATCCGGAGAAGGCCGTGATCCAGGTCGCGCGCTTCTTCGACGCGACGAGCCAGCTCTCGCAGACGACACTGCGCTCGGTGCTGGGCAAGCACGAGCTCGATGCGCTGCTGGCCGAGCGCGAGCAGCTGAATGCCGACATCCAGAAGACGCTCGACGCGCAAACGGATGCGTGGGGGATCAAGGTGTCGACGGTCGAGATCAAGCACGTCGACCTGAACGAGACGATGGTGCGCGCGATCGCGCGGCAGGCCGAGGCCGAGCGCGAACGGCGCGCGAAGGTGATTCATGCGGAGGGCGAGCTGCAGGCGTCGGAGAAACTGCTGCAGGCCGCGCAGCGGCTCGCGCAGGAGCCGCAGGCGATGCAGCTGCGCTATCTGCAGACGCTGACGACGATCGCGGCGGACAAGAACTCGACGATCGTGTTTCCGCTGCCGATCGATCTGCTGGGGGCACTGCTGGACCGGTTGGGCCCGCCGCGCGAGCATTGAGTCGCGCGGGCGCCGGCCCGCACGACGCCGCAGCCGATGCCGACGGGCGCCCGGCCGCGGCGGCCCGGCGCCCGGCCCGCGTCAGGCCAGCAGCTTGCGGTCGGTCTTGCCGTACTTGATCGACTTCTCGTCCGGAATCATCAGGCCCGTGTGCTCGTCGCGGCCCTGCAGCAGGAAGCGGGCGTCCCGGTTGCCGATCTGTTCGGCCGCGAGCTTGCTGTCCGCGCCGATCTCGCCCTTCTTCATCCGGTTGACGATCACACCGGCCGCGGTGTCCTTGAAGTCGCGCAGCATCCATGCGTCGCCGTCGCTGTCGCCGAACACCAGCAGCGGGCCGTAGCCCTTCTTCGACACGAGGACGTTGCGGATGCCCACCGTCTTGCCGGGCCCCCAGTTGAAATGCCAGCCGGCCGGATAGGTGCTCGTGTATTTGCCGTCCTGCATGTCGAGCCGCAGGCCGATCACGTTCTCGGGCGCCACGCCGTAGCCATAGTTCGGATTGCCGGCGAATACGCGCACGACATCGTCGAGCGACGCGGTGCTCACGTACACGTCGATGCCATTCGCACGCAGCGTATGCATCACCGCGCGGATTTCCTCGTGAATGCGGATGCCATGGAAATGCGTGTCGGCCACCACGCCTGCCTTGCCAGGCAGCGCCTTCGGGCTTTCGTAACGGACCTTGCGCAGCGCGTCGCCGATACCGTAGTTGTTCGACGCTTCCGCCATCGCCTGCAGCTCGGCGGTCGTCATGTTCTTGTAGAAGTAGATGATCCACTTGTAGCCGACTTCGAGCGGATGCGTGTCGCAGATCGCGTCGTACATGAAGTACAGCTTCGCGCGAAAATCCTTGAACTGGTCGGTCTCGCGAATCTCGTCGAGGCTCTTGTCGCCGCCGAGGCCCTTGTAGTTCGCATGGAGCCAGCGGTAGTCGGATTCGACGTCGGCGGCGAGATCCTCCATCGTCACCGGCTTGCCGTCGACGGTCGTGTAGTCCTTCATGAACGCGCCCTTCGGCACATCCTTCCACATCACATCGACGAACTCGTCCGGTGTCAGTTTGTACTGCAGATGGTTGATCTGGTACATCAGCAACGCCTCTTCGCAGTCGTTCATGATGCACGTGTTGTCCCAGTCGAATACCGCATACGGGCGGCGCTTTCCGTCGTAGCGCGCGCTCGCGACGCCATGCTGGTCGAGCACCGCCTGCAGGCGCGCGGCGTTGAACGGCGACCAGCGGCCCGGGTCCAGCGCGTCCGGCGCGGTTGCGCTCTTCGCGCCGGCCATGCCGGCCTTGAGCATCAGCGGCGTCGCAGCGGCCGCCGCGGCAAGGGTGTTCATGAACTTGCGGCGTTGCATGGTCTCTCTCCGTGGAATTGTCGAATCGGCGTGGGTCATAGCCCCGCGAAGCCGGAAAGGCTTCGAATCGGGGGCGAATGATGTGACGAAATTATTTCGGCAATTTGACAGCGTCTCGCTACGACACGACGGGGAGTTGATCCGGCGCGACATTCCAGGCCTGCGTCGGCACCGCGCGGGGCGCACGCCGGCCGGCTCCCCCGCACGGAACACGCGCGCGGCGACTGCCATCCGGCCACGACCGCCGGAAACCTAGAGCTTCCCCTCCATTTCGGCCTTCATTAGGAGAAGCCCTCACCTCCGCGCCACGTCGAACCGGCTATGATCTTTACATCAATCAATGACACATTAAATGCTGACTGAATAATTCGCCCTGGATCGTCGGCGAATGGATTCCGGATCAGCGCCCCAGCCTTGCACAGGCCCCACGTCGCCGAAGCGCGAACGCGGGCCGTCACATGGAGACGCCTCATGCCCGACCATCCGCTGCCGGAAGTCCATCTCGACGAGCTGCCGCAATTCCGCGCGGTCCAGCAGCTTGCCTATCGCTGCGTCGAGACCGTCGGCGCGATGCTCTATCCCGGCATCACCGAGAAGGAAGCCGCGCGCCTGCTGACCGAATGGCTGCGCGACAACGGCGTGCACGACTGGCTACACAAGCCGTTCGCGTGGTTCGGCGACCGCACCGCGTTCGAAGGCTTCTCCGGCCTGAAGCACATGGGCGGCTTCAACCTCGCGTTCTTCCCGAGCAATCGCCAGCTCGAGACCGACATGCCCGTGATCCTCGACGTCGCGCCGGTGCTCGACGGCATCGTGGCCGACGTCGGCTACGCGCACTGCCTCGGCCACAACCCCATCCTTGAACAGCTGCAGGACGACCTGATGGACCATCGCGACATGATCGTGCGGCTCGTGAAGGAGCGCCGCCCGATGGCCGAGGTCGCGCAGGCGGTGGACGCGCTGTGCCGCCGCCAGGGCGTCGAGCCGCGCCACAAGGCGTATCCGTTCAAGGTGCTCGCGCATCGCGTCGCGAAGATCCACAAGCTGTCGACACCGCGCTTCGTCGCGCGCTTCGGGCTGAACGCGACGCGCAACCTGCTGCTCGACCAGGGCCGCGCGGCGAAGCAGCAAGGCTGGTCGCCGCTGTGGTCGATCGACCGCCGCTCCGAACACGCGCCGGTGCCGGGCCTGTGGGCCGTGGAGCCGCATCTCGGCTTCGCCGGCGTCGGCGCGAAATTCGAGGAACTGCTGGTGATCACCGACGACGACGCGTACTGGCTCGACGACGACCTGCCGCACGTGCGCCGTCGGCAGCGCCGCCAGGCCGAACGCATGCCGGCCGTCGCCTGACACGCACGCGTCTCGCCCACTTCCCGAATCCCTGAACGACGGACTCACGATGCAGCCTCTTTCCGATGAAGCGCCGCTGGCCCTGTTCGAATCGGTTCACAGCGAGACGGCCGTCGCCTCCGGCGACCTGACGCTCGCGGTCAGGACCTGGGGCGACCCGGCCCGCTCGCCGGTCGTGCTCGTGCACGGCTACCCCGACGACAGCAGCGTCTGGCAGCAGGTCGCGCCGCTGCTCGCGCGCAAGCACTACGTGATCGCCTACGACGTGCGCGGCGCGGGCCTGTCCGGCGCGCCCAAGCGCACGGCCGACTACCACCTCGCGAAGCTGACCGACGACTTCATCGCGGTGATCGACGCGCTCTGCCCCGGCCGCGCAGTGCACCTGATCGCGCACGACTGGGGCTCGATCCAGGGCTGGGAGTTCGTCACGGATCCGCGGCTCGCCGGCCGCATCGCGTCGTACACGTCGTGCTCGGGGCCGTGCCTCGACCACGTCGGCTTCTGGCTGCGCGAACGCGTGCTGCATCCGACGCCCGCGTCGTTAGCCAGGCTCGGCGGGCAGCTCGTGCGCTCGTGGTACGTGTATCTGTTCCATCTGCCGTTCATCCCCGAGCTCGGCTGGCAGCTGTGGCTCGGCCGCGCATGGCCGGGCCTGCTGCGCCGGGTCGAAAAGACCCCCGCCACGCCGCGCGCGACGCAGGCCGACGACGGCGCGCGCGGCGTACGCCTCTATCGCGCGAACTTCATCCGCTGCCTGTTCGCGCCGCGCGAGCGCTACGCGCACGCGCCGGTGCAGACGATCGTGCCGCTCGGCGACAAGTACGTGAGCCCGGCGCTGTCCGAGAACCTGTCGCGCTGGGTGCCGCAGTACTACCGCCGCGAAGTCGCGGCCGGCCACTGGCTGCCGCTCGCCGATCCCGCGCGCTTCGCGGGCCTCGCCGAACAGTTGATCGACGCGGTCGAATCGGGCGACGAGCCGCCCGCGCTCGCGAACGCACGCCGCCGCGCGACCAGCGGCCGATTCAGCGGCAAGGTCGCGGTCGTCACCGGCGCGGGCAGCGGCATCGGCCGCTGCGCGGCGCTCGCATTTGCCCGTGAAGGCGCGACCGTCGTCGCGTGCGACATCGATCTCGCGAGCGCCGAGCGCACCGCCCTGCTGCTCGGACTCACCGGCGCGCAGGCGCATGCAAAACGCGTGGACGTCGGCTCCGCCGACGAGATGGAAGCGCTCGCGGCATGGGTCGGCAGTGAACTCGGCGGCGCCGACGTCGTGATCAACAACGCGGGCATCGGCATGGCCGGCGGCATTCTCGACACCAGCGAGCGGCACTGGGAGCGCATCCTTCACGTGAACCTGTGGGGCGTGATCCACGGCTCGCGGCTGTTCGCGCAGCAGATGGCCGCGCGCGGCACGGGCGGCCACATCGTCAACACCGCGTCGGCCGCCGCGTTCGGGCCGTCGCGCGACCTGCCCGCGTACGCGACGACGAAGGCCGCCGTGCTGATGCTCAGCGAATGCATGCGCGCGGAACTCGCGGAAAAAGGCATCGGCGTGACGGCCGTCTGCCCGGGCTTCGCGGAAACCGGAATCATGGCGTCGACGCAATACGCGGGCGCCAGCGCACAGGACGAGGCGCGGCTGCGCAAACGCGCGACGAAGCTGTACCAGATGCGCGGCCTGAAGCCGGAAACCGTCGCGCAGGCGATGGTCGACGGCGTGCTGCGCAACCGGCCGGTCGTGGCCGTCGGCACCGAGGCGCACGCGTTGCGCTTCGTCGGCCGCTTCATGCCGTGGCTCGGCCGGGTGCTTGCCCGCGTCAGCATGGCATCGCATTGACGGCGCGGCGCGCCGCACGGAAACGGAGACACAGATGACCTCTACCGCCGACTATCACAAGATCAAGGCCCGGCACGTGAAGTTCGACTTCAGCGACACGCCGATCACCTGGGTGCCAAACGACCCGGGCAGCACGCACATCATCAACACGCTGAACCTGCTGTTCCCGGAGGGCGAACTGTGGTTCTGCCGCGTGTACAACAAGGCACTGCCGAACATTACCGATGCCCGCCTGCGCGACGAAGCCGAAGGCTTCCTGCGCCAGGAAGCCGTGCATTCGCGCTCGCACGGCGGCGTGCTCAAGCATTACTACGACCGGCACGGGATCGACACGAAGCCGTTCACGCAGAAGCTGAACTGGCTGTTTACGCGCGTGCTGGGCGAAGCGCCGTTCGGGCTGAAGATCGGCCATACGCGTTTCTGGCTGCGTCAGCAGCTCGCGGTGATCGCATCGCTCGAACATTTCTTCGGCTATCTCGGCAACTGGGTGCTCAATGCGCACGGGCTCGACGAAGGCCGTGCCGATCCGACGATGGTCGACCTGCTGCGCTGGCACGGCGCGGAGGAAGTCGAGCACCGGACCGTCGCGTTCGACATCTACAACCACATGGGCGGCAACTATCCGGAGCGCTGCGTGCACATGGCGTTCGTGATCGTGCTGTTGCTCTACTTCATCACGAGCGGCGCGAAATTCATGTACCGGCGAGATCCCGCCGCCGGCCGCTACCGGGGTTTCGTGCTGTCGTGGTGGAAGGGTTCTCGACGCGGGCACCTGCCGTCGTTCTGGAAAGTGATCGGCGCGGCGTTGCGCTATTTCAAGCCGGGCTATACGCCCCACCACGAAGGCTCGACCGAGCAGGCGCTTGCGTATCTGGCGCGCTCGCCGGCCGCGCAAGCGGCGGCGCATGGCGGCAACTGGGGCACGACGAAGGGCGCGTGACCGCGTCCGCAAGCGGGTTCGCGACAGTTTCGGCGGGGCGCCGGCCGAAATGCGTACAATCGCGGCTTCATTTCCCGGAGGTGCCGCGATGGCCATGAAGAAAACCGATCTAGAAAAGAACAAGGCGCTCAAGCTGACGCACGCGATGAAGCAGTCCAGCTCCGCCCGCTTCGGCAAGGCTGCCGAGGACGCAGCGAAGCTCGACCGCCGCGCGCAGCGCAAGCTCGACCAGGAACAGGGTCTCGTGCCGTTCGCGTGCAAGCTGAACGCCGAACTCGTCGAACAGCTGAAGGCTCGCGCCGCCACCCATCCGAACGGGATGACCGGCCTGCTGTCCGAACTGCTCGTCAACGGCCTCGCCCAGCGCGACGCGTGATCGTCGCAAATCTCGAAAATAGTCGTTGACAACGCCGTACGACATCGACAAACTCGTTCGCATGCCTACGTTCAAGCTCATCGCCATCGCGAATCATTGCCCGGTGAACATTCGAAAGAATGGATCACGGGAGGCGCTTGTGCGTTAGCATCCGAGCAGTACCGCATGTCACACAAGGCCTCACCGGAAACGGATGAGGCCTTTTTGTTCTGGTGCGCGTCATCCGTCCGGCTCAACGAATGGAGCAGACGATGGACCAGGCAAGCCCGTTGTTCGACCGTCCCGATTCGCGCCGCGTCGGTGCGATCGCGTTACCGACCGTCGTGATCCGCTTCGCGGTCGCGCCGCGCACGACACTGACCTGGCGCGCGCCGAGCGATGCGGAAATTCGCGCGCACGGCGCACCGCTGTGGATCACGCGGCCGCCGAGCGTCGACGACTACTGGGTACAACCCGGCGACGTGCTGCGCATCGCGCGCGGCGATCGCATCTGGCTCGGCACCGATGACGACCGGCCGGCCGAAGCATCGATCACGACGGCGTACGTGAGGCGCGGCGAACGGCTGAGGCGCACGCTCGCGCGAATGCAACGTTTGCTCGCCGGACGTTGGCGAAGACGGGATTGACGATGCGCGCTCACGCGCGCGGCGGGGATGCCGGAATGCGCGGAATCACCGTATCCGGAAACGGACGCACCCGCGACGCAACGCGTCGCGGGTGCGCATCGAATGACGCGGCACGCACGTGCGTGCCGCGTGCGATCGCGCGCCGTGCGCAACCTTCGCATGCATCACGTGCATCAGGTGCTGGCGGCGAGACGCGGGCCCGTGCTGCGAGGCGTGGAATCGAGGTCGGGGCGTTGCGCCGCCTGCGAGGTCACCCACGGGTCGATGCCTTGCTTTTGCACCTCCTCGAGAAATGACACTCGCGTACGCCAGTAATCCGCCTGTAATTTCGCATCGATGACGCGCTGTTCGGCTGCGAACAGTTCCATGCGCGCCGTCACGAGCATCGATGCAGCGGTTTTTTCCGGCGTGGGGGCGTGCCGCATCGCCCAACGGCTGATCCAGTTCAACATGCTGACCTCCGTGATGACGGGCGAACCCGCATCGGGCAATCGCAACCGGTCGCGCCTGCCCGAATGCGCAACGACCGTCACCGCGCTTCACCGCCCGGCCTGCACGGACTGCGACTCCCCCGCGTCGGCAACATCTGGCCGGCGTGTGCGCGCGGTGTATCTATCCTAGAAAGACTTGCCGGTTAACGCGATGACGTCTTGCAATCTTTTACACAGAAACCACAGTCGGGCTCGCACCGCGAAATGACAGTTGCGGACGCGACGGCTTCGGCGCAGGATAGCCCGATATCTGCAATCGCCAGGACTGACGAATGGCTGCTGCATGCCGCCGCGCACCCGCGCCGGTCATGCGCGCGCTCGCGCACGTATTGCGTCCGTCCTGCGTTCGCCCCTCGTGCGGGCGTGCCATTGCAGTCGCATGCCGTCGCGTTGCGGCAGCCCCCCGCATGTCGATCATGCCGTTGCGCCCGCATCGGCCGACACGGCCCGCCCGTCGTCGAATCGTTTCCATCGTTTCTACCTGCCCGCCTCGTCCGAACCGGTAAAATGCGCGCCTTCCTCGCGCGGCCGGCCTGTCCAGCCGTTCGCGCGAACGCTGCCGATCGTGCCCCGCAACTATATCGTCCGAGCTATCCGCGCTATTACAATCCGCCGATAGCGTCGCAATAGTGGCTGGTTACAGTACGCCGGCCTCGCGCTGCCTTACAACAATTCGGCACGAACAACAAGCAACACGACAACCCGACCGGAGAAACGCCTTCATGGAATCCATCAAGCGGTATTTCGGCTTCGACGAAGCCGGCACCGACTTCCGCACCGAAATACTCGCGGGCGTCACCACGTTCCTGACGATGGCCTACATCATCTTCGTCAACCCCGCGATCCTCGGCGATGCCGGCATGCCCAAGGAATCCGTGTTCGTCGCGACCTGCCTCGTCGCGGCGCTGGCATCGATGATCATGGGGCTGTACGCGAACTACCCGATCGCCTGCGCGCCCGGCATGGGCCTGAACGCGTATTTCGCGTACACGGTCGTCAAGGGGATGGGCTTCACGTGGCAGGCCGCGCTCGGCGCGGTGTTCATCTCCGGCTGCCTGTTCCTGCTCGTCACGCTGTTCCGCGTGCGCGAGGCGATCGTCAACGGCATTCCGAAATCGCTGCGCATCTCGATCACCGCCGGCATCGGCCTGTTCCTCGGCATCATCTCGCTGAAGACCTCGGGTGTGATCGTCGGCAACCCCGCCACGCTCGTCACGCTCGGCGACCTGCACAAGCACGATACGATCCTCGCGATCATCGGCTTCTTCACGATCGTCACGCTCGACCACCTGCGCGTGCGCGGCGCGATCCTGATCGGCATCATCGGCGTCACGATCCTGTCGTTCTTCTTCGGCGACAACCAGTTCCACGGCGTGTTCTCCGCGCCGCCGTCGATCGACGCGACGCTGTTCAAGCTCGACATCGGCGCCGCGCTGTCGACCGGCATCATCAACGTGATCCTCGTGTTCTTCCTCGTCGAACTGTTCGACGCGACCGGCACGCTGATGGGCGTCGCGAACCGCGCGGGCCTGCTCGTCGAGGGCAAGATGAACCGCCTGAACAAGGCGTTGCTTGCCGACAGCACCGCGATCGTCGCAGGCTCGCTGCTCGGCACGTCGTCGACCACCGCGTACATCGAAAGCGCGTCGGGCGTGCAGGCCGGCGGCCGCACGGGCGTGACGGCGATCACCGTCGCCGTGCTGTTCCTCGCGTGCCTGTTCATCGCGCCGCTCGCCGGCGTCGTGCCGGCCTACGCCACGGCACCGGCACTGCTGTACGTGTCGTGCCTGATGCTGCGCGAGATGGTCGAGGTGCCGTGGGACGATGCGACCGAAGCCGTGCCGGCCGCGCTGACCGCGCTGCTGATGCCGTTCACTTACTCGATCGCGAACGGCGTCGCGTTCGGCTTCATCGCATACGGCGGCCTGAAGCTGCTGACGGGCCAGGCCCGCACGGTCAAGCCGATCGTGTGGATCATCGCGGCCGTGTTCCTGTTCCGCTTCTTCTATCTCGGCAGCGAGTGACGCACGCGCGCCCCTGTGCGCGGCAAGATGAAACGAAAACGCCACCTTCGGGTGGCGTTTTCGTTTTGTTCTCGTTTTGGCGACGCGGGTGGTGCAAGCGAGCGCCGGTCAAGCCTCCGCCTGCCGGAGCACCCAGCGCGCGAAGGTCTGCAACGGCCCCTCGCCCAGTTCCAGCGCCTCGGGCAACACGAGACAGAAGCGCTTGACCACGCCCCGCCCGTCGGGCCAGGGCGCCGCGAGCAACCCTTGCGCGATCTCGGCCTCGACATAGAGGCGCGGCACCAGCGCGACGCCGAGCCCGGCGAGCGCCGCCGCGATCAGCATCGAGTAAAGATCGTAGCGTGCGCCGGCGGCCGGATTGCTCACCGGCAGCCCCGTCTCCTGCACGTACGCCGACCACGCATCAGGCGTCTGGCGCTTGTGCAGGCGCGGCAGCGTGCCCAGCAATACGTCCGGCTGCCCGGCCGCGAGCAGCGACGGATGGCAGACCGGCACCAGCACCTCCTCGCACAACCGGTACGTATGCATGCCGGCCCAGGCCGGATGCTCGAAGTGAATCGCCGCATCGAAACCGCTGCCGGCCAGCACGAACGGCTCCGCGCGATCGGCGAAATGCACCGTGATGTTCGGATGCTGCGTCTGGAATCCCTTGAGGCGCGGAATCAGCCAGCGCGTCGCGAATGTCGGCGTCACGGCGATATCGACGCTGCCGCCGTCGCCGGGCTGCCCCATCATGTACTGGCTGTCGCGCTCGAGCCGGTCCAGCACTTCGCGAACCTGCACCGCGTAGCGCACGCCGTTCGGCGCCAACCGCACGCGGTTGCCGACCCGCTCGAACAGCGCGACACCCAGGAACGTCTCCAGCCGGCCGATCTGCCGGCTGATCGCGCCTTCCGTCAACGCCAGCTCGTCGGCGGCGCGCGCGAAGCTTCCATGCCGCGCCGCGGCCTCGAATGCCATCAATGCCGAATTGCTCGGAATCCTGCGTCGCGTCACGATTGCTCCCGGTCCGACCGCCGTCGGTCATGGCTTGATCAAATGTCATTGAACGGTGACGAATCATCGTTTTTCCGCCATCCGCCGGCTCATTATCATGACAAAAACTCAACCCGTCGAGCAGCCATCGTCCCCGAAGGCCGCTCGCCCCCGTGGAGAAGTCATGATCTATGCCGTTGAATGCAGCATCGCCGAGCCCGCCGTCGAAGCCGAGTGGAACGACTTCTACAGCCGGATCAAACTGCCCGCGCTGATCTCCGTATCCGGCTTTCGCACGTCGCAACGCTTTCGCGCACTCGGCGGCGACGGCCCCGTCTACCTCGCGCTGCATACGATCGACGGCCCGGACGTGCTGACGTCGGCCGAGTATCGCGACAAGGGCGGCGGCAATTTCGCGCGCTGGCAGCCGCACATCGTCGAGTGGCGCCGCAACGTATACGACTGCGCGGGCCCCGCGCCGGCCGTCTCCGGCCATCAATGGCTGGCCGTTTGCGACGACCCCGCCCCGTTCGCGCGAGCTGCGATCGCAGCCACGGCCATGCATGCGGTCGCGCTGGATCGGCGGCCGGCCGCGCGCTGGCTGGCCGTCCTCACGCACGATCAGGCTCGGCTCGGGTCCGATGCCGCGATCCGGCTCTATGCACCGATGGGTGACCCACTCGTCAGCACACCGACGTCGGCAACCGCACGCTGACCGGAGCCCGACCATGCCCAGCGTCACGATCTTGATTCCCGAGGCGAGCATGCCGGCCAGCACGGCGCTCGACGCGTTGTCGTCGGCCTGCGAGAGGCTCTGCACCGACGTGCTGAGCGCCGCACCCGGCACGGTCCACGTCGCGTACATCCCGGTCCGGCACGGCTGCGGACATCCGGTCAGCGCGGAGATCCGCTTTCGCACCTCGTCATTTCGCACCCCTGAACTGATGGACCGGTTCATGACCGAACTGGATCGCGAGATTCTTCGCCACACCGGATTCGTCGCACGCATCCGCTGCTTCGGCTACGACGCCACCCACCTTCACGCCCGACATTGACCCGTGAGCACGCCTGTTCAACTCCCTTCCTTCCCGCGTCGCCAGATCGGCGATTTCACAGTGATCGCGATCAGCGACGGCACGCTGACGGCCGGCCTCGACCTGCTGTCGAACATCGACGTCGACGACGCGACCGGCATCATGCACCGGGCCGGCATACACGCGCCGTCCGACGTCAACATCAACTGCTACGTGATACGCGGGAACGGGCGCACCGTACTCGTCGACACCGGCGCCGGCGGCATCCGGAACTGGGGCGGCCTGCTGCGTCCGTCGCTGTCGCAAGCCGGCATCGATGCACGCGACATCGACACGGTCCTGCTGACGCATGCGCATCCGGATCACATCGGCGGCCTCCTGGACACGGACGGACATCCGGCCTTTCCGCAAGCGGAGGTGCTCATTCACGAACGGGAACGTGCGTTCTGGCTGGACGACGCCATGTACGAGCGAGCAAACGAGCGCGCACGCGTCAATTTCCGGATCGCGCGGCGCACGTTCGACGTGTATCGCGCGCATCTACGCACCATCGAGGCAGGCGACGTGCTGCCCGGTATCGTCGCGGTCCCGCTGCCGGGGCACACGCCCGGCCACACCGGCTATCGCGTCGAATCGCGCGGCGAGCGCCTGCTGATCTGGGGCGATCTCGTGCATTTCGCGCCGATTCAGGTTGCGCGCCCCGACGTGTCGATCGCGTTCGATCACGATCCGTCGCAAGCATCATCGACGCGCGCGGCCACGCTCGCCGAAGTCGCTTCGGATAACTTGCTGATTGCGGGCATGCACCTCGCCGACACGGGCTTCGCACGCATCGCGCGCACGAACGGCCCAACCGGCGGCGCGTATGTGCTTGGCGGGGCGGATTGAGCGAAACGGAACGCGGGCACGCCAGTGCGCCGCACGATGCTCGAATCGTGCCACGCACCGCTCCGGGCGAGCGCGCTACCGGACGAGCATGCGCCGATATGACACGGGCGCCGGTATCCGGCGCCCGCTCCGTCGCTGCCCGGTCGTCCGGCTCAGCGCCAGTTCGCTTCGTAGAAGCGCACGTAGCCGCTGCGCAGCGTCACGCATTGCGCGCGCGTCTCGGACAGCAACCGCCGTGCGGCCGCCTCGATACGCTCGCGGTGCTGATCGTACGCACCGACCATGTCCTCGAAGCGCGGCGATGCCGCACCGAAATGATCCTCCAGCGCCTCGGCGGTGATCTGACATTGAACGCGCTCGCCATTGACCAGCGCCGTGAAACCAAGCATCAGGTCGCGCCCCGAATATTCGGGCTTCTCATTCGTGAAATGAATCTGCATGGGAGCCGCCTTGTCCGGTAGAAAGCAAATGACCGCGTCCATCGTCCGCTACCGGCCGGACGAAAATTTACGCGGGCTCGCCGGCAGGGGCAGGATCCACGGGGTATCGCGCGGACACCGCATGCCGGTTGCATTCCACTTTAGACGGTTTCGCGCAGGAGGCAAATTTTGCGATGTGCGTCGTTCCGACGCGTATTTTCATCAGACCAGCGCGACATCCGGCACCGTTTGCCGGGCGGCGTCAGTGGGGATCGGTGGGCCAGATGTTCAGTGCGATCGCGGCGGTCGTGGCGCCTACCGCGATCGCGGCCGCCCCGTATTGCACCGCGTCGCTCAGGTCGAACAGCAGACCGTGGATCGCGACGGCGATGCCGCCCAGCATGATGAAGGTGGCGATGGCCGCCAGCACGACTCTCAGTTCCGTCCGAACCATGATGGGTCTCCCGAACGGATGCATGTCACGTCGCATGCATGTTGCGATGCGGAACACGGCGCGTGCGCGTTCCACTTTCATCATTGCATGCGGGCACTTAAAAGCAAGGGGTTTTTGTACGCAGTCGCACAACGCGTGCGGCGCTTGTATGATGAGGAGATATCGATAGCGGCGGCCCGGGTGGCGGATGGTGCGGCGCAAAGTGTCAAGGCGGGGCGACCGCGAAGCATGGAGCCCCAGTAAGCGCTGAAGCGCCAACTGGGGCCGACAGGAGACAAGACATGCCTCAATCTTTCGTGCTGCCCGCCACCGCGGGCCGCAACGACCTGCTCGCGCAGGCGCATGCCCGTTCGACCGCGATCGGCCTGCGCGCCAACGAGCAACCCGATTTCTCGCCGCTGTCGCGGCTCGCGCTGCGCGAACTGCTCGACACGAACCATGCGTTGTTCGCACACGCGCGCCCGGTGATGGAGAACCTCCACGCGCAGATCGCCGACACGCAAAGCCTCGTGCTGCTCACCGACGCCGACGGCGTGATCCTGCACAGCATCGGCGACGCGGACTTCATCGAAAAGGCGAACCGCGTCGCGCTGTGCACCGGCGTGTCGTGGGCCGAAGGCGCACGCGGCACCAATGCGATCGGCACCGCGCTCGCATCGGGCCAGGCGGTCGCCGTGCACGGGTCCGAGCACTTCCTGCGCGCGAACCATATCCTCACCTGCTCGTGTGCGCCGATCATCGACTCGTTCGGCCGCACACTCGGCACGCTCGACGTGAGCGGCGATCCGCGCGGCTTCAGCTCCCATACGCTCGCGCTCGTGCGGATGTCCGCGCAGCTGATCGAGAACCATCTGTTCGCGAACCAGTGCGCGGAAGCACTGCGGCTGCGCTTCCACGCCCACGAGGACTGCGTCGACTCGCTGTTCGCCGGGCTCGTCGCATTCGGCCCCGACGGCGGGCTGATCGCCGCGAACCGCAGCGCGCAATTCCAGCTCGGCGCGACCTTCGATGCGTTGCAGCATCAAGGCTGCGATGCGCTGTTCGGCATGCGCTTCGGCCAGCTCGCGCAGCAGGCAGCCCGGGCACCCGGCGCACCGTTCAGCCTCACGCTGTCGACCGGCGTGCGCGTGCTCGCACGCTGCGAATTCGCGGAAGCGCACAAGACGGCGGTCGCCGTCACGCCGCCCGCGCCCCCCGTGCGCATGCGGGCTCCGGACCCCGACGCGATCACGTTCGCGACGCTCGACACCGGCGATGCGCGGATGGCCGCCGTGCTCGAACGCGTCGCGAAGATTCGTGGACGCGATCTGCCGTTGCTGATCCTCGGCCAGACCGGCACCGGCAAGGAATGGCTCGCGCGTGCGCTGCACCAGGCATCGCCGCGCGCGGACGGCCCGTTCGTCGCGGTCAACTGCGCGGCACTGCCGGATTCGCTGATCGAGGCCGAACTGTTCGGTTACGAGGACGGCGCCTTCACCGGTGCGCGCAAGCGCGGCAGCCCCGGCAAGATCGCGCAGGCCGACGGCGGTACGCTGTTTCTCGACGAAATCGGCGACATGCCGCTCGCGCAGCAGGTCAGGCTCATGCGCGTGCTGCAGGAGCGCGCGGTGATGCCGCTCGGCGGCGCACGCGCGGTGCCGGTCGACGTGCGCGTGGTCTGCGCGACCCACCGCGACCTGCGTGCGATGATCGCCGAAGGCACGTTCCGCGAAGACCTGTTCTACCGGATCAACGGGCTCGCGGTCATACTGCCGCCGCTCGCCGCGCGCACCGACCTGCCGGCACTGGTCGAGCGGATCCTCGCGCGGCTCGGTCGCAGCGAGCCGATGCCGAGCCGCCTCGCGACCGACGTACTCGACGCGTTCATGCGGCACCGCTGGCCCGGCAATCTGCGGCAAATGACCAACGTGCTGCGCACGGCCGGCATGCTCGCCGAAGACGAAGCCGAAATCACGCTCGCGCACCTGCCCGACGATTTCTGGCTCGACTGCGACGACACACCGGCGGCACAGGCCGCACCGGCCGACACGCGCGAAGCGACGACACTGCAGAGCCACCAGGCCGCCGTGATCGACGCGGTGCTCGCGCGGCACGGCGGCAACGTATCGGCCGCCGCGCGGGAGCTTGGGCTCGCGCGCAATACCGTGTACCGCTACCTGCGCCGACACTGACGTCCCGCGCCGGCTGCCCGACGGGCGCCGGCCGCGCCGCCTTCGGGTATGCTTGCCGCTTGCCTTGCCTTGTTTTGCCGCCGCGCCGGCACCCGCTTCGCCCCATGACCGATCCCGACCACCCGCCCCTCGTACGCATCGAGCCGCTCGGCGCGACGTTCGACGCCCCCGATTCGCTGACGCTGCTCGAGGCCGCCGCGTTCGCGCACGTCAGGCTGCCGCGCTCGTGCCGCAACGGCACGTGCCGAAGCTGCCTGTGCAGGATCGTCAGCGGCAGCGTACGCTATACGATCGAATGGCCGGGTCTGAGCCGCGAGGAAAAGGCCGACGGCTATACGCTGCCGTGCGTGGCCGTAGCGACCTCGGATGTCGTGCTCGACGTGCCCGACGCGGTGATGATCGACTGAACGCGGCGAGCGCGCGTGCGCCGTCCCGCAGCAAGGATGCCCGCCTGGAGAACGTGATGACCCAGTCCACCGATCGCATCGAGAAACAAGCCTTGCTCACCGCGCCGCTGGCGCGCGTCTGGGAAGCCGTCAGCAATGCCGGGGAATTCGGCATCTGGTTCGGCGTGACGTTCGACGGGCCGTTCGTCGCCGACCGGCCGCTGTTCGGCCGCATCACGCCGACGCGCGTCGACGACGACGTCGCCCGGGCACAGGAGCCGTATGCCGGCACCGTGTTCGAGATCGTCGTCGATCGCGTCGAGCCGATGCACCGATTCTCCTTTCACTGGCACCCGTTCGCGATCGATCCGAACTTCGATTACGCGTCCGAGCCGATGACGCTCGTCACGTTCGCACTCGCCGAAGCGAACGGCGGCACGCTGCTGACGATCACCGAAACGGGCTTCGACCAGTTGATCGAAGCGCGCCGCGCAAAGGCTCGCGAGATGAACGATCAAGGCTGGGCCGCGCAGATGACGCTGATCACGAAATATCTCGCGAAGCACGCGTAAGCGTGCCGCGCGTCATGCCCGGTATCCGCGTGCCCGCATGCCCTCGCGGCGGGTGCGTGGCATAATCCGCTCCATCGCCGTTCATACCCCGCCCCGCGCATCGCATGCTGAGCCGTCGTTTCCGGAAGATCGTCAGTCTGATCGGGATGCTCGCCATCCTGATGACGACGCTCGCGCCGACGATCTCGCAGGCGCTGACGACCCAAGACCGCGTCGACTCGCTCCTTGCCGGTTACTGCACGGCCGGGCCGGCGGGCGGCAACCATGCCGGCGATGCGTCGTCGAAAAGCCTGCAGGCCCATCTGCAGGCTTGCGGCTATTGCAGCCTGCTCGCCCATACACCCGCCCTGCCCGCGCCCGAACTGACGTTCGCGGCCAACTTCCACCCGCGCGAGCATCGCGAAGCAACCCGCTTCGAAAGCCTGCGCCGCACGCTGCCGCTCACGGCCGCGCAACCGCGCGCCCCGCCGTTCGCATCCTGATTCGTCGTCACCGCGCGTGATGCCCTCGCGCATCACGCCGTGAGCACGCGCGCTGCGCGTGCATGCCGTGTCACGTTTCGAAGGACGATCTCATATTCGACCGTATTGCTCGGGGCATCGTGCCGCGCGTGCGCTCGCCCGCCTCCGGCGGCCACGCGTGCACGCACGCGCGACCATTCGTCGAATGCATCGTTCTCCTTGTCATTTCCAACCGGATCATCCCGTCATGAAAACCACTGCTTTCATTCGCGGCGCACTCGTCGCACTCGGCTTCGTCGTCGCACAGGCCGCTCACGCGCACGCACACCCGAAAAACCTGGACCCGGCCGCCGACGCCACGCTGTCGAGCGCGCCGCACGCGGTCACGATCGACTTCAGCGAAACGCTCGAACCCGCATTCAGTTCGATCGCCGTCACCGACAGCCATGGCCAGTCGGTCGTCGACGGGAAAGCCGCCATCGACGCCGGCAACCGGAAGCGGATGCATGTGGAGCTGGCGAACCTGACGCCGGGCACGTACACGGTCGCTTGGGTTGCCGTGGCGACCGACGGGCATCGCACGCAGGGCCACTACACGTTCACGCTGAAGTAACGCACACGATGCCCGCGCGGCGATCTTCACTACCCGATCAGGAACACACTCGATGAAACGCTCGATTCCGACCAGCCTGCTGTTTGCACTGCTGGCGCTGCAGGCGCCCGCCACGTTCGCCGCATCGGCCGTCCAGGCCGATGCCTGCTGGATCCGCACGATGCCGGCGACGGTGCCGTCGTCCGGTTATTTCACGCTGAAGAACGACGGCGACAAGCCCGTCACGCTCACGGGCATCGATACGCCCGCGTTCGGGATGGCGATGATGCACGAAACGCAGACGGCCGGCAGCACCGCGAAAATGGTTCACGTCGAAGCGGTCGACGTGCCCGCGCACGGCACGGTGACGTTCAGGCCGAAGGGCTATCACGTGATGCTGGAGGAACCGCGCCAGCCCGTCGCGCCCGGCGCGAAGGTACCGCTGCGGCTGCATTTCGCCGACGGCGCGACGGTGTCCGTGACCTGCGACGCGAAGGCGCCCTCCTACACCGGCCAGTAACGCCGCAACCGCATCGACCGAAGGAGACGCACATGAGCAAGGAACGCGTGCCGCTGGCCAGCCTGATCGTCCGCTACCGGACGCCACTGAACGTCGCCGTGTTGATCGCCTGCGGGTTATGGGCGGCATGGATCGCGTGGATGACGCGGCCTTCGGCGATCGATTCGCCGTCGTCGATCGCCGCATACTGCGTGCGCGACACACGCTGACGCGCCGCGCCGGTTCCGGCGGCGGTCCGCGTCATTTTGGCGTGGCATCATCGCTTCATCCCGACCGCCGGAACCCCCTCCCGGAGCAACGCATGTCCATTCAGACCTGGATGCTGTTTGCCGCCGCCTATCTCGCGACGACGCTGTCGCCGGGCCCCAACGTGCTGCTCGTCATCCGCAACACGGTGCGCTACGGCTCGCGCGGCACCGCCGCGACGATCGCGGGCAACCTCGTCGCACAAGGCGCGGTGGTCATGCTCGTCGCGCTCGGCGTCGGCGCGGTGCTGGCCGCGATGCCGCCGCTATTCATCGCGATGAAGGTCGTCGGCGCCGCGTACCTGATGTTTCTGGGCATCCGGCAACTGCGCGGCGACCGCAACGCACGCTCGCCCGACGGCCGGGCCGAGATCGTCGAGCCCGACCGCAGGAAGCTGTTCCGCGAAGCGCTGTTCGTGTCGGGCAGCAATCCGAAGACGATGATCTTCCTGTCGGCGTTCATGCCGCAGTTCATCGCACACGGTCGCCCGCTCGCGATGCAGTTCGTCGTGATGTATGCGACGATCGCATGCACCGTCGTCGTCGTGCACAGCGTCTATTCGTTCGGCGTGCGCCGGCTCCATCGTGGTATCGGCGTCAGGCCGTGGGTACGCGCGGCCAAGCGCGCCAGCGGGCTGCTGTTCGTTGGCCTCGGGATCAAGCTGCTGACCGCACGGCAGGCGTAAGCGTCCGCACGGCGACGGCCGGCGATGGCCGGCGCCGCGGCGTGATCGGAACCGTCAGTCCTTGACGGCCAGCGTGGCCGCAATCTCGCCGAACGACGGCCGTGCGTCGATCTCCTCGTTCAGGCAGGCGGCGGCCAGCGCGTCGAGTACGTGCGAACCTTCCCACGCACGCGGCTCGCATCGCGCCAGCAACTCGCCGAGCAGATGGCCGAACGCCCTGACTTCCAGCCGTTCGAGCCGCGCCGCGCGCACGCGGTCGTTCACGTCGTAGACCGACGCCGCGCCGAAATCGCCGAGCAGCGCGCCGCCCTTGCCGTCGTGCAGGATGTTGTGCGCGTACAGGTCGCCGTGCATGATGCCGCGCGCGTGCAGATGCGCTGCAACCGACGCGATGCCGAGCGCGATCCGCGACGCGTCGGCCGGCGCGAATCGCTCATCGGCCGTATAGACGTCGCGCGTGCAGGACGCAAAGCTCGGCGGCCCGGCGAGGCTCGTCAGCGCCGGATCGACCAGTTCCATCACGAGGCCGTGCGTGCCGTCCGGATGGCCGCGCACCTTGCCGATCACCGGAATCATGTTCGGGTGACGCCCGGCGTGCAGGCACGCGGCCATTTCGCAATCGGGCAGCCCGTCGCTCGTCACGGCCCCCTTGAACAGCTTGACCGCGACCGCGCGCGGCACTTGGCCGTCCACCCGCCACTGCGCGCGATGAATGACACCCGATGCGCCTTCGCCGAGCTTCCGATCGAGGGCGAGCGACGTCCAGTCGATGTCCGCGACGCCCGGCTCGGCCGAAGCCGCCGCTTCCGGCGCGGTGCCGAACGGATTGCCCGCGGACGCGAGCCACGCGAGACGCGGCAGGCGCAGCAACCAGTCGGGCAGTTCGTCCAGCCGGTTCGCCGACAGCCGCACCAGTTCGAGCGCACGGCACGCGGCCATTTCGGGCGGCAACGCGCGCAGCCGGTTGCCCGCGAGCATCAGCTTCTGCAAGCGCGAGCAGTCGCCGATCTCGGCGGGTAGCGCGTCGATTTCGTTGTCGGTCAGGATCAGCCAGCGCAGCGCGCGCGGCAGCGAACGGCGCGGCACCGTGCGGATCCGGTTCGCCTTGAAGCCGATCATGTCGAGCTGGGTGCATGTGCCGAGCACCTCGGGAAATTCGGTGAAGCGATTGCCGGACGCGAACAGGATGCGCAGGCGATGCAGCCGCGACAGGTCGTCCGGCAGCGCCGACAGCGCATTGCCGGACAGGTCGAGCACTTCGAGCGTGTCGGCCAGATCGAAGATTTCGCGCGGAAATTCGGTCAGCCCGCACGCGAGCTTGAGTTGCCGGGCGCCCGACAGCTGGCCGGCCTGCAGTTGTTCGAGGGTGGTGGTCACGGGGAGAAAGCGGATGGCAGTAGCGATGGTCGTCGGACCGATCGTCCGAATTCTACCGGGATCGCTTTCACGCATCCGCTCGCCGTGTCACACCCTCTTCACAAACGCGCGATGTAACGCTACAATTCGGCCCCTTGCAGTGCCGACGTGGTGAAATTGGTAGACACGCTATCTTGAGGGGGTAGTGGCGAAAGCTGTGCGAGTTCGAGTCTCGCCGTCGGCACCAAATACGGTTTTTCCGTGTTTCGTGCATTTGCAAAACCCGCGACAGCGCATGGCTTCGCGGGTTTTTTTATTGCGTCGGCGATGCAGGACGAAGCGCTCGGTCAGATGGACGACAAACGTCGACCCCTCGAATCCCGCGTCGATGCCTGCGTTTCCGGCGCGACGACTTCGCGTCACAGCATCGGCAACACGGCCCGGATATGCTCGGCGAACGCCGCCGTCAGATGCGACGGCCGTTTACGGTCGAACCTCAGCGTAATGCCCACCGCCGGCAACGGCGGCAACCGCGGATCGCCGTTGACGATCGCCAGGTCGGCCGGCACGGCCGTCTGCGTCATCACCGCGAACGCCTGCCCCGAGCGAACCAGCGCGATCAGCCCCGCGAGACTGCTGCTCGCATACGCGACGCGGTAATCGCGGCCGGCGCGATGCAGCGCGTCGCAGGCCGCGATGTGATCGAGCGTATCGGGATCGGACAGCGCGAGCGGCAGCGGATCGAAATGCGCGGGCTCCAGCCCCGGATAGCCGATCCAGACCAGTTGCTCGCGACGAATGATGTCGTCGTTCGCCCCGTCGTCCGGCAATGAAATCATCGCGAGATCGACCGCGCGTTTCTCGAGCTGTTCGAGCAGTCGCGGCGTCGGCCCGCATACGATTTCAACGATCGCCTGCGGATGCTGGCTCGAAAACTGCCGCAGCAGCGGCGGCAGAAACACCTCCGCGTAATCGTCCGGGCACCCGAACCGGATCGTCCCCGTCAACCCCGTGCCGCACAGGTCGGCCATTGCCTCGTCGTGCAGCCGCAGGATGCGCTGCGCATGCACGAGCAGCCGCTCGCCGGGGTGCGTCAGCACCACGCCGCGGCCAGTGCGCTGGAACAGCGGCTGGTCGACGATATCCTCGAGCCGCTTCATCTGCTGGCTAAGCGCGGACTGCGTCCGGCCGACGCGCGCGGCCGCGCGGCTGAGCGCGCGCACCTCGGCGATCACGACGAACGAACGCAGCAGGTCGATTTCGAGCGAGCGTCCCAAGATATTAGCTCCCTTTCTACCTTGCATAAGAACTATTCGTTTCCATCAAACCAGACGCGCGCCTAGACTGCAAGCGATCCCTGCCCCCTTGCCCGGAGAAGCCCGATGTCCCTGAACGACGACGCAACCTTCTGGCGCAACGCCAGGCAGCACCTGGTCCGCTACGGCGGCACGTTCGAGCCGATGATCATCGAGCGCGCGAAGGGCAGCTTCGTCTATGACGCCGACGGCCGCGCGATCCTCGATTTCACGTCGGGGCAGATGAGCGCGGTGCTCGGCCACTGCCATCCGGAGATCGTCTCCGTCATCGGCGAATACGCGGGCAAGCTCGATCACCTGTTCAGCGGAATGCTGTCGCGCCCCGTCGTCGACCTCGCGACGCGCCTCGCCGACATCACGCCCGACGGGCTCGACCGCGCGCTGCTGCTCAGCACCGGCGCGGAATCGAACGAAGCGGCGATCCGGATGGCGAAGCTCGTCACCGGCAAGTACGAGATCGTCGGCTTCGCGCAGTCGTGGCACGGGATGACGGGCGCGGCCGCATCGGCCACGTACAGCGCGGGCCGCAAGGGTGTCGGCCCGGCCGCCGTCGGCTCATTCGCGATTCCGGCGCCATTCACGTACCGGCCGCGCTTCGAGCGCAACGGCGCGTACGACTATCTTGCCGAACTCGACTACGCGTTCGACCTGATCGACCGCCAGTCGAGCGGCAACCTCGCGGCATTCATCGCGGAGCCGATCCTCAGTTCGGGCGGGATCATCGAACTGCCGGAAGGCTATATGGCGGCGCTCAAGCGCAAGTGCGAAGCGCGCGGGATGCTGCTGATCCTCGACGAGGCGCAGACGGGCGTCGGACGCACCGGCACGATGTTCGCGTGCCAGCGCGACGGCGTGACGCCCGATATCCTGACGCTGTCGAAAACGCTCGGCGCCGGGCTGCCGCTCGCGGCCATCGTGACGTCCGCGGCGATCGAGGAACGCGCGCACGAACTCGGCTACCTGTTCTATACGACGCACGTGTCCGATCCGCTGCCCGCGGCCGTCGGCCTGCGCGTGCTGGACGTGGTGCAGCGCGACGGGCTCGTCGCACGCGCGAACGTGATGGGCGACCGGCTCAGGCGCGGCCTGCTCGACCTGATGGAGCAGTTCGACTGCATCGGCGACGTGCGCGGGCGCGGGCTGCTGCTCGGCGTCGAGATCGTCAAGGATCGCCGCACGAAAGAGCCGGCGGACGGCCTCGGCGCGAAGATCACGCGCGAGTGCATGAACCTCGGGCTCAGCATGAACATCGTGCAGTTGCCCGGCATGGGCGGCGTGTTCCGGATCGCGCCGCCGCTGACCGTCAGCGAGGACGAGATCGATCTCGGCTTGTCGCTGCTCGGTCAGGCGATCGAACGCGCGCTGTAACGCCGCCGCGCGGTAACGCCCTTCTCCGCATCGTACGATTCGTCGCGCCGGTTCGAGCGACCGGCGCGACGGATTCCCGATCGATCAGCGCGTTTCGGCCGCCCACGCTTCGGCATCGGCACCGGCCGGAATGCGCATCGGGCTCGACGGGTCCGTCGCCGCGCGCCACACGGCGTCGGCAACATCCTGCGCATGGGTGATCGGCCCCGACGCATCGAGCATCCTCGCGACGGCCTTTCCGGCGAACTCCGCATAAGCCTCGTGTTCGAAGCCATGCATGTGCGCACGCGCGTTGTCGCCGAAACGCGTGTCGGGTGCACGGCCCGGCAGCACGAGATGCGCGCGCACGCCGAACGGTTCGAGTTCGACCGCCATCGATTCGGTGAACGCATTGACCGCCGCCTTGCTGGCCCGGTATGCGCCGACCAGCGGCAACACCTTCAGCGTGACGCTCGACGTGACGTTCACGATCACGCCCGCCCCACGCCGGCGAAACTGCGGCAGCACGGCCTGCGTCACCGCAATCGTGCCGATCGTGTTGGTTTCGAACAGCGCACGCACCGTGTCGAGCGGCGTGAGCTCGGCCGGCGCGGCCGCGCCGAAGCCTGCGTTATTGACGAGCACGTCGATCGGGCCGGCCGCGTCGATGGCGGCGCGGATGCTGTCCGTGTTCGTCACGTCGAGCGCCAGCACGCGCAGGCGTTCCGATGGCGGCAGCACGTCCTCGCGCGGTGTGCGCATCGTCGCGACGACCTGCCAGTCGCGGGCCAGGAAATGGCGGGCAATCTCGAGGCCGAAGCCGGAGGAACAGCCGGTGATCAGTACGGTCTTCATGCGAACTCCTGGGATGTGTTGGGCATGTGTCCGTACGATAGATGGCCGGACCCGTATTCGCTACAATCGAAAATCCGATTTTCTTTTGCGAGAGTCCGGCGATGATCGACCCGTTGACCGAAGTCGTGACGCTGCTGCAACCGGGCGCGCGGTACTCCAAGTCGGTTCACGGCGCGAGCCCGTGGTCGATCAACCGCACGGTCGCCGGCGAGCCGTTCTATTGCGCGATCCTCGACGGCGGGTGCCGGATCGCGATCGACGGGCACGCGCCGATCGAGTTGCTGCCCGGCGATTTCGTGCTGATTCCGGCGGCCTACGGCGTCGCGATGTCCAGCCTCGAACCGCCGCCGCCGGGCGTCGAAACAGGGCCGCCGGTCGCACTCGACAACGGCGAATACCGGATCGGCGATCCGGGCAACCCGGTCGACACGCGGATGATGGCTGGCAACTGCAGCTTCGGTTCGCCGGACGCAGCGCTGCTGGTGTCGCTGCTGCCGCAATTCGTGCACGTGCGCGGCGAACCGCGGCTGACCACGCTCGTGCAACTGGTGCGCGACGAATCGCGCGCGCAGCGGCCCGCGCGCGAGATCGTGCTGGCGCGCCTGCTGGAAGTGCTGCTGATCGAGGCATTGCGGTTCACGACCGAAACGAACGCGTCGCGCGGCCTCGTGCGCGGGCTCGCCGACAATCGACTGGCGGCCGCGATCCGTGGCATGCACGCGCGCCCCGCCTATCCGTGGACGGTCGTCGAACTCGCGAAGGAAGCGGCGCTGTCGCGCTCGACGTTCTTCGAACGCTTCAGCCGCGCGGTCGGCGTCGCGCCGATGGAATACCTGCTCACATGGCGCATGGCGCTCGCGAAGGACCTGCTCCGCCGCAACGAAGGCCGCATCGCCGAAATCGCGGGGCGTGTGGGCTACAGTTCCGCGAGCACCTTCAGCGTCGCGTTCACGCGGCATGTCGGGCGGCCGCCGGCGCAATATGCGCGTGACGAGCAGGCGGTGGCGAGCGAAGCATGAACCGCGCATGCACGCCACGCCGCGTGTCGCGACACGCGCCGGGCTCCCGCCCCGCTTCTCGCCCGATTGCCGGACGAACTGCCCGCGTTTGCCACCGGCATCACGCGATCTGCGTACACTGCCCGACACGCAACAACGACGCGCGAGGCATTCGATGACGACAGCGGCAAAGGACATCGGCACGACCGACCACTGGCTCGTCGCGCGCCGCGATCAGGAAACCGGCATCGAAAGCCTGCACGCGCATTTCAACGGCCATGCGTACGATGCACACGATCACGACGACATGCTGGTCGGCTTCACCGAACAGGGCGTGCAGCAATTCCAGTGCCGCCGGTCGCTGCATACGAGCGTGCCTGGCCGCGCGATCCTGATCGAGCCGGGCGCGATGCACGACGGCCATGCGCCCGAAGCCGGCGGCTTCACCTACGGCATGCTGTACCTGCCGCAAGCATGGGTCGAGCGCGCGGCGCGCCGGCTGAATCTTCCTGGCATGGGTGGCGTCGAGGCCGCTTTCGGCCATACGCTGGTCGACGATCCCACGCTCGTCGACACGATCCGCCAAGCGTTTCTGGCGATCCACGGCAACGAAGGCAGGCTCGCGCGCGACCAGACGCTCGACCGCCTGCTGACGCGGCTCGGCGGCGAACTGCGCGGCCCGCTCGCGCTGGAAAGCGGTGTCGTGCCGCCCGCGATCGCGCGCGTGCGCGATCTGCTGCATGCGCAGATGGACGGCAACATCGGGCTCGACGAACTCGCCAGCGTCGCCGGGATCGACCGGTTCCGGCTGACCCGGCTGTTTCAGCGCGCGTTCGGCACGTCGCCGCACGCGTATCTGGTGCGCTTGCGGCTGCGCGCCGCGCGCCGGCTGCTGGCAATCGGCCGCACGCCCGCTCAGGTCGCGGCCGATGTCGGCTTCGCCGACCAGAGCCACCTGGGCCGCTGGTTCCGCCGCGCGTACCGGATCACGCCGGCCGCGTACCGACAAATGTGCACAAACGTTCCAGACTGATCGCACGCGGCATCCGATCATGAGTGCCCCAATGAGGAGCAAGCATGTTCGATACGAAAGTGGCACTGATCGTGCGCGACGATCTCGCGGCGTGGCAGAAACTCAACGTGGTCGCGTTTCTCGCGACGGGCGTCGCGGCCGGCGCGCCCGACGCGCTCGGCGAACCGTACGAGGATGCGGCGGGCAACCGCTACGGCCGCATGCTCGGCCAGCCGATGCTGGTATTCGCGGCCGACCTGAACGGCCTGCAGGCCGCGCACCGGCATGCGCTGTCGCGCGACGTGAGGATCGTGCCGTACGTGCGCGCGATGTTTTCGACCGGGCACGATGCGGCCAACCGCGCAGTGTTTCGCGCCGAGGATGCGGAGAATCTGGATCTGGTCGGTCTGGCGTTGCACGGGCCGAAGAAGGCCGTGGACAAGGCGGTGAAAGGGCTCGCGTTGCACGCGTAAGCGGGTCGTGCAACGCCGCCGTTTTCGTTCGATTCGCGTTTGGGCCCACGTCGCCGAATTTGCGACGAATGAAGCAATTCCGGCGACATTTTTCTTGCAAGATGATGGGCTGCGCCGCCGGCCCGTTGCAGGCCGGCGGCTTTCTCCATCAACCGCCGAGATACGCCTGCTTGATCCGGTCGTTCGCGAGCAGGTTCGCGCCCGTGTCCGCCAGTACCACGCGTCCCGTTTCGAGCACGTAGCCGCGATCGGCCACGCCCAGCGCCTTGTTCGCGTTCTGCTCGACCAGGAACACCGTGACGCCCTCGTCGCGAATCGTCCGGATGATGTCGAAGATCTGCGCGATCACGAGCGGTGCGAGGCCGAGCGTCGGCTCGTCGAGCAGCAGCAAGCGCGGCTTGCTCATCAGCGCACGGCCGATTGCCAGCATCTGCTGCTCGCCGCCCGACATCGTGCCGGCCCGCTGCGCCGCGCGCTCCTTCAAGCGCGGAAACAGCTTGAACACATGCTCGATGCCGTCGTCGATTTCATGACGGCTCGCGAAGAACCCGCCCATCTTCAGGTTCTCGAGCACCGTCAGGCTCGGGAACACGCGCCGCCCTTCCGGCGAGATCGCCATCCCCTGCCGCATGATCTGGTGCGTCGACATCGCGGTGATGTCGTTGCCCTCGAACAGCACGCGGCCCGACGATGCGCGCGGCGTGCCGCACACGGTCATCATCAGCGTCGTCTTGCCGGCGCCGTTGCTGCCGATCAGCGTGACGATCTCGCCCTTGTTCACCTCGATCGACACGCCCGCGAGCGCCTCGACCGCGCCGTAGTGCGTATGGACCTGTTCCAGCTTCAGCATCACTCTTCCCCCAGATACGCCTTGATCACGCGCGGGTCGTTGCGGACCGCTTCCGGCGTGCCGATCACGATCGGCCGGCCGTGCTCCATCACGAGGATGCGGTCCGACACGCCCATCACGAGGCTCATGTCGTGTTCGATCAGCAACACCGATACGCCGAACTCGTGGCGCAGCTTGTCGATCAGGTGCTGCAACTCGATCTTCTCCTGCGGGTTGAGACCGGCCGCCGGCTCGTCCAGCATCAACAGACGCGGCTCGGTGATCATGCAGCGCGCGATCTCGAGACGCCGCTGGTGCCCGTACGACAGCGTGCCCGCCTGCCGGTTGGCGACCGACGTCAGCCCCATCCGGTCGAGCCAGACGGCCGCGCGTTCGAGCGCTTCCTTCTCGGCGCGGCGATACGCGGGCGTCGCGAACAGGCCGTGCAGCATCCCCGACTTCACCTTGCGATGCTGCGCGACGAGCAGGTTCTCGACGACCGTCAGCGACTTGAACAGGCGGATGTTCTGGAACGTGCGCACCAGGCCCTTCAACGCGATCTTGTGGCTCGGCAGCCCGGCGATCGCGTGGCCGTCGAGCACGACGTCGCCGCCGGTCGGCTTGTAGAAGCCGCCGACGCAGTTGAACACCGTGGTCTTGCCCGCGCCGTTCGGCCCGATGATCGCGAACACCTCGTTGCGGCGCACGTCGAAATCGATGCCGTCCACCGCGAGCAACCCGCCGAAGCGCATCTGCAGCCCGGCGACCTTCAACAGTTCTGCATTCGCGCTCATTGCGGCAGCTCCACGTGGGGACGGCTCGCGGGCAGCAGGCCCTGCGGACGCCACATCATCATCAACACCATCACCAGACCGAAGATCAGCATCCGGTACTCGGCGAACCCGCGCGCGACTTCCGGCAGCACGGTCAGCAGGATCGCCGCGAGAATCACGCCGAGCTGCGAACCCATCCCGCCGAGCACGACGATCGCGAGGATCAGCGCCGATTCGATGAAGGTGAACGATTCAGGATTCACGAGGCCCTGACGCGCGGCGAAGAACGCGCCGCCGATGCCCGCGAACGCCGCGCCGAGCGTGAACGCCGACAGCTTGATGCGCGTCGGGTTCAGCCCCAGCGAACGGCATGCGATCTCGTCGTCGCGCAGCGCTTCCCACGCACGCCCCATCGGCATGCGGATCAGGCGGCTCGTCACGAACAGCGTGAAGCCGACCAGTACCAGCGCGATCAGGTACAGGAAGATCACCATGTGCTCGCCGCTGTATTCCAGCCCGATCAGTTCATGGAAGGTCTTCGCGCCTTCGACGCTCGCCGAGCGCGCCATCTCGAAGCCGAACACCGTCGGCTTCGGAATGCTCGAGATGCCGTCCGGGCCACCCGTGAGGCTCGTCAGGTTGTTCGCAAGCAGGCGGATGATTTCGCCGAAGCCGAGCGTGACGATCGCGAGATAGTCGCCGCGCAGACGCAACACCGGGAAGCCGAGCAGGAAGCCGAACGTCGCCGAGGCGATCGCCGCAATCGGCAGGCACTCCCAGAACGACAGCCCGAAATACTGGTTCAGCATCGCGTAGGTATAGCCGCCGACCGCGTAGAACCCGACATAGCCGAGATCGAGCAGCCCCGCGAAACCGACCACGATGTTCAGCCCGAGGCCGAGGATCACGTAGATCAGCGCGAGCGTCGCGACGTCCACGGCGCCGCGCGAACCAAAGAACGGCCACACGAGCCCGACCGCGAGCAGCACCCAGATGATCGCGCGCTGCTGCTGCGCGCCCATCGCGGGCATCGCCGGCAGCTTCACCGCGGATTTCGCGCGCACGAGCCACGGCTTGAACAACTGGAACAGGAACACGGCCGCGACCGCGATCCACACCGGGCGCCAGTGCGGCGTGAGCACCACCTGATAGCCGTCGAGCTTCAACTGCAGGCCGAGCACCGGAATCGTGAGGATCGCCGTCAGCAGCGCGGCGGCCGCGGCATTCTTCAGCGCCTGGCCGATCGAGGCATCGGCGGCCGGGCGGCGAACGGAAATGACTTGACTCATCTGCGTCTCCCTCAAACCTTTTCGATGTCCGACTTGCCGAGCAGGCCGGTCGGGCGGAAGAGCAGGATCAGCACGAGCAGGCCGAACGCGACGACGTCCTTGTACTCGGCCGGCATGTAGCCTGCGGCGAAGGTTTCGGCAAGGCCCAGCAGCACGCCGCCGAGCATCGCGCCCGGGATGCTGCCGATCCCGCCCAGCACCGCGGCGGTGAACGCCTTGATGCCCGCGACGAAGCCGATGTACGGATTCAGCTTGCCGATCGTCAGCCCGATCAGCACGCCGCCGACGGCCGCCAGCATCGCGCCGAGCACGAACGTGAACGAGATCACGCGGTTCGTGTCGATGCCGAGCAGGTTCGCCATCTTCATGTCTTCAGCGCATGCGCGGCAGGCACGGCCCATCCGCGAATGCGAGATGAACAGCGTCAGCGCGATCATCAGCACGATCGTCACGCAGACGATCAAGAGACGCGCATACGGAATCGTCACGTCGTAGTCGCCGCCGAGATGGATGTCGAACGCGCCGGAGATCAGGATCGGCACGGATACGTCGCGCGCGCCCTGGCCGATCTGCACGTAGTTCTGCAGGAAGATCGACATGCCGATCGCGGAGATCAGCGGCACGAGGCGCGGGCCGCCGCGCAGCGGCCGATACGCGACGCGCTCGACCGCGAAGCCGTACAGGCCGGTGACGATCACCGACACGATCAGTGCGGCGCCGAGCACGAGCGGCAGCGGATAGCCGGCGGAGATGCCGATGGCGGTCAGGGTCACGAGGCCCACGTACGCGCCGATCATGTAGATCTCGCCGTGGGCGAAGTTGATCATGCCGATGATGCCGTAGACCATCGAGTAGCCGATGGCGATCAGCGCATAGATCGCACCCAGCGTCAGGCCGTTGACCAGCTGCTGGGCGAATTGAGGAAAGAAGTCAGTCATGTGCGGGAAGCTCCCGTTGGCGCTGGGTCGCGTGCCGTCGCCGGATCACGGCGTTCGGCCGCGCGCAACGCACGGTGTCGTCTCGGGCCGCCCGTTGGCCGTGCAACGGCCAAATGCGCACGCACCCTGCCCGGGTGACGGGCAGAGCGGGTGCGCGGGGCGGATACTCCGTTGTTACTTGGCGGCGGTCTTCGTCGCGTCCTTGTGCCACGTGTAGACGACGAACTTGAACGCCTTCAGGTCGCCCTGTGCGTCATACGCGACCTTGCCGATCGGCGTGTCGAACGTCGTCTTGTGCATGTACGCGGCGACCTTCGTCGGGTCCGTCGTCTTCGCGCCGGCAATTGCGTCGGCGATGATCTTCACCGCTGCGTACGACGGCATCTGGAACGGGCCGTTCGGGTCGCGCTTCTTGTCCGCGAAGGCCTTCACCAGCGCCGCGTTGGCCGGGTCGGCCGAGAAGTCGGCCGGCAGCGTGACCAGCATGCCTTCCGAAGCCGGGCCGGCGATCGCCGTCACGTCCTTGTTGCCCACGCCTTCAGGCCCCATGAACGTGGCCTTCACGCCCTGCTCGCGCGCCTGGCGCATCAGCAGGCCCATTTCCGGGTGGTAGCCGCCGAAGTAGACGAAATCGACGCCTTGCGACTTCAGCTTCGTGATGATCGCCGAGTAGTCCGAATCGCCGGCGTTGATGCCTTCGAACAGGACGACCGGAATCTTCGCGGCTTCGAGGTCCTTCTTCACCGACGACGCGATGCCCTGGCCGTACGACTGCTTGTCGTGCAGGACCGCGACCTTCTTCGGCTTCACGTTGTTGATGATGTAGTGCGCGGCGGCCGGGCCTTGCTGGTCGTCACGGCCGATCGTGCGGAAGATGAAGTGACGCTTCTTGCCTTCCGTCAGCTGCGGCGCGGTGGCCGACGGCGTGACCATCACGATGCCTTCGTTTTCGTAGATGTCGGATGCGGGGATCGTCGAACCCGAGCACACGTGGCCGATCACGTACTTGATCTTCTGGCTGACGATCTTGTTGGCGACGGCGACGGCCTGCTTCGGTTCGCATGCGTCGTCCATCTGCACGACTTCGAACTTGTTGCCGCCCGCACCGCCGGCCGCGTTGATCTGTTCGATCGCGGTCAGCGCGCCGGCCTTCACCATGTCGCCGTACTGGGCGACCGAGCCGCTCATCGGACCAGCGATGGCGATCTTCACGGTTTCCGCTTGCGCGGCGGCGGCGCCGGCGGCGAACAGCACGGCGGCGGCGGAAATGGACGTAAGACGGGACAGCGTCATCTGGGAGCTCCTCGATGTTGTTTAGTCATACGGGCAAAGGCGGCATGACTTGCGCAATCGAACAGCACCCGGGGCGAGGACATGGGACACGCCCGAGACACATGAAGACGGACCTGCGGATGGATGTTGCGTAGCGGGGCCCGGCTCTTGCAGTCCCCAACGGGGACGTCTGGTTCGGAAAGACATCGTGATGCGTCTTGCATTGCGCAAGCGTTTCGCCTGCCCCGCTTGCCAAATCGCTAGTTCGGAGGGATGGTCCGACAGCCGTTGGCAAGGCAGTCGAAATTATATGGGGGTTTTTAAATCGTCTGTCAAAAATGCCGCTTCTATGAGGGAAAACACGGAGAAACTTGGTTCGCGCGAGGTGGCGATTCGGGAGCAACCGAGATGGGCGGAGAACGTTTGCGGTGGGTGCAATTGGGTTGCGATTTTGAGTGAGTTGGTGGGCAGATTCCTTGCCGGGTGTGGGTTTCGGCGATTTGGTGTCACGCGTTGCCTGCTTCTTTGGATGCTTGGGGTCCGATCGTCGAAGATCAATCAACTGATGATTGTGTCGACGCGCACCGAGTCGGGGCGATGTATCTGTGCGGTCAATCCTTCTTTTTGCCGACATCGACCAGCACAACGAAAGCAGATTGTGATTTTCATGAAATAATTCGCGCTCGCTTCTGCAATCCAGCCAGCCTTCCTGCGAGTCGCCCCTCCGCGATTCGCAGTCGCTTCAGGGCCGCTTCGACGCTCACACGTCGCCGAGCCGCCAGCCAGTGATCTGCCGTTTTCTCTCGATACATGTCACCTGGTTCGGATCCCGATGAATCATCCTCTCCGTTTTTCTTCCGCCGCCGCGCTTGCCTGTGCGCTTTCCGTTTCCATTGCCGACGCTTCAGGCCGCGATTCGCTGGTCGATCGCCCGGGCAGTGCCAACGTGTTTCGTTCGGAACGTCGGGCCGGGACTACGCATGATGCGCGTGCGGCGCTCACGACGCGCCGCGCGAAGTACGCGGCGCCGGTTGAACGCAGTCCGTTCGATACGCCTGATACGCGGCCGTTGCGGGTTTCGGGCGATACGCTCGAGCCGCAGCCTTCGGTCGAACGCGAGCCCGGCGATTCTGTATGGCACTCGAATCGCGTCGCGCTCGGCGCGGGCGGCAGCGATAGCTTCGGTCGCGCGTTGCCACGACACGAACAGCGCGCGCTGAACTGGAATGAATATCTGAGGGCCAACGGGTCGCAAGCGCCCGGCGACAGGAATTCGTATGCGCCCACGCGACCTTTCGATGCCGCGCGCGGTCCGCACGGCGCGCCGAATCCGCACGATCCGTCAGTGCCGCAGCCGGAGACGCGGACGTTCTATGACAACGGCGCGGGTTCGCATTGCACGGCGACCGGCGGTGCGGGAACGTCGCGGTCGTCTTGCAATATTGCTTGGTGAGGCACGGGGCGATCGGCAGCGGCCTCACACAGCAAGTTGCGCAATCTCAGTCTGGTCACGCACGCAAAGCGCACGATGCGCATCGCCAAACGGCGACATCGCGCTAAAGCCGCCTCACCTCGGCGAAACCACAATCGCCGCCCGCCGATTCTGCATTCTCCCGGCTGGCGTCCGGTTATCCCCCACCGGATCGCTCTTCCCCTTCCCCACGATCGCAATCCGCTTCCTGTCCAGCCCGACGTCCACAAGCTCGATCGCCACCACCTCTGCCCGCCGCCGGGACAACTCGAGATCGTAGGCAGCCTCCCCCTCCTCGTCGGAGTACCCGTACACCCGCACCCCGTTGATCCCCGCCGACCTCAACGTCCTGCCAATCCGCTCGACGATCCGCCTGACATCCGGCTTGAGGTTATACCGATCGAAATCGAACAGAATCGGCCCCGTCGACCCGAACTCGAACCCCTGCTGCGTCTCCTGGAACCCGGCCGACTTCAGCGCCGTGACCTGCGTCTGCGTGAGCCCCCGATGAAGCGGCGGCGTCTTGCATCCGCCAAGCAGCAGGCACAGAAGCACCGCGCTCGCGACGCACATTCGCCCAATGCTCACCGGCAACGAGTCATCCATGATCGCCCCCTTCGTACGCGCCCGCTTCGCGCGCGCTTATTATCCCGCCGCCGCGGCCTCGCCCACGGCGCGAAACGACAGACATCAAACCCGTCCCGCTACGCCCTCCGCCAGCTGCCACGACCCCGGCCGAGCACGCTTGGCGCGGTACATCGCGGCATCCGACGCGCGCAGCAAGCCGCTCGCGTCGGACGCATGATCGGGATACAGCGCAATACCGGCACTCATCATGGTGGCCACCATGCGCCCGTCGGACAGCTCGATCGACGGCACCATGCCGGACAAAATCTCGTCGGCGATCTGGCACACGCTGTCCGTATCGCGCACCGCCGTCAGCATCACCGCGAATTCATCGCCGCCCAGCCGCGCGACGAGATCGGTCTCGCGCACCTGCGCGCGCAACCGCGCCGCGATGCCGATCAGCACCGCGTCGCCCGCATCGTGGCCAAGACCGTCATTGATTTCCTTGAAGCGGTCGCAGTCGAGATACAGGACGGCAACCCGCTGCCCCGTCACCACGGCGTCGCAGAGGGCAACCGACAGACGCGACTCGAACTGCACGCGGTTGGGCAGCTCCGTGAGCGCATCGTGCGTCGCCTTGTGTTCGAGCGACGCGTTTTCGTCGCGCAGCGTGTTCTGCCAGTCTTCGAATTCGTCGAGCAATGCATTGAAGTCGTCGCCAAGCTGATTCAGTTCGGCGATCGCCACCGGCTCGACGCGACGCGCGAACGCACGCTCGCGGCGCGCGGCGTGCGCGACGTCGGCCAGCGCGCGCAGCGGCGCAACGATGTTGCGCAACAGACGCTTGGAGCTGACATACGCGCCGATCACGCTGACTGCCAGACAACCGAGAATGCCGCCGATGCCACCGATCAGGAACCCGAAGAACTGGTGCCCCCGGCCACGCACGATGACCTGGCCGATGACGACGCCGTCGTGCATCACCGCGGCGCTCACTGGCCCGGGAAGCGCCAGCGCGGCGACGCCGCGCTCGAGACGGGCGATCCGGCCTGCGGCGGGCAGTTTCCACGTCGCGAACAACTGGCCTTTGCCATCGGTGACGACCACCTGCGCGACGTCCTCGTCGTTGGCGATCGTCGCGATCGCCTCGTTCGCCGCGACACGGTCGCCGAACACGAGCGCTGCCTCGACCGTGTAACCGAGCGAGCGCGCCAGCAGGTTCAGGTTGTTGCCGGCGTACGCGCGCAACGCGATCACGGCGACGACGATCAGCGACACGGCGGCCATCGCGACCGCGACGAACGCAAGGCGCAAATGCGCGCGGCGCAACACGCTTTGCAGCGTCGAGCGCGATACACGTGAAGGCGAAATGGCGGGCCCCGAACGTGTCATGGCGTCAGCGTCCGCCGCGCGAGATTGAGCACGTTCGGATGCACGCGCACGCCACTGCGCGCGACGGCGTCGAGATTGATGTCGAACGTGACGCGTTCGCCTTCGACCGCGAGACAGAACATGCTGCCCGCGGTGCAGGACGGATCGTGTTCGGCGATGGTCAGCACCGGGCGGCCGACCAGCGCGGTCCTCACCCGCTTTCGCTCATCGTCCCCGAGCACGCCGAGATACACGACGTCGCATGCGACGCCGAGCGCGGGGTCGTCGAAGCGGACCCGCTGCACGTCGAGCACGGTCGAGCCGGCCTGTATCGTGCCGGTCAGGTCGCCCGCGTAGTCTGACCTGCCCGTCACGCACAGATGCAGGCGAACCGGCGTCGTCGGCCAGCGCGTGAAACTGATGATGCCGAGCACGACCTGGCGCACGGCGGAGTCGTGTGACGAAAAGGCGGGACTGGTGGGATTGACGGGTGTCGTGGTGGCGACGAGCCGCACCGTATCGATCGGCGCGTCGGCATCGCCAGGCGCCCCGGCGAGAACGGAGGGCGCGACGCTCAGAGCGCAAACGATTGCGATGCATGCGGGGCGCAACGTGGCGACTCGGCCGGACCGGCCGGATGCCTTCCGCGCGGCGATTACCGCCGCGCCCGCTGGCGTCGATGCGGCCGCATGATTCTCGGCCGCCGCGCACATACTCGCATCCATGATGGAAACATCTGCTGCAGTCGTTCCCGGCGCTGCCCCTTCCTGCCATGCGCGTGCCGGCACCGTATCACACGCACGATTGCTTCCATCTTAGGTAAATATTCGTATCCCAAACCAGTGGGATACACCCGCGATTCATGTCGGAAAGTATGCGGAATCGGTGCTGTTCGTGGCGATGCGACGCCGAAGGATTGGCCAGCGAACAGGACGAACGTGCGAGTCAAACTTCATACGTTCCGCAGGGGTGCGCCAGACCGGTTTCCCCACGCAACGATGCGACGCCGGTGGAAGTTGCCGCGCGATTCCGTCGCCGGACGCAACGAATCCGTCACGCGATGCTCGACACAACGACGTTTCATTCGCCCCCGGAACGCATACCCGTTCCCGTCCTTCACGGACATGGCGGGCTCAGACGAGCAGTCGGCAAATTCGATCGAAGCACCCCGACGCCAGATGCCCCCATCGCGCCGGACGAGGGAGCACGATTCGCGCATCACCGCGTTCGCGAGTATCCTTGCTGATCATTCGATTGCAGTTCCGCGCACCCGGCCGAAGCGCGCGTCGCCGACGCCGAGTGTCGATCATCAACCGTCTATCTCGTCTTCCCTCATGGACTTCGACGTAATCGTTCTGGGCGCGGGCATCGTCGGCGTCTCCGCCGCGCTGCACCTGCAGGATCGCGGCCGCAAGGTTGCCCTCGTCGACCGCGGCGCGCCCGGCGAAGGCACGAGCTTCGGCAACGCGGGGCTGATCGAGCGCTCGTCGATCGAACCGTATCCGTTCCCGCGCAGCCCGTTCACGCTGATGCGCTATGCGCTCAACCGCTCCACCGATCTCTATTGGCACAGCGCGTCGCTGCCCGCGTTCGCGCCGTGGCTCGCGCGTTTCTGGTGGGAATCGGCGCCGCTGCGTCACGCGGCAGCCTCGCGCGACATGCTGCCGCTGATCGAGCGCTGCATCGTCGAGCACGACGCACTGATCGCGCGCGCCGGCGCCGGGGAACTGGTGCGCGCCAACGGCTGGATGGAAGCGTTCCGCACGCCCGCCGCGTTCGAGCGCGCGGTCGCCGATGCGGGACTCACCGCGCGCCGCCACGGGCTCGGCATCACACCGCTCGATGCCGCGGCACTTCGCGCACGGGAGCCGAGCCTCGCTGCAGGCTTCTGCGGCGCGCTGCACTGGCTCGATCCGAAAAGCGTCGTCGATCCGTCCGCGCTCGTCAAAACCTACGCGCAACTCTTCGTGCAAGGCGGCGGCACGCTGCTCACCGGCGATGCCGCGAGCCTGGAGGCGCTGTCGCCCGGCTGGCAGGTCACGACGGACGACGGCAAGATCGCCGCGCCGGCCGTCGTCGTCGCGCTCGGCCCGTGGTCCGACACGGTGTTCGGCAAGTTCGGCTACAAGATTCCGCTGCGCGAGAAGCGCGGCTACCACATGCACTACGCGCCGTCCGAACGCGGCGCGCCGTCGGCGCCGATCGTCGATCGCGAATACGGCTACGTGATCGCGCCGATGCGGCGCGGACTGCGGCTGACCACCGGCGTCGAGATCGCGCGGCGCGGCCTGCCGCCGACGGGCGTGCAGCTCGATCGCGCGGAACGCGTCGCGCGCCCGGTGTTCGGCTTCGGCGAGCGGCTCGACCCGCACCCGTGGCTCGGCTTCCGGCCGTGCACGCCCGACATGCGGCCGGTGATCGGCCCCGCACCGGCGCATCGCGGGATGTGGTTCTCGTTCGGGCACAACCATCACGGGTTGACGCTCGGCCCCGTCTCCGGCCGCCTGCTGGCCGAGATGATGACCGGCGAGACGCCGTTCACCGATCCGACGCCCTACCGCGCCGACCGCTTCTGATGCCGATCGCCCGCGCTCAGTCGAGGGCGCGGCCGAAGATCCGGATCACTTCGTCGAGATGCTCGGCCATCGCGCGGCGCGCGGCCTCCGGGTCGCGCGCGCGGATTGCATCGAGGATCGCGCGGTGTTCGAGCTCCGAGCGATGCGGCATGTCGTTCGGCATGTACAGCGACTGCAGCCGCTGGAACATCAGGTCGTACTTGTGCGCGAGCAGTTGCTTGATCATCAGCGCATACGCGGGGTTGTCGCTCGCTTCCGCGATACGGATATGGAACAGCCGATCGCCCGGATGCGTGAGCGACCCGCTACGGTTGTCTTCCTGGTTGCGCAGGAACGCCTCGTGAATCCCCTCGATCTGCGCGTCCGAGCCGTGTTTCGCGGCGAGCGACGCGGCTTCCGGCTCGATCAGCCGGCGCGCCTGCAACAACGCGAACGGCGGGATTTCGGTATCGAGGTCGACAGCGATACCGAGCTCCGGATCGACCTCGACGATCGAGAACGGCGCGACCGTCGTGTCGATCCGCGGTTGCGGTGCGGTGGCCGCCTCGGGTTGGCGCACCTTCACGCCGTCGCCGACGCGCACGCTGACGAGACCGTTCACCTCGAGCGCGATCAACGCCTCGCGCACCGATGTGCGCGACACGCCGAACTGCTCGGCCAGTTCGCGCTCGGGCGGGAGGTAACTGCCCGGCGGGAAGTCGCCCGACTCGATCATCGCGCTGAGCTTGTCGGCGATCTGCTGGTAGAGGCGGCGGTTCTGAATCGGCTGGATGGACATACGTTGATACAGGTAAGCGGTTGCGTTGCGGACGGTCTGACGAATGCCGCACCAGACTGATCGCGCCTATTCTATATGCCGGGCTTCATATCGTCCGGCACCGCATAGCACCGCGCGGCCGTACCGCCCCACAACGCGTCGCGCTCGGCCGCCGACAACCGCGCTTGTGCCCAGCGCTCGACCAGCGACGCCACTTCGTCGTACGACGCCGCGAGCAGACACACGGGCCAGTCCGAACCGAACATCAGCCGCTGCGGGCCAAACGCGTCGAGCGCCGCATCCAGGCATAGTTCGATGTGGCGGATGTCCTGCCCGCGCAGGCCGCGCCGCCAGTCCGTCTCGGTCACGAGCCCCGACAGCTTGCACACGACGTGCGGCATCGCACCCAGTTCGCGCAACGCCGCGCGCCAACGTGCGAGTGCGGTGTCGTCGCGGTCGAACTCGGCGAGCGCGGGCTTGCCTGCGTGATCGAGCACGAGCCAGTGCGCATCGTTGCGCGCACAGAACGCGCGCACGTCGCGCAACTGACGTTCGAACACGAGCACGTCGTACACGTAACCGTTCGCCTGCAGCCATGCGACACCGCGATTGAACGCGGGATCCGCGACGAACGCGCCGACGTCGGCCTCGTCCTGCAGCAGGTGACGAAAGCCGCGCAGCTTCGGGCTGCGCCATTCCGCGATACGCTCGGCGAGCGCCGGCGCAGCGAGGTCCTCCCAGCCGACCACCGCCGCGATGCGCGCTTCGTCGTGGGCCAGATCGAGCAGGAATGCCGTCTCGTCGCGTCCGACGCGCGCCTGCACCGCGATCGACGCACCGAACGCCTGCGCACGCATCTGCGGCCACAGCGCGTCGGGCATGTAATCGCGGGCGAGCACACCCATTCCGGCGCCGATCCATGGAAATTCGGCCGCGCGGTAACGCCAGAAGTGCTGATGAGAATCGATGCGCACTGCGCTCATGGTGTCCTCGCCGTTCGCCGTCGTCCGCCGTGTCAGGTCACGTCACGTTCAGTCGTACAGCACCGCCGTGATTTTCGGGTCGTCGATGTTGGTCTTGTCGTACCAGTAGAAACCGGTATCGATGACCTTCGGCAGCTTCTCGCCCTTGATCGCCTTCACGGCCGCCTCGACGGTCTTGTAGCCGATCCCGACAGGATTCTGCGTGATCGCGCCGGCCATGATCCCGCTGCGGATCGCATCCTTCTGCTGCTTGCCGGAATCGTATCCGATGATCACGACCTTGCGCTTCATCTCGCGCACGCCGTTCACCACGCCGATCGCCGAGCCTTCGTTGGTGCCGAAAACGCCCTTGAGCTTCGGGTACGCCTGCAGGATCGACTTCGTCACTTCGGTCGACTTCAGCTGGTCGCCCTCGCCGTACTGCACGGTCACGATCCGCACCTTCGGGTGCGCCGATTTCATCCGTTCGAGAAAACCGTCGCGGCGATCGATGCCGGTGCGGCTCGTCTGGTCGTGCGCGACCACGGCCACCTCGCCCTCGTCGCCGATCAGCGCGGCGAGCTTGTCGGCGGCGAGCGCGGCGGCGGCCTTGTTGTTGGTCGCGGCGGTCGTCACCGGGATGTCGCTGTCGACGCCCGAGTCGAACGCGATGACCGGGATCTTCTCGGCCTGCGCCTTCTTCAGGAGCGGTAACGCGGCCTTGCTGTCGAGCGCCGCGAAGCCGAGCGCCGCCGGCTTCTTCGCGATCGCGGCGGACAGCATGTCGATCTGCTTGTCGACCATCGCCTCGGTTTCGGGGCCTTCGAACGTCACCTTCACCTTGTAGTCCTTCGCTGCCTGCATCGCGCCCGCCTTCACGGCCTGCCAGAACTGATGCTGGAAGCCCTTCGAAATCAGCGGGATGTAGGTTTCCTGCGCCTGCGCGCCGGCCGTCACGCCAACGGCGAACGCCAGTCCGACGATCGCGTTCAACACCTTGCTCCTGATCACTTCGCGTCTCCTTGGTTGGTATCGACTGAAATGCCGGACGGGCCGGCGGTGAAGCACATGTGTGTTCGTGCGTGCGTCAGCGGCGCCGCCGGCGCAGGATGTCCACGTAGACGGCGAGGATGATGATCACGCCCGTGACGACCGTCTGCCATTCCTGCGCGACCGACATGATGCGCAGGCCGTTGGTCAGCACGCTCATGATGAACGCGCCGATGATGGTGCCGACGATGCTGCCCGCGCCGCCCGACAGCGACGTGCCGCCGATCACGACTGCCGCGATCGCATCGAGCTCGTAGCCCTGTCCGAGCGCGGGCTGCGCGGAATTCAGCCGCGACGCGATCAGGAGCCCGGCGATCCCGCACACCGCGCCGCTGAACGTATAGACGGCGATCTTCCACGCGTCGACGTTCACGCCGGACAGCCGCAGCGCTTCCTCGTTGCTGCCGAGCGCGAACGTGTAGCGGCCGAAGATGGTCCGGTTCAGCACGATCGACGCGCCGACCGCGACGAGGAACAGGATCAGCACCGCGTTCGGAATCGGCAGCGCGGGAATCAGACTGCCGATCAGCGAATCCTGCGCAATCGACGTGAAGCCCGGCGTGTCGTTGAAGTAGATCGGCCGCGTGCCCGAGATCACGAGCGACAGCCCCTTGAGCAGCATCATCATCCCGAGCGTCGCGATGAACGGCGGCACCTTCATCTTCGCGATCACGAAACCCGACACACTGCCCGACAACGCGCCGAAGCACAGCGCGGCCAGAATCCCGAGCGGCAGCGGCATGCCCCAGTTCGTCAGCACGACGCCGGCCATCACCGCGCAGAACGTCATCAGGGTGCCGACCGACAGGTCGATGCCCGACGAGATGATCACGTAGGTACACGCGACCGCCAGCACGCCGTTCACGGCGGTGGCCTGCAGGATCGTCACGAGGTTGTCGACTTCGAGGAAGTTCGACGACGCGAAGCTGAAGAACACGATCAGCAGCACGAGGCTCGCGAACGCGAGCAGCTTCTGCCGCGCGGCCGGGTTGAAGAAGCGCGACTTCAGGCTCGATGCGGCGGCCGGCGTGTCGCCGGAAGCCAGCGGCGGGACGGGATGCGTATCGTTGGACATGGTCGGTAGGCGTATGAATCGGCGTCCGAATCAGGACAAAACGGTCGACTCGCGCTGCGTTGCGAGCTGCATGATCTTTTCCTGCGTGGCGTCGGCCGCGCGCAATTCGCCGGTCACGCGCCCTTCGCACATCACGAGAATCCGGTGGCTCATGCGCAGCACCTCGGGCAACTCCGACGAGATCATCACGATCGCCTTGCCGTCGGCGGCGAGCGCGTCGAGCAGCTTGTAGATCTCGCTTTTCGCGCCGACGTCGATGCCGCGCGTCGGCTCGTCGAAGAACAGGATGTCGCAGTCGCGCAGCAGCCACTTCGCGATCACGATCTTCTGCTGGTTGCCGCCCGACAGGAGGCGCGCCGGCTGCGCGACCGACGGCGTGCGGATCGCGAGCTGCCGCACGTACGACTGCGCGGTGTCCCGCATCCCGCGCGCATCGAGGAACATGCCGCGGCGTACGAAGCGCTGCATGCTCGACAGCGCGATGTTGTTCTGCACGTCCATCCCGAGCGCGAGCCCGAAGTGCTTGCGGTCCTCCGACAGATAACCGATCCCGTGCGCGACCGCGTCGGCCGGCGTGCGGATCGTCACGGTCTTGCCGTGCACGCGAATCTCGCCCGCGTCGACCGGGTCCGCGCCGAACACCGCGCGCGCGACCTCGGTGCGGCCCGCACCCATCAGCCCCGCGAAGCCGAGAATCTCGCCGCGCCGCACCGTGAAGCCGACGTCGCGGATCGCGCGGCCGCGCGACAGCCCGCGCACCTCGAGCGCGACCTCGTTGACCGACGTATCGGGCGGCGTGCGGAACGTCGTATCGAGCTGGCGACCGACCATCATCGCGATGATCGCGTCCATCGACGTATCCGCCATCGGCACGGTCGCGACGTACTTGCCGTCGCGCATCACCGTCACGCGATCGGCGATCTGGCGCAGCTCGTCCATCTTGTGCGAGATGTAGACGATGCCGACGCCGTGCGCGCGCAGGTCGCCGATGATGCGGAACAGCTCGGCGATCTCCGCGTTGTTCAGCGCGGCGGTCGGCTCGTCCATGATCAGCACGCGCGAGTCGAACGACAGCGCCTTCGCGATCTCGACCATCTGCTGCTTCGCGACCGTCAGCCGGCCGACCGGCGTACGCGGATCGAGATCGAGCCGCATCCGTTGAAAGATCGCGGCCGCGTCACGGTTGAGCGTGTCCTCGTCGACGAACACGCCCAAGCGGCCGCGCGGCTCGCGCCCGATGAAGATGTTCTGCGCGACGCTCAGGTGGTTCATCAGGTTCAGCTCCTGATGGATGATGCCGATGCCGAGCGCCTGCGCGGCGCGCGGATCGTCGATCTCCACCGCGCGGCCGTCCATCCGGATCTCGCCTTCGTCCTTCTGATAAACACCCGCGAGAATCTTCATCAACGTCGACTTGCCGGCGCCGTTCTCGCCCATCAGCGCGTGGACTTCGCCGGCATGCAGGTCGAACCGGCAATCGTCGAGCGCCTGCACGCCAGGGAAGCGCTTGCCGATGCCTGTCAGCGCAATCAGCGCGGCGGGTGCGGCGGTCGGGTTCAGATCGAGTTGCATGGCTCGATGGTCTCAGCCGATCGCGCGATCGAGATGCGTATAGCCGCCGTCGACGAACAGCCACTGGCCCGTCGTGTGCGACGCGCGCGCCGACAGCAGGAACACGGCCGTGTCGGCGATCTCGTCGGCGGTCGTGAAGCGCTTGCCGAGCGGCACCTTGCCGGCGATTTCCGCGAGCTTCGCTTCGGGGTCGTCGAAACCGGCGATCCAGGTCTGGTAGAGCGGCGTCATCACCTCGGCCGGAATCACGGCGTTCACGCGCACGCCGTTGTCGCGCAGTGCGACGGCCCATTCGCGCGTCAGCGCGAGTTGCGCGCCCTTCGATGCGCAATAGCCGCTCGTGTTGCCCTGCCCGGTGACGGCCGTCTTCGACGAGATGTTGACGATCGCGCCGCGCGTCGCCTTCAAGTGCGGCACGCAGTAATGCGCCATCACGTAGTAGTGGATCAGGTTGCGTTGGAGCGATGCGACGAACGCGTCGCGCCCGGCGTCGAGCCCGACGCTGTCGTTGATGCCCGCGTTGTTGACGAGGCCGTCGATGCGGCCGAAGCGCGCGATGGTTTGCGCGACCGCGTCGCGGCATTGCGCGTCGTCCTGCAGTTCGACGGACACGCACGCGGCGCGCGGCTGTTGCTGCGTGAGGGCGCGCCAGAAGCCGTCGTCCGGCGTGTGGCGCGCGAATACCACCGGAATCGCGCCTTCGCCGGCCAGCCGCATCGAGATCGCGGCGCCGATGCCCGATGCGCCGCCGGTCACGATCACGATCTTGTCTTGCAGATTCAAATCCACTTCGCGTCTCCGTCATTCATGTTGTCGCCGCGCGGGCCGCGCGCGGTGCATCGCGCGTCGTCGTGCTGCGTGCCGCGTGCTTCAGCCGCGGAATCGATACCGCTCCAGCGATTCGGGCTTCATCTCGATCGAGAAGCCGGGCGCCGTCGGCGGCATGTAGGCCGCGCCGCGCACGACGCACGGCTCGACGAAATGCTCGTGCAGGTGGTCGACGTATTCGGTCACGCGCCCTTCCTTCGTGCCGGCAATACACACATAGTCGATCATCGACAGATGCTGCACGTATTCGCACAGCCCGACGCCGCCCGCGTGCGGACACACCGCCAGCCCGTATTTCGCGGCCAGCAGCATCACCGCGAGAATCTCGTTGACGCCGCCGAGCCGGCACGCGTCGATCTGCACGATGTCGATCGCGCCGCGCGCGATGAACTGCTTGAACAGCACGCGGTTCTGGCACATCTCGCCGGTCGCGACCTGCACGGGCGCGATCGCCTCGCGGATCTTGCGATGCCCTTCGACGTCGTCGGGGCTCGTCGGCTCCTCGATGAACCACGGTTTCGCGAACGCCAGCTCGCGCACCCAGTCGATCGCTTCGTCCACCTCCCACACCTGGTTCGCGTCGATCATCAGCTTGCGGTCCGGGCCGATCACCTCGCGCGCGATCGTCACGCGACGGATGTCGTGCTCCAGGTTCGCGCCCACCTTCAGCTTCACGTAGTCGAAGCCGGCGTCCACCGCCTCACGGCACAACCGACGCAGCTTGTCGTCGCTGTAGCCGAGCCAGCCCGCCGACGTCGTGTAGCACGGGTAGCCTTCGCGCTCGAGCGTCGCGATCCGCGCCGCCTTGCCCGGCGCCTGCCGTCGCAGCAGGTCGAGCGCCTCGTCCTGCGTCAGGCAGTCGGTCAGGTAGCGGAAATCGATCGCGCGCACGATCTCCTCGGGACTCATGTCCGCGACGAGCCGCCACAGCGGCTTGCCCACCGACTTCGCCCACAAATCCCACACCGCGTTGACGACGGCGCCCGTCGCCAGATGGATCGCGCCCTTGTCGGGGCCGATCCAGCGCAACTGGCTGTCCGACGTCACGTGCCGCCAGAAGCGGCCCATGTCCTCGCGGATCCAGTCGAGGTCGAGGCCGACGACGAGGTGACGCATCGCGTCGATCGCCGCGCAGCAGATTTCGTTGCCGCGCCCGATGGTGAACGTGAGCCCGTGGCCTTCGAGCCCGTCGTGGTCGGTTTCCAGCACGACGTACGCGGCCGAATAATCGGGGTCCGGATTCATCGCATCGGAGCCGTCGAGCTGCTGCGAGGTCGGGAAGCGCACGTCGAGGACGCGCATCGATCGAATGATAGGCATGGCGAACGGTCCGTAAAAGGAAATCAGGCCTGCACGGTGCGCTGGCGCTGCTCGCCGAGCCCGTCGATGCCGAGCGTGATCACCTGCCCGGCGCGCAGATAGACCGGCGGCTTCTGCCCGAGGCCGACGCCCGGCGGCGTGCCGGTCGAGATCACGTCGCCCGGCTGCAGGCTCATGAAGCGGCTCAGATAGCTGATCAGGTGCGGCACCCGGAACACCATCGTCGCGGTCGTGCCGTTCTGGTAGCGGTGGCCGTCCACCTCGAGCCACAGCCGCAGCGCGTGCGGATCGGGCACTTCGTCGGCCGTCACGAGCCACGGGCCGAGCGGGCCGAACGTGTCGTTGCCCTTGCCCTTGTCCCACGTGCCGCCGCGCTCGAGCTGGTATTCGCGCTCCGACACGTCGTTCACCACGCAGTAGCCGGCGACGTGCGACAGCGCGTCGGCTTCGTCGATGTAGCGGCCACCCTGGCCGATCACCACGCCGAGCTCGACTTCCCAGTCGGTCTTCTCCGAGCCGCGCGGAATCTCGACGTCGTCGTTCGGCCCCGAGATCGCGCTCGTCCATTTGCCGAACACGACCGGCTCCTTCGGGACTTCCATCCCGGATTCGGCCGCGTGGTCGGAATAGTTGAGCCCGATGCAGATGAACTTGCCGACGCGGCCGACGCACGCGCCAAGCCGCGGCGTGCCTTCGACGCGCGGCAGCGACGACGGGTCGATGTCACGCAGCCGCGCGACCGACGCGGGTGCGAGCGCATCGCCTGCGATGTCGTCGATCACGCCCGACAGGTCGCGAATCCTTCCCTGCGCATCGAGCAGGCCCGGCTTTTCGTGGTGCTTGTCGCCAAATCTCAGCAGTTTCATGTTGTGTGAGGAAACGGAAGGTGAAGAGGAAGACGCGGTCAGTTCGACCAGCCGCCATCGATCAGGTGAATCGCGCCGGTCGTAAACGACGCTTCGTCGGACGCGAGGTACAGCGCGAGCGCGGCCACTTCTTCCGCGGTGCCGATGCGGCCGATCGGCTGGCGCGCGACGAACGCCTGGCGCACCTCGTCGGTCGACACCTGGCGCGTGCGCGCCTGGTCCGCGATCCGCTGCTCCAGCGACGGCGACTCGATCGTGCCCGGGCAGATCGCGTTGCAGCGGATGCCCCGCTCGACGAAATCGGCAGCGACGGCCTTGGTCAGGCCGATCACGGCCGCCTTGGTGGTGCCGTACACGAAGCGGTTCGGCACGCCCTTCACGCTCGACGCGGCCGATGCCATGTTGATGATCGACGCGCCGCCCGCTTCCAGCATCGCCGGCAGCAGCGCGCGGATCAGCCGGTACATCGACGTGACGTTGAGATTCAGCGAAAACGCCCACGCGGCATCGTCGCAATCGAGGATCGAGCCGTGGTGCACGAACCCCGCGCAGTTAAAGAGCACGTCGAACGCGCGCGCCTGCGCGGCGAGTGCCGAAACGTCGCCCGCATCGGTCACGTCGAGCCGCCGCGTGGCCAGCCTGCCGCCGGCGCGCTCGGCGTCGGCCGCGAGTTGCGCGAGCGCAGCCTCGTTGATGTCGGTCGCCAGCACGTCGGCCCCCTCGCTTGCGAACCGCAGCGCGGTCGCGCGGCCGATACCCTGCCCGGCCGCCGTCACCAGCGCGCGCTTGCCCTGCAATCTCATGAGCACCACTCCTGTAGAAGCCGGCCGAGCCGACTGATTGGCACAAAGGACCAAAGGTCCAACCAATCATAGGAACAGATTCCGGATTTGTCACGATCGCGGGATTCAGTATTTTCCCGAACGGCAGAATCGGGGCGGCGGCGGTGCCCCGGACTTCGGCGACCGTCTTGTTCTGATTCCGGCGCCCAACCACTTGTCCCGCAAAGCCAATGTCGGCGGGGGTTTGCGCCGGCCACGGGCGCCTGGGTCGCGCCGCCGTCGCGGCGAAACTGACAAAAAAGTCATGTTCCCGTCAGGGTATCAACGGGGGGCGCGCGCGATCATGATGTTGCCGGACCGCGCTTCCCGGATCACCGCACCCCGCCCGTCGCCGATCCCTGACGGGCACCTCCGTCCCCCGCGGTGTCCACGTGACTGAGCGAGCAGACACGGTGGCGCGGGCCGATTTTCCGCCCCGGGCGTTCGCGTCCGGGGCGCTTTTGTTGTTGGTCTTACACGCTTTTGTCGTTGGTTTTTCAAGAAAATGCGCGTTGATTGTTTCTGAATCGGCAAAAGGTAATTTGAGCCAGACAGGATGTTTTTTCCGGTCACAGACGCTTACATTTAGCGCACCACTCATGGAAACCGCTACGGAATCGCCGTCGGGTAGTGACATCCACTGCCACGGCCGAAACCGCACGAGCTTTAGGAAACGGCAAATGAAGGCCTCCAAATCCCTGCCTGTGCTCGATCCCGCCGACGTCCACGTCGAAATTCTGGAACGTTCCGATACGCTGCTCGTCGTTCGCTGGGTCGAACCCGGCCGCTGTCATTACGGCGAACAGCGCTGGCGCCGCCGCTTCGCGCAGCGCACCGGCACCTGTGCGCTGTCGCGCCAGGTCATCCAGCGCGGCGACGAAGTCTTCCGCCCGGCCGAGCGCCCGGCACCGGCGAACGCGGCCGCGATGATCTCCGCCGCCGAAGTGCTGGCCCTGGCCGGCAGCCGGTAACGCGCAAGCCGGCCTAGAACCACCGGTCTAGTTCCCCCGCTTGTCTGCCCCGCCCGCGCGGACTATCGTTACAGCATTCAATGTAACGATTACGCGTCGTGGCGCACCGGCCACGCCGATGGAGGCAGACATGCATGCATGGAGCGCGCGCCACGTCCCGGCGCAAGGCGGCAAAGTTGCGGTCGTGACCGGCGCCAACAGCGGGCTCGGCTGGCACATCGCGGAAACGCTGGCCGCCAAGGGCGCAACCGTCGTAATGGGCTGCCGCGATGCCGCGCGCGCCGCGCAGGCCGCCGATGCGATCCGTCGGTTCCATCCCGCCGCACGGGTCGAAGTCGATCCGCTCGACCTCGCCGATCTCGCGTCGATCCAGCGCTTCGCCGCCGACGTCTCCGACCGCCACGGCCGCGTCGACATCCTCTGCAACAACGCCGGCGTGATGTTCCTGCCGCTGCGGCACACGCAAGACGGCTTCGAGATGCAGTTCGGCACCAACCACCTCGGCCATTTCGCGTTGACCGGCCATCTGCTGCCCGCGCTACGCGCCGCGCGGCGCGCGCGGGTCGTGACGATGTCGAGCGGCTTGAACCGCGGCGGCCGGATCCGCGTCGACGACCTTCGGGCCGAACACCGTTACAACCGTTATCTCGCCTACTGCGACAGCAAGCTCGCCAACCTCGTGTTCGCGATCGAACTGCAGCGCCGCTTCCAGCGCGCGACGTTCGCGGGCATCAGCGTCGCCGCGCATCCCGGCTACGCGGCAACCAATCTGCAGTTCGCGGGCCCCGCGATGGACCGTTCGCCCACGCGCGCCGCGCTGATGCGCGCGGCGAACCGTTATCTCGCGCAACCGGCCGACCAGGGTGCGCTTCCCGCGATTCACGCGGCGACGTCGCCCGACCTCACCGGCGGCTCGTACATCGGACCGTCCGGCTGGTTCGAGTCGCGCGGGCTGCCGGCACCGGCAAGCGTGCCGCGCGCGGCACGCGATGTAGCGACCGCCGCGCTGCTGTGGGAGGCCTCCGAAGCCGCGACGGGCGTGCGTTTCCTGAGCTCGGGCGTGGCCGAGGGTCACCTGCCCGCCACGCCGCTCGACACGTCGGCCGAGACACGTTGAATCGCACCCCTCGCCTCAACATTCATCATACTTATTACACTTAAAGAAACGAAAGCTTGGTGAAAGCCTGATTGGACAGCCCACTGTTACCAGTCCGGAAACAATCTATCGTCAAAATCAGCGTTTACCCTCAACCACCCGGTGACTAAGATTTAGTCAATCGCTGCAGACATGGTGTCGCAAGCGAACCCAATAAAACACCGGAGGTCATCATGAAATCGCTCGTTTCCGCAGTCGTTGCTGCTGTCGCCCTGTCCGCTTCGTTCGGCGCTTTCGCACAAAGCACCGTGACCCGCGCACAAGTCCGCAACGAACTGGTCCAGCTCGAACAAGCCGGCTACAAGCCGGGCGTGTCGAGCCCGTATTACCCGAACGACATCCAGTCGGCGGAAGCGCGTGTTCATGGTGCCGACGCCAGCGGCTACGGCGCACAACCGGCTCCGGTCGTCCACTCGGGCGCCCCGGTTGCCGCAGCGTCGTCGAACGCTCGCGACTCGATCTTCTTCGGCCAGTAAGCCGACGTGCCCTGACGGGCGCACCGCGCACGGCGCGACGAAGCTGTACCCGGACGAGCCCCTGATGCGGGCTCGTCTTTTTTTGTGAAACGCATACCTCCGCCGCCCGGCAGCGGGTGGCTTCGCCCGGGCGCGCTGCGTCCGGGCGCTTTTTCCGCGGCGAGGTATGCGTGGCGATGCCGTATGCGCCGGTCAACGCCCCGCGGCTGCCGCAGGCGCCGCACGCGACAGCACGCGCCAGCGCGACAGCAGTTCGTCGCGATCGACGTAGCAGCCCTGCAGATGCCGGCGGCCCGTCGACGGATCGAACTCGGTGCGCGCGTGCAGCACGCGCCGGTTGTCGAATGCCCACATGTCGCCCGCCCGCAGCCGGCGCTGCACCCGGAAACGTGGCTCGCGCGCGAGCCCGAGAAAGCGCCGGTACGCGCGGTAGATGGCCGCGACCGATCCGGCCGGCGCATCGAGCGGCCCGCGCAGGAAATTCGCGACGCGCACTTCCGTCACGTTGCCGCGTGCATCGAGGCCGATCACCGGCGCCGAACAGCGGTAGTCGCTGTTCGCACTCTTGTTCCAGAACTCGAACGGCGTCGAGGCAAGGTGTTCGAAATCGGCCGGATAGTCGCGCCGCAGCGCTTCCGCGAGCGCAAAGCCGTCGAGGAAAATGCTGTCTCCGCCCGCCGCGTCGTTCGCGAGGCAATGCAGGAACTGCACGCCGGGCTGCAATTCACGCGTCGGCAAGTCGGTGTGTGGCGGCAGGTTGAGCGACGTGTAGGCATTGCTGTCCGGTCGCGGCTTCGACTCGACATCGAACAGCACGCCGAAATTGCTTTCGCGGATCAGACCGACACGACGCGCGATCTGGTCGACCCGGCCGCGTTCAGCCGGCACGCCCTCGACGAGCGTCAACCCCGTGCGCTGCAACGCGGCGAGCCACGCGCGCAACGCGCCGTCGTCCTCCATCACGTCACGCCACGCGAACACCCCGATCGCCGTCGCATCGTCGCCGGCCCATACGTGCCGCCCGTGCGCGGCCTGGCGTTCCGCGCGCGACGCATCGTCGTATGCATGCGCGCGCAACCATCCCGGCGACCAGGTACTACGATGCCCGTCGTTCCACTCGACGTGCAGCGCGCCGTCGGTTTCGACATGCACGGCGAGCGCCGACAGATCCTCGCGCGCGTCGGCGATCTCGAACACCTGTTCGCGCGTGAGCGCATGCACGCACGCGGAACACGCGCAGTTGTCGCGCAGCCAGTCGAAGTGAAACGGCGATCGTCGCGTGTCGCTCCACTCGACGTTCACCGCTCCATCGCCAATCGTCGCCGCCGCAATGGCCGCGTCGGCGGAATAGGTCCGCCAGTCCTCGATACGGTGTTGCGCTGCCTGCATCGTTGTCTCCCGGAAACGCCCGCTACGCGTGTGGTGCGAGCAGAAACCCGCCGATCATCCGGTGCATCCGCGCCGCCTGCGGGCTCGTTCCGAGCGCGCGCCAGCAGCCGTGCACCAGCCCCTCTCCCCTCCAGTAACGCGCGGCGCCGCCGGCCGCAAGGATTCGTTCGACATAGACGCGTGCATCGTCGCGCAGCGGATCGTGTTCAGCGCCGATCGCGAGCACGGGCGGCAGCCCGTCGAAGCGCGACGCCGCGAGCGGCACCGATGCACGCAGCAGCGGATCGTCGTTCAATGCGGCTTCATCCGCATCGCCCCAGTACAGCGCGCGATAACGATGGACGTCGTCGAGCGTCAGCATCGGCGCGCGCGCTTCCGTTTCGCGCGCCGGCGATTGCGGTTCGATGCCGAGCATCGGATATACGAGTGCGATCCCGTCGATGCCGCCTTCGTCCGCGTCGCGCAGCGCGGTCGCGACGGCCGCCGCGAGATTGCCGCCCGCGCTGTCGCCCGCGAGTGTCAGCGGTCGTGCGCACGAGTCGAACGGCCAGCTGACTGCGTCGCGCGCGGCACGCGTGACGGCCAGGCAATCCTCGAGCGCGGCCGGCGCACGATGCTCGGGCGCGAGCCGGTAGTCGACCGCGATCACGGCAAGCCCCGTGTCGGCCGCCAGTTGCGCGGTAATCAGCGCGTGACTGTCGAGCGAGCCGACGACGAAGCCGCCGCCATGAAAGAACAGCACGGTGCCGCACGGCTTGCCCTGCGCGGGCGCGTAGCGCCGCAGTGCGATCGCGCGCCCGTCCGGCGCATGCCACACGGCGTCCTGCCGCACGATGCCGGCCGGCAGTTCGGCGGGCGTCCATGCGGCCGCGAAGCGATCGTAGACGCGGCGTTGCTCGACGGGCGAGCGCGCCGCCGCGTCGGCTGGATACCACGCGTCGACGGCCGCAACGAACGCCGCGATTTCCGGTTCGAGCATCGTGTGCGCTCCGCAGTCGACGGTCGAAAGTTGAACGCCGATGCTAGCGACGCGGCGGCAGCCCGATCACGCGGCCCGCATACGCGGGCGCCGCGCAATCGCGCTGCAACGCATGCAGTTCGGCCACGCGCGCGGCGACGTCGTCGTCGAACGGCGCCGATTTCGCGCCGTCGCGCGTGTCGACGTGCAGCAGCATCTGCTCGCTCGCCGACACCGCGCCGTCATGACCGTCCGCGAACAGCTCGAGATACAGGTGCAGCCGCTTCGCGTCGTGCGCGAACACCCGCGCGTCGACGCGCACGCGCGTGCCTTCCTTGATCTCCTGCAGATAGTTCACGTGCGCCTCGAGCGTGTAGACCGAGCGGCACCGCTCGCGACGCGCGGCGTCGTCGAGGCCGATGCGGTCGAGCAGCGCATCGGTCGCGAAACTGAAGATCAGCAGATAGAACGCGTCGCGCAGGTGGCCGTTGTAGTCGACCCACTCGGGCCGCACGACGTCGTGGTAAATCGTCAGCGGAGTATCGCCGGTCATGTTCGTTCAGTCCTCGAATCGCATCCCGTGCCGCGCCTTCACCGCGGCGATCGCCTTCAGCACCTCGGTGATGCACTCGTCGCGATAGCGTTCGAGTTCCTTGATGCTGCGCGTGCCCTGCTGCTCGCTCGTGCCTTCGACGACGCTGTCGATCAGTTCGTCGGTCAGCTTCGGCGCGACCAGCTTGGTCCATGGCAGTTCGAGCGCGGGGCCGAACTGCTGCATGAAGTGTCGCATGCCTGCGTCGCCGCCAGCCAGCGTGTAGGTCAGGAACGTGCCCATGAACGACCAGCGGATGCCCGCGCCGAAACGGATCGCATCGTCGATCTCGCCAGTCGTCGCGACGCCTTCGTTGACCAGATGGAGCGCCTCGCGCCACAGCGCTTCGAGCAGCCGGTCCGCGATGAAGCCCGGCACCTCCTTGCGCACGTGCAGCGGCCGCATGCCGAGCTTGCGATAGATCGCCATCGCCGCCTCGACCGCTTCCGGCGACGTGCGCGCGCCGCCGAGCACCTCGACGAGCGGCAGCAGGTAGACCGGATTGAACGGATGGCCGACCACGCAGCGCTCCGGATGCGTCGCGCGCGCGTAGAAGTCGGTCGGCAGCAGCCCCGATGTCGATGACGCGATGATCGCGTCGGGCTTCGCCGCGCGGCTGATCTGTTCGTGGAGTTCGAGCTTCAGCGCCTCGCGCTCGGGCGCGCTTTCCTGGATGAAGTCCGCGTCGGCGACGCAGGCCTCGATCGTCGACTCGAAACGCAGCCGCGCGGGATCGGCGCCCGGCGCGAGGCCGACGCGTTCGAGCGCAGGCCACGCATTCGCGACGTTCGCGCGCAACCGCGCCTCGGCGCCCGGCGCCGGGTCCCACACGACCACGTCGAGACCGTGCGCGAGCGCACGGCAAATCCATCCGCTGCCGATCACACCGGTGCCGATCGCGGCGAACGTCTTGATGTCGGTCTTCACTGCCATGTCAACGCATCCTTCAAATCGAGGGAAATCGGACGGCGACCGCGCTCGTGCGCGCCGCCGCATTGAATCGGAATCAGCCGTGAACGCTCACGCGAATTCGGTCACCGCGCGGCGTTCGAGCAGACGCTCGCCGCGCGCCGGCAGGCCGAGTTTGCGACGCCCTTCGGCCGGCGTCAGCACGCGGCCGCCGAGGCGTTCGACGATTTCCCGTGCACGCTCGACGAGCGTGCCGTTGGTCGCATGCACGCCACGATCGAGCCAGATGTTGTCTTCGAGGCCGACGCGCACGTGACCGCCGAGCAGCATCGCCTGCGCGACCATCGGCATCTGCATGCGGCCGATCCCGAAGCCGGCCCAGTGCGCGCCCGGCGGCAGGTTGTCGACCATCGCCTTCATCGTGCCGGTGTCGGCCGGCGCACCCCACGGAATGCCGAGGCACAGCTGGAACAGTGGCGGATCGTCGAGCAGCCCTTCCTTCAGCAATTGCTTCGCGAACCACAGATGGCCCGTATCGAAGATTTCCAGCTCCGGCTTCACGCCGAGTTCCTGGATGCGCTTCGCGCCGGCGCGCAGTTGCGCGGGCGTCGATACGTAGATGTAGTCGCCGTCGCCGAAATTCAGCGTGCCGCAATCGAGCGTGCAGATTTCCGGCAGCAGTTCCTCGACGTGCGCGAGGCGCGTGAGGCCGCCGACAAGATCGGTGCCCTTGCCGAAGCGCATCGGGTCCTCGCCCGGGCCGATCTCCAGATCGCCGCCCATGCCGGCCGTCAGGTTGATGATCACGTCGACGTCCGCCGAGCGGATCCGGTCGACCACTTCGCGGTACAGGTTCGGGTCGCGGCTGCCGCGGCCCGTCTGCGGATCGCGCACGTGGCAGTGCGCAACCGTCGCGCCGGCCTTCGCCGCTTCGATCGCGGCGGCCGCGATTTCCTTCGGCGTGACCGGAATCGCCGGATGCTTGCCGACCGTATCGCCCGCGCCGGTAACCGCGCAGGTGATGATGACTTCGTGGTTCATGCTGAATGCCCTCGCTTGATTCGGTTTCGTGTCGCTCGACTTCTGTCGTACTGCAGATTATTCGTCGCTGCGCGCCGCCCGCTTGCGGCGCGCACGGGCCGTTACAGGCCGAGATACGCCTTCACGGCAGGCAGGCCGTCCTTGCCGTCGAACGTCTTGACGCCGGCGAGCCAGGCATCGAGCACCTGCGGATTCTTCTTCAGGTATGCCTTCGCGGCGTCCGCCGGTTTCGTCTTGTTCATCACCGACTGCATCAGCTGGTTCTCGAGCTGCGTCGTGAAGCGCAGGTTCTCGACGAGCTTGCCTGCGTTAGGGCAGCGCGAGATGAAGTCGGGCGCCGTCAGCGTGTACACGCGCGCTTCGCCATAGTTCGGGCCGAAACTCGCATCGCCGCCGGACAGGTAGTTCATGCTGATCTGGATGTTCATCGGATGCGGTTCCCAGCCCAGGAACACGACCCACTTCTTCTCGCGGATCGCGCGCTCGACCGTGACGAGCATCCCGGCTTCGCTCGATTCGACCAGCTTGAAGCCACCGAGACCGTATTGATTCGTGTCGATCATCTTCTGGATCGTCGCGTTCGCGCTGCTGCCCGGTTCGATCCCGTAGATCTTGCCGTCGAGTTCCGCGCGGTGCTTCGCGATGTCCTCGAAACTCTTCAGGCCGGCCTGGTATGCGTAGCTCGGCACCGCGAGCGTCGCCTTCGCACCCGACAGGTTCGGCGGCTCGACCACGTTGATCGACTTGCTGTCGAGGAACGGCTGGAGCTGCTTTTGCTGCACCGGCCACCAGTAGCCGAGCGAGATGTCGAGCTGCTTGCTCTTCAGGCCGGCGAACGAGATCGGCACCGATGCGATTGTCGTCGTCGGCTTGTAGCCGAGCCCTTCGAACACGGTCGAGGCGAGCGCCGTGGTGGACGTGATGTCGGTCCAGCCGATATCCGCGAAGCGTACGTTGCGGCAGGTCGCGGCATCCGTTTCGGCGTGCGCCGCGGTCGCGAATGCGCCGGTCGCCAGCACGGCCGCGACGAACGCGGCGATCTTTGTCGACTTCATGGTTTCTCTCCCGATTGGACCGATGTCCGACGGGTTCGCGGAGTGCGTCCCGGCCTGCATCGTGGGAGTAAAAGTAACGAGCCATATTGGTCGAAAGACGACCGGCGGCGACCTTTTCTTGACTATTTGCGACTATGGGTGAAAACCACTACGCTCGGGCAATGGCTTGCATGGCGGGGGTTTCAGGCGAATTACGGTGAAGACGGGTTTGTCCGGATGCGGCGTAACGGATGCCGACGGAGCGTGCTTCGGCGGCGATGCCGGAGCGGGCGTGGCGCCGCTTCCGGCCGGGCGGGTGCGGGCCGGCGCCCGACGCGTTATCGCGGTCCCTCGACGTAGGTTTCCCTGCAGATCTCGCGCAGCGCCTGGACGAGCAGATCCCGCGTCGGCGCATGCGTTTCGGCGGCGCGGGTAAACAGCGCGATGGGCGGCAGCGTCCAGACCAGCGAGTAAGGCACGATCGCCACGCCGGCGATGCGCACCATTTCTTCCGCGATATCGGTCGGCACGATCGATACGGCGTCGTCGCTCGATGCGATCATTTCGCCGATCAGCTTCGACGAGTAGCTTTCGACGATCGGCACGGGCGGCGCGATGCCGGCCGACAGGAACAGGTCGGTCACCTGCTCCCGCATCGGCGTATGCGGCGCGCCGAGAATCCAGTCCAGCTCGTGCAGCTTCTCCCAGTCGAGCTTCATGCGGGCCAGTTTCGCGGCGAGGCGCCGGCTCGCGATCATCCGGGGCTGCTGCTGGTACAGGACTTCGAAGGAAACCTGTCCCAGATCGACCGCCGACGACGCCCGCCCGATGACGAGATCGACGCTGTGGTCCTTGAGCTGGAGCAGCAGCTGGTCGCTGGTGCCTTCGTGGATCGTCACGGTCAGGCGCCGCTCCATCCGGGATTGCAGCCGCTTGAGCGCCGCCGACAGCATCTGGCCCGAGATAAACGGAATCACGCCGATATGCAGGTGGGCGGCATGGCCGGCGGCGACCGCCTCCATCTCGCGGGCGAGATGGTCGAGGTCCTTCAGCATCGCCCTGGCGCGCTCGAGCACGACCGAACCGAGCGCGGTCGGCCGCATCCCGCGCGACGAGCGCTCGAACAGCGGCGTGCCGAACATGCTTTCCAGCTCGGACAGCGCGTTCGTCACGGCGGGCTGGCTGCTCGCCATGTGCTCCGCGACGCGCGTGAGCGACCCGTGCTGCTGGATCTGCAGCAACAGCATCAGGTGCCGCATCTTCAGGCGCGCACCGAGCCGCCTCACCACGTCGTTCGCGTCGAATGTCATTGCCGGACCGCCACATCATCATGAAAAAGTGATGGACCGATATTAAAACAGAATTATCTTCTTATGGACGATCCCTAGAATCACCTCATGGATCGCGTCGGGACTGGCCTGGCGCGCACGCCCGGACCCAAAAACATGAAACAGACAGAGACTCAGCAGCAGGCCGCGTACGACTATCACGAGTTTCCGACCCCGGGGAAGATCTCCGTCGTCGCCAGCAAGCCGCTCGTGACGCAGCGCGATCTCGCGCTCGCCTACACGCCCGGCGTCGCCAGCGTGTGCGAGTCGATCGCCGCCGAGCCGCTGAACGCACATCGCTTCACGAGCCGCGGGAATCTGGTGGGCGTCATCACCAACGGCACCGCCGTGCTGGGTCTGGGCAACATCGGCGCGCTCGCGTCGAAGCCGGTCATGGAAGGCAAGGCCGTGCTGTTCAAGAAATTCGCGGGGATCGACGTGTTCGACATCGAGATCAACGAGACCGATCCGGACAAGCTCGTCGACATCATCGCCGGCCTCGAGCCCACCTTCGGCGGGATCAACCTCGAGGACATCAAGGCGCCGGAGTGCTTCACGGTCGAGCGCAAGCTGCGCGAGCGCATGAAGATTCCCGTCTTCCACGACGACCAGCACGGCACCGCCATTACCGTGGCCGCCGCGTTCATCAACGGGCTGAAGGTGGTCGGGAAGTCGATTTCCGAGGTGAAGGTTGTGACGTCGGGCGCCGGTGCCGCGGCGCTGGCCTGCCTGGACCTGCTCGTCGACCTCGGGCTGCCGGTCGCGAACATCTGGGCGACGGATATCGAAGGCGTCGTCTATCGCGGCCGCACCACGCTGATGGATCCCGCCAAGGAACGTTTCGCGCAGGAAACCGACGCGCGCACGCTGTCCGAAGTGATCGGCGGCGCCGACGTGTTCCTCGGGCTGTCGGTCGGCGGCATTCTGAAGCCCGAGATGCTGAAGGCGATGGCCGCGCGTCCGCTGATTCTCGCGCTCGCCAATCCGACGCCGGAAATCTTCCCTGAACTCGCGCATGCGACGCGCGACGACGTCGTGATCGCGACGGGCCGTTCGGATTTCCCGAATCAGGTCAACAACGTTCTCTGCTTCCCGTACATTTTCCGCGGCGCACTGGATGTGGGCGCAACGACGATCACCCGCGAAATGGAAATTGCCGCGGTTCACGCGATTGCCGGCCTCGCGCAGGAAGAGCAGAACGACATCGTCGCGGCAGCCTATGGCGGCGATGAAGTGTCCTTCGGTCCGCAATACCTGATTCCGAAGCCGTTCGATCCGCGCCTGATCGTGCGTATTGCGCCGGCCGTGGCCAAGGCCGCGATCGAAGGCGGTGTGGCGACGCGCCCGCTCGCGGATCTCGACGCGTATGTCGAACAGTTGCAGCAATTCGTCTATCACTCGGGCGCGTTCATGAAGCCGCTGTTCGCGACCGCGCGTCAGCTCGTGCGTGACGGCGGCAAGGCACGCATCGTGTTCACCGAGGGCGAAGACGAGCGCGTGCTGCGCGCGGTGCAGGTGATCGTCGACGAGAAGCTCGCGCGTCCGATCCTGGTCGGGCGTCCGGAGGTGCTGCTCGCGCGTATCGAGCGATTCGGCTTGCGCCTGCGTCTCGGTCAGGACGTCGAAGTGACCAATCCGGAATATGACGAACGTTTCCCGCAATACTGGACGACGTATTGGGAATTGCGCTGCCGCGACGGCATCTCGAAGGAAATGGCGCGCGTCGAGATGCGGCGCCGCCTGACGCTGATCGGCGCGATGATGGTGCGGCTCGGCGATGCGGACGGGATGATCTGCGGGACGGTCGGCGAATATCACAATCACCTGCGGTTCGTGGACGAAGTCATCGGCAAGAAGCCCGGTGCGTCGACCTACGCCGCGATGAACATCCTGCTGCTCAATCAGCGGACGGTCGCGCTGGTCGATACGCATGTCAACGACAACCCGGATGCGGAGCAGATCGCGGAATTCACGATCGCGGCCGCGCGGCAGATGGAGTGGCTGAATCTCTCGCCGAAGGCTGCGTTGCTGTCGCGGTCGAACTTCGGGTCGGGGAGCGCGGCCTCGGGCGTGAAGATGCGCCGAGCGCTCGAAATCATTCGCGCGCATGCGCCGGATATCGAGGCGGATGGCGAAATGCACGGCGACTGTGCGCTCGACGAGGCGCTGCGGTCGCGGCTGCTGCCGATGTCGCCGCTGAAGGGTGCGGCGAACCTGCTCGTGTGTCCGAACGTGGATGCGGGGAATATCGCCTATAACCTGCTCAAGACCGAGGCCGGCAGTAACGTTGCGGTCGGGCCGTTCCTGCTGGGGGTCAATGGGCCGGTGAACATTCTCACGTCCAGTGCGACCGTGCGACGGATCGTAAACATGACGGCGTTGACGGTGATCGAGGCGAATCGCAACGCGGCCGTGTAATTGCAGTTGATGCGGGTCGGCTACGGCCGACCCCGTCGGTCATCGGGCCGTGGTCCGCCGAAAATCGATATCCGCGATTCAGGTATCAGGATCGTCGGCAAGCGGCGCCAGCTTCGGCAGCCGTCCCTATTCGCGAGACATGGCGATGCAGGTAACGACTGCGTACATCGACGAACCGCCATCTGGCGGGACCGCTGCAGAAACGAATCGGCCATGACAGGTTCGGTGCCCGCGTTTCGCAAGACCTCCATCAGACGCACGAGATCTACGGATGGAGGGTTTCACCGCGGTTCAGCATGTCGATGAATTCCGTAATTTTACGCGCCCGTGTTTCCGGCTTTTTCGCATTCTGTATCCGGAACAGGATGGCGTAGCGGTTGCGGCTATTCAGTGTTTCAAAGAACGCCTTGGCTTGCGAATTTGCATTCAACGCCACCTGCAGGTCGTCCGGCACGGTCGAGTTGCTGGCCGACGTATAAGCAGCCTTCCAGCGGCCGTCCTGCCGCGCCCTCTCGATCTCGCGCATGCCCGGCGCGCGCATTCTGCCCGCGGCGATCAGCGCTTCGGCCCGGTCTTTGTTGAGTTTGGACCAGATGCTTTTTGCGGAGCGTGGAGTGAAGCGTTGTAACCAGTGCGTCTCGCTCTCGGCCTGCTTTTGGCCATCGATCCAGCCATAGCAGAGCGCGCTTTCCAACGCTTGACCATAGGTGACGGTTCCCTGCGTGGCGCCCTTTTTCGCCAGACGCAGCCATACTCCGCTCGACGTGCCGCCATTTTGCGCTAACCAGCTTTCCCATTCGGTCTGACTGGCAAATGTCAGCGCGCATTCGGTCATGTCATTGTCCTGAATGGTTGAGTACGGGCGTGGGAAACCGTCCGCAGTCAAACAGTGCTTATACGAATAGCAGCGTCCGTGGTGCGACCCAATGCGGGCGTGCAGTCGCCACTATCCGTCGGCTCGTTTGGGTCGGAAGCCGCCGCCGAGTCTGGCGGCGTCCAACCTCGGTCGATCGTTCGGATGGCACATCCATTCGATGGCCTCGATCATGTCGAGCGCACCATGCGTGCGCCCCACCCTTGGATCAAAAACGCGCCCTACAGAATCCGTTCCAACGCGCTAGCAAACCTACGGACCGCGGCATCGACGTCATGCAGCTTGTCGAGACCGAACAAGCCAATGCGGAACGTCTTGAAATCCGCCGGCTCATCGCATTGCAGCGGCACACCGGCCGCGATCTGCATGCCGACATCGACGAATTTCTTGCCGGACCGGATGTCGTCATCGTCGGTATAGCTGACCACGACGCCAGGTGCCTCAAACCCTGGCGCCGCCACGCTCCTGAAACCCTTCTCGGCCAGCAACGCACGAATCCGCGTGCCGAGTTCGAGCTGTTCCGCCCGCACCTTGTCGAAGCCGTATGCGTCCGTTTCCTTGATCACATCGCGCAGCGTCGCAAGGCTGTCCGTGGGCATCGTCGCGTGGTACGCGAAGCCACCGTTCTCGTAGGCTTCCATGATCTGCAGCCACTTGCGCAGATCGCAGGCAAAACTGGTGCTGGTCGTCGCATCGATGCGCTCGCGAGCGAGCGGGCTGAGCATGACCAGTGCGCAACCCGGCGACGCACTCCAGCCCTTTTGCGGCGCGCTGATCAGCACGTCGACACCGCTCTTCTCCATATCGACCCAGATCGTGCCGGACGCGATGCAATCCAGCACGAACATGCCGCCGACCGCATGCATGGCGTCGGCCACCGCGCGCAGATACGCATCGGGCAACATCATCCCGGAGGCGGTTTCGACGTGCGGAGCGAACACCAGATCCGGCTTGTGTTCCTGAATCGCGGCGACGACTTCTTCGATCGGGGCCGGCGCAAACGCCGCCTGCCTGCCTGATTCGACAGGACGCGCCTTCAACACGATCGATTCGGACGGAATGCTGCCCATGTCGAAAATCTGCGACCAGCGGAAGCTGAACCAGCCGTTGCGGATGACCAGACACTTCTTGTTCGTCGCGAACTGCCGCGCCACGGCTTCCATGCCGAACGTCCCGCTGCCCGGGACGATGACGGCCGCTTTCGCGTTGTAGACCTTCTTCAGCGCGGCGGAAATATCGCGCATGACGCCCTGAAAGCGCTGCGACATGTGATTGATCGACCGGTCGGTGTACACCACCGAATATTCGAGAAGCCCGTCGCGGTCGACATCGGGAAGTAATCCTGGCACGTTCGCCTCCGGTAAAGGATGAAGCATGGGATGAGGGGGCGCGGTATTCGTGAGTGGCTACCGCTGCGCCCATGCAAATCTGCATGATTGCCTTGACGACGAACGATTCTAACGAATGCAGTCTGACGTTGGGGATTTGCGTGTTTTGTGCGGTGCACGCACGAAGCCAACATGTGGCGCATGTCTCAGCGCATCCGACCGCGTCGCTTGCAAGACCGGCTCTCGTCGGTTTTCCGGCATTTCCCGCGCTCAAGGCCTGCAGGCAATCGCCTCGATCTCGATCTTGGTACCCACCATGTTCGTCGCCTGCAAGGTCGATCGTGACGGCTTGTTCCCCGGGAAGAACTCCCCATAGACACGATTGAATTCCGCGAAGTCGCGCGCGTCCTCGAGCCAGACGGTGGTTTTCACCACGTCGCCGAGTGTGCATCCCGCCAGCGAGAGTACGTGGGCGACGTTCTTCAATGTCTGACGCGTCTGCGCTTCGATTCCGCCCGCGACGAGGCTCCCGTCTTCGTTTCTCGCCACCTGACCGGATACGAATACCAGATCGCCGGCCTTGGTCGCCAACGACCGGGGCAGGTTTCGTGTGACCGGATTGCGCTCTGCAAAGTATTCGATCGCCATTTGAGCCTCCCACGATCCATCCGGCGCCGGTGTTGGCTAACGAAAACGAGCGTAACGCGGAAATGGCGCGCTGCCAATTCGGTATTCTCGGTCGGGAAGCCGCTACGCGCCGCAGCATCCGGTCAACGCAATGCGCATCGCCTGCGCGGCGTGCCCGATCCTCGGCGTCGAGTTGATCCGCGCGTGACGGCGCGGGGATACCGCGCCGCCCCGAATACCGGCAACCCGCCGTGCCCGGTGCCGAATCTCCATCAGCGAAGCCGATCAGTACCGATCCGACACACCGTCGATCCCGCGCTCGTGCAGTGCACGAACCAGCCCGGCACGTACCGTCGCGACATCCGAAAACGCCGGCCGTCGGTGCGAGGCGACTTCGGCGGCGGTATAAGGCTTGAAACCACGCGGCAGCGCATCGCGGTTCATCGTCGTGAGCAGCCAGTTGAGCACGTCGGCGAGTTCCTCGTCGGACAGCGCCGAGTTCGACGCGCCGGGCACGCGCATCACGTACTCGCGCCCCGCCGGCAGATGCGTGAAATAACCGAGCGAATTCGCGAGAGGCGGCACCTTGCCCGGAATGCCGCCGCCTGTCGCCGTGTGGCAGCCCATGCAATTGAGCACCCAGTGTTGTCGCGCGAGTGTGGCGTCGGCCACGCCGTCGGCATGTGCGGGTACGGCAATCGCAAATGCCGCGGCAGCGACCGCCAGCATCGAAGACAGACGGCGTGCCATGAACGCTCCGATCCGCGACGCCGCCACACGCCGGCCGCGACCACGAACACGCACGGCATTCAAAGCCCCAGCCCCTTCGTCACGACCGCACGTTGCGCATGAACGGCCGTGCCGTCCATCTCCTTCGCGCGTGCCGCGCGAATGTCGGCCGCCGTGAACGGCTTCGCGTCGCCGTGCTTGTCGTTGAGATCGAATACGACATAGTTGAGCACGTTCGCAATATCGTCATCGCTCGCACTCGCGAACGACGGCATCTTGAAGTTGTAACGCTTGTCGTGCACCGTGATTTCGCCGAACATCCCGTGCAACAGCGTCGCGACAAGCTGCGCACGGCCCGCATCGGCCGTTGCATACCTGCCCGGGTACTCGGTCAGCGGCGGCGCGAGGCCGTCCTGCCCCTTGCCGCCCGCCTGGTGACACACCGCGCACTGCGCATCGAACAGGCTTTTGCCCGCCGGGTAGTGGACAGCCTGCTGCGCACCGGCGAGACCCGGCCACGCAAAACCCGCAACAGCCGCCACGCACGCGACCACCATCGTTCCAGCTTGCTTCATTTTCATTGCTTCGCCGCCCCCAGCAGGACCGAAACCGAACAGTGGTAATTCGAATTGCCGTTCGCCATGCACCAGTTGATGTCGTTGTTCAGCGACAGCTTGTACAGCGGCTTCTCGCGCTCATTGCGGTTGCAGAAGCACTTGCCGCACGACGTCTTTCCGCAGCAATCGTTGTACGACACGATGTAGTCCGAACCGTCGTGCGGGTTGCGGCACGTGCCGATCCACGTGATCGGCGACGGCGTCGTGCCCGGCGGGCAACTGCTCGACGTACCGCCGCAGCAACTGCACAGCCAGCCGTCGATGGCGCAGTATTTCCAGTAATCGCAGCTCATCGGATCGTCGCTCGCGCCCGGCGCGACAGCCCCCGAAGCCGCCGATGCGCCCGACGCTGCATCCGCTGCATATGCGGTGCGATCGACGGGCAAGAGCGGCAGCATCGCCGATCCGACCAGCACCTTGCCGAGCTTCGCCATCGCGCTGCGCCGCGAACTATGCTGCGCGACGCCGCGCGCCGACCGCTCGAACCATGAATCAAACAGGCCCATGTGGTTGTTCTCCGTTGATGTTGAAAGAGAGCCGGCCGATCACGCGTGCTGCGCGTGCCCTTCGTGACCGCCATGGTCGAGATTGCCGTGCACGAACTGCTGCAGCGATGCAACGCCGCGCTCCTTCGCTTCGAACAGGCTCTCGAGATGCTCGCGGGTGTTGACGAGACCCTTTGCGCGCACGGTACCGGTGTCGTCGAGCAGCACCGCGTAGGGCAGCTTGCCGATCTGGTACGCGAGTCCCAGCTCCTGCGACAGCACGTACGGGAAACGCGCGAGGTCGTGCTTCCGTGCGAAGCGCGTGTGGTCGTCGAGATCGCCGTCGCTCGCGAGCACGATGTTCACCGGCATCGATTCGCTCGCCTGCAGCGACGGCAACAGCGGCAGCAGCTTCTTGCAGACCGGGCACGTCGGCGACAGGAAGAACAGCAGCGTCGCCTTGCCCGATGCATCGATACCGCCGACCTTCACCTGCGAGCCGCGAATGTCGGTCAGCTCGAACGTCGGCGCGATCGCGCCGACCGCCGGCCCCTTGTCGATCATCAACGCGCCGGCCGGCATGATCCGTTCGTACAGGATGCCGATCTGACGCACGAGCGCGAGACAGATCGCGCCGAGCGCGAGAACGGCGACCCACAGCAAGGCGGTGGAAACGGTGAGAGCGGTTTGCATCATGAATTCCTCAGGTGGGAAAGGCGCGGTACGTTGGCGAGCAGCACGTCGACGGTGAGCAGCGCGCAGACGATCAGAAGCACGGAAGAGAACAGCGTCAGGTAGTCGAACCACACGATCGCGCGGCTGCCCGGTTCGACGAACGCGATCGCGGCCAGCACGACGAGCAGCAGCACGCGCGCGACATGCAGCCAGCCGATGCCGCGCGGCGCATCCGCGCGCGCGGCTGCAAGACCGGAGCAGCCGCAGTCGATGTCGGTATGGCCGCGCAGGATGTTGATCGTCATGCCGGCCGCGAAGACGAGCAGCAATGCGATCAAGCCGAGCGCGCCGGTCGTGCGCGTATCGGGAAACAGCAGCGCTGCGGCGAAGACGGCTTCCGCGAGCGGAATCGCGAACGCGGCGGGCGCGTTGAGTACCTCAGGCAGCAGGCGATAGCCGGCGAGCGCCTGCCGGAACGCCGCGGGCCGGCGGACCTTGGCGAAGGCGCCGAGCAGCACGACGACGGCAGCGCCAGCCTGCGCGCTGGTGGCAAGTACGGGATCGAGCGTCATCGCGGCCTCACGGGTTCACGAGCAGCGTCGACGTACTGCCGATCTGCTTCTCGACGTGCTGCGGCTTGCCCGTTTGCGCGTCCATCACGGCAAGATCGGACGTGCCCGTCAGCCCGTAGAACAGCGGCTTGTCGTCCTCGCTGACCTGGATCGACACGAGCGGATCGACCTTCAGCTGCGCGAGGTCCCAGCGCGCGACACGCTGTTTCGACTTCAGGTCGTACACCCAGACCTGCGTGCCGGGATCCTTGTGCGTGCCGTCGCCGCCCTTGTGCATCAGCACGTAGTAGCGGTTCTGCTTCACCTGCACGGCCGTCTGCTGCATGCCGCCCGGGCGCCAGCCTTCGGCTCGCTCGGCGTCGGTCAGCAACGACCACGACTTGCCGAACGCCGGCTTGTCGCCGCTGAAGTCGGCGCTGCGCACGTTGCCGTGGTACGTCGTGAACAGATAGCCGCCGTGGTAGCGCGACGCGTTGATGAAGGCCGGATCATTGTCGACGTCGATGAATGCATCGGACATCGTGCGCTTCACCTCCTTGCCGTTCGCGTCGAGCGTGACGGTGAGCGCCTTGCCGCTCTCGCACAGCGCGGTGAACCGGTCGTTCCCTGACGGATAGGCGAGCACGCATGCCGCGGTATCGATCTCCGACAGCACCGCCCTCGACACCGCGTCGATCACCGTCACCGACGCGGCCGGCGTGATGTTCGCGACGTACAACCGCTTGCCGTCGGCGCTGAACGCGGTGTTGTACGGCGACGGCACGTGCTGCCCGTGCTTCGCCGGAATCACGATCTCGCCGGTGTGATCGAGTGTCGTGTTGTCGGTCATCTCGACGACGTCGGTGCGCGTGCCGTGCGAGCCGCGCGAGAAATAGGTCGTCGCGATGAAGCTCGTCTTGTGGTCGGGCGAGATCGCGAGGCCCGGCGCGAAGCCGCCATCGATCTGGCCGAGCAGCTTCTTTGCGTCGGCGTCGTACACGAAGATGCGCCCGTCGGTCATCGTCGGCATTGCGATATCGACAACGTACACCTCGTGCGGATGCCACGGCGGCATCTTCTGCACGACCAGTTCCTCGGGCTTTTCTGTCGCGTATGCGCTGCCGGCCCACGCCGCCGCGAACGCCAGCGTCGCCGCGAAAGCCGCGGTGCGTCGCCTTGTTCTCATGTCGCCTCCAGTTGGGATTCACGTTATGTGGGGCGACTGTAGTTCGACAATAAATCCGTTCAGCACCCGGACCGGCAACGCGTGCGTGCCGATTCGGGATATTGGAAAACCGCCTGAAAGGCACCCGTGGTCGACACCTTCCGCCCCCTCCCAAACCCCCACGGAAATAGCGCTCATCCGTATTGCACCGACCGTGCGGTCGGTTTAATCTTGCGCGGTCCGAACGACCGCCGGAGGCGCCATGCTCGTGTTTCATCAGATGTTCGACGACGCGGACCGGCATGCCGAGGCGCTGCGCGGCTGGGATCAGCGCTATGACCAGATCGGCTCCGGCTCGTATCGCAGCGCGATCAAGCACGCGGAGTTCGACGGCGTGCAACTGTTCCAGGAAGCGGCGAACGTGCGCATCATTCAGCGCGGGCGCCTGCCGCCCGGCCATACGGTGCTCGGCATGCCGCTCACCGGCTCGGGAACCTTCGCATTCGGCGATGCGCGCATCGAGCGCGGCACGATCGTACTGGCGCGCGGCGGCGCGCCTTTCGAACTCCATTCGCCCGACGACATGTCGCTGATCGGCGTGGTGGTCGATTCCGAGCTGATGCAGCAAATCGAGGATGCCGCCGATGTCCGGCTCGACGAGCGCGCGTTGCGGCGCGGCGTCGCCGATGTGCCGGTCGCCGCACGCGAACGCGCGAGCGTGCAGCTCGCGACGCTGCTCGAACGCGTGCTGTCGGCGCCCGATACGTTCGATACGGCGCGTGCGCAGTCCGGGCTGCGCGGCGATGTCGCGAACGTGCTCGTCGATCTGCTCACGTATCGCATGCCCGAGCCGTCGAATCGTCTGACGCATGCGTGCCATGCCGACATCGTGCGGCGCGTGCACGACTACGTGATCGAGCACCCGGAGGCGCCCGTCGACATCCTGAGCCTGTGCACGCAACTGCGCGTGAGCCGGCGCACGATGCAGAACAGCTTCCAGTCGGTCGCGCAAACCGGCCCGCTGAACTACACGCGCTCGCTACGCCTCGCGCAGGTGCGACGTCTGCTGCTCGACACGCGGCAGTCCGACCTGCCGATCAGCGAAGCGGCCGCGCGCTGGGGCTTCATCCACCTCGGGCATTTTGCGAACGCGTACAAGGCCCAGTTCGGCGAACTGCCTTCGACGACAGCGCGCCGCGCGGTGCGCGGCGCAAAAACGCGCTGAGCACCTGCAAAACCCGCGATAATCGTGCGTTGAACGTTCGGCTTGCGCGAGCCGGGCGCGGCATGCGCGTGCCTGCCCGCTCGCCGTGCCACGTTGCGTCGCGCCAGTACGTGACGACCACCCGATTCCACCCCACGCCCCGATGCCCGAGGATTTCCACTTTCTGTTGCTGCCCGGCTTCTCAGCGCTCGGCTTCATGTCGGCGGTCGAACCGCTGCGCGTCGCGAACCGCTTTCGCACCGAGCTGTACCGCTGGCATGTGATCAGCGCGGACGGCGCGCCCGTCGCCGCGAGCAACGGCATCCCGGTCGCCGCCGAAGCCGCGTACGCGGACGTCGCGCAGGTCGAGACGGTGTTCGTCGTCGCCGGCTTCGATCCGCTGGTGTGCTACGACCGCGCACTCGGCGACTGGCTGCGCCGCCAGAACCGGCACGGCGCGACGCTCGGCGGCATCGACACCGGCAGCTTCGTGCTCGCGGAAGCCGGGCTGTTCGACGCATCGCAAACGCTCACGCTGCACTGGGAAGCGCTCGCCGCGTTCCGCGAACGCTATCCCGGCCTGAACGCGACGCAGGAACTGTTCGAGATCGACGACCGGCGCATCACTTGCGCGGGCGGCACCGCGTCGATCGACATGATGCTCGACCTGATCGGGAGACGGCACGGCGCCGATCTCGCGGCGGCGATCTCCGAGCAGTTCGTCGTCAGCCGCATCCGGCAACGCTCGGACAGCCAGCGGCTCGAGATCGCCGCGCGCTACGGCGTGCACAACCGCAAGCTGATCCAGGTGATCGACATGATGCAGCGGCATATGGAGAGCCCGCTCGGCTCGGACGCGCTCGCACAGGACGTGTCGATCACGCGGCGTCAGCTCGAACGGCTGTTCAGCGCGACGCTGAACGACACGCCGACGCGCTTCTACCTCAACCTGCGTCTCGATCGCGCCCGCGAGCTGCTGCAGCAGACCGACATGAGCATCACGTCGGTCTGCGTCGCATGCGGCTTCGAATCGCCGTCTCATTTCTCGCGCACGTATCGCACGCGTTTCGGCGTGAGCCCGCGCAGCGACCGCCGCGCGACGCGCTGAGCAACGCCGCTTTTACGTACAATCCGGCGCGCTATTGCGCGCTTCGGCAGCGTTTCCCGTCATTCGATGAACAATGCCGCCGATTGATCGACGGACCGAAGCGGCCTTCGAAAATAAATTGCAATGTCGCCGAAAATATTCTGTAACATACCTCGCAATTAATTAGATAGGCAGCCCTAAGGAGATGAGAGCCCGGGCCTGACACACGTCGCGCCACGCAGGCTGCCAAACCGCTATCAATGCCGATCCGAGGGGTATGACATGACGATGCTCGCTTCGCCGTCGCCGCACCTGCCTTCCGTTCGCTTCCCCGCCGCCTTTCCGCTTCAATTCGTTTCGACCTGACGCTTAGTCGTCCTCAGTCAGTCGAATCTCCCTGCACCGCTTTCTCGCACCGGTTCCATCGAGCCGGCGCGTGGGCCGTGTCGTGCCTGCTCGCCACAAGCGCGTGGGCGTGTTCAACCGTTGAGATGAGGATCACGTATGCAGACATCACGCAAAGCATTGCCACTCGCCCTGGGTCTCGCGCTCGGCTTCGGCATCGTCGGCGGCAGCGCGGCCGATACCAAGGTCGCGAACCCGCAGGCGTCGAGCCTGCGCGAAAGCCTGACGCGCGGCGTGGCACCGGCCGCGACCAAGGCCGACACGGCCGCCGGTCAGTTCCGCGCGGACGGCGTCGCCGTCACGCTGTACAACCCCGCGTATCGCGCGAAGAAGGCGGCCGCCACGCCCGCCGCCACCGCGCGCGATTTCGTCGCATCGCAGGCGACGCAGCTCGGGCTCGACCCAGCCGCGCTCGCGAGCCTCGCGGTGACGTCGGAGCGCGACGACGCCGATTTCACCGTCGTGCGCTTCCAGCAGCAGGCGGCCGGGCTGCCCGTATACGGCAGCGAGATCGCGGTGACGGTCGCGAAGGACGGCCGCATCCTGTACGTCGCGAGCAACACGATCAACGGCGTGGTCGCCACCGCGCGCAAGGCGCAGGCCGTCGACCAGCAGCAGGCGCTCGACCGCGCGCGCGCGTATCTCGGCGTCGGCGGCTTCACGAACCTCGACGCGCAGCTCGTCGCGTTCGTCGACAAGGCCGGCACGCATACCGCATGGAAAGTACGCGGCCGCCCGCAGGACGGCCCGAAGGGCGACTGGGAACTGCTGATCGACGCGGGCAGCGGCGAAGTGCTGCGCGCCGAGGACAAGGCGTTCTATGCGACCGACGGCACCGGTTTCGTGTTCCGGCCGGATCCGCTTTCGTCGACGAAGAGCAGCTACGGCAGCACGGGCTACAAGGACAACAACGATGCGGACTCCATGCAGCTCACGGCCTCGCGCGTACGCGTGACGCTGAAGGATCTCGCGCAGTCGAATTCACGCTACGTGCTGTCGGGCCCGTATGCGTCGTGCGTCGATTTCGATGCGCCGCGCGACAACGCCTGCCCGGCACAGGCCACGCCTACATTCGAGTTCACGCGCGGCAATCTGTACTTCGAGGCGGTGAACACGTACTACCACATCGACACGTTCCTTCGTTACGTGAATCAGACGCTCGGCATCAAGGCAATGCCGTACCAGTACACGGGCGGCGTGCAGTACGACCCGCACGGCGAATCGGGCGACGACAACTCGTCGTACTCGTCGAGCAGCGGCCGGCTCACCTTCGGGCAGGGCGGCGTCGACGATGCGGAAGATGCGGACGTCGTGATCCACGAGCTCGGCCACGGCATCCACGACTGGGTGACCAACGGCGGCCTGTCACAGCAGGAAGGCCTGTCGGAAGGCACCGGCGACTATCTCGCCGCCGCGTACAGCCGCGACTTCAACCAGTGGAGCCCGTCCGACGCGCAGTATCACTGGGTCTACAACTGGGACGGCCACAACGAATACTGGGGCGGCCGCGTGACGAACTGGAACGTCGGGCGCACCTACGCGCAGGCACGCGGCGCCGAGATCCACACGGCCGGCCAGTACTGGGCGTCGTGCAACCTCGTCGCGCGCGACGCGATCGGCGCGCAGGCGATGGACAAGGCGTTCCTGAAGGGCCTGTCGATGACCAACAGCTCGACGAACCAGAAGGCCGCCGCGCAAGCGGTGCTGACAGCCGCCGCCGCGCTCGGCTACAGCAGCGCGCAGCTCACGGCGATCGGCAATGCGTACAACAAGAGTTGCACGTACGGCGTGACCGTGCCGCAGAAGTCGTAATTCCGTAGCAGGCGGGGGGCGTCGCACGACCTGCGGCGCGCCCTCTTCCTCGACATCGCCATCCTCACGAGATCGAACATGCCTACTCTGACATTGACCCGCCTGAGCGCCGCGCTGGGCGGCATGCTGCTGACCGCCGCCGCGCACGCCACGCCGGTGTGGATCACGCTCGGCGACACCGCTTTCCGCCAGCTTCAACGCATCGATGCGAGCGCGACCGCGCAATACAGCACCACGTTCGACGCCGGCAAAGCGGCCGACGGCGCCGCGCGCCGCGAAACCGTGCACGTCGTCGAGATCGACGACGCGCGGCTCGGCGAACTCGCCCATGCGGTACACCATGCGCGCGGCCACGGGCCCGGCTACATCGTGCACGACTCGTTCGACGACGCACGCCTGGCGTTGCAGCCGGTACCCGCGGCGCTCGCGAAACAGGTGGCCGCGACCGCTTACACGGTGTCGAACGCGCCGCAGATCAAGACCTGGGTGCAGCAACTGCAGGCCAGTAACATCGTCGGCACGATCGCATCGATGTCCGGCTTCACGAACCGCTACTACACGACGTCGCACGGCGTCGCCGCATCGGACTGGCTCGCGCTGCAGTGGAAGCAACTGGCCGGCTCGCGCACCGACATCGCCGTCGAACAGTTCGCGCATACGGGCTTCGCGCAGAAATCCGTGATCCTGACGATCCGCGGCAGCGATCCCGCCGCGGGCACGGTCGTGCTGGGCGGCCACCTCGATTCGACGGTCGGCCGCACGACGGAAAACACGCGCTCGCCTGGCGCCGACGACGATGCGTCCGGCATTGCCAGCCTGACAGAAGCGCTGCGCGTGCTGCTCGCGAACGACTACCGGCCGAAGCGAACGATCAAGTTCGTCGGCTACGCGGCCGAGGAAGCCGGGCTGCTCGGATCGAAGGCGATCGCCAAGCAGTTCCGCACGCAGAATGCGAACGTGGTTGGCGTGCTGCAGCTGGACATGACGAACTACAAGGGCGATCCGAAAGACATCTACCTGATCACCGACTACACGAGCGCCGCGCAGAACACCTACCTGACGAACCTGGCGAAGACCTACCTGCCGGAACTCGCGATCGGCACGTCGCAGTGCGGATATGCCTGTTCGGACCACGCGTCCTGGAATGCGCAGGGTTATCCGGCGTCGTTCCCGTTCGAGGCTGACCAGAACGACAGTCCGTACATCCATACCGTGAACGACACGCTGGAGAATTCGGACCGGCAGGCGAACCACGCGCTGAAGTTCGGCAAGCTGGCGCTCGCGTATGCAGTCGATCTCGGCGGTGACGGCAGCGCAACCGTAAAACGCTGACGCGACCTCGCCGCCTCGAGCCGCACCGGGCGCGCGCGTCGTGCGCGCCCATTCGAGCGCGTTTCCCGTTCCGGATAGAATCGTCGTTCGATCACTTCCGCAACACGGTGCACATCCATGACCGACCTCCCCCGCTCCGCCGACGATCTCTCGCCCGAGCGCGTCACGACCGCATTCGACCTGCCCGGCCACACGACCGTCCGTTCGCTCGGCGTCGCGCAGGGCATCATCGTGCGTTCGCGCTCGATCGTCGGCTCGTTCGGTGCGGCGCTGCAGACCATTTTCGGCGGCAACATCACGCTCTATACGTCGCTGTGCGAGAAGGCGCGCGAGCAGGCATTCGACAAGATGCTCGCCGACGCGCGCAAGCTCGGCGCGAATGCGATCGTCGCGATGCGCTACGACTCGACCGAGATCGGGTCGGGCGTGACGGAAGTCATCTGCTACGGCACGGCCGTGCGCGTGACGCAGGATGCCTGACGCGCGTCATGCGTCGCGTTCGAGCGACTTCATGTTGGTCAGCTGAGGAAACAGCTTCATCCATGTCAGCGCGACGGCGATCGTCGCCGCGCCGCCGACGACGATCGCGGCCGGGGCACCCCACCACGCCGCCGTCACACCCGATTCGAATTCGCCGAGCTGGTTCGACGTACCGATGAACAGCGAGTTGACCGCGCTCACGCGGCCGAGCATGTCGTCGGGCGTACGCAGTTGCACGAGCGACAGGCGCACGACGACGCTCACGACGTCCGACGCACCCAACGCCGCCAGCGCGACGAGCGACACCGCGAAATGCCTCGACAGCCCGAACACGATGGTTGCGATGCCGAACGCGATCACGCCGCCGAACATCGCGCGGCCCGGCCGCCCCTTCAACGGAAAACGCGTGAGCCACAGCGTGCCCGCGAGTGCGCCGACCGCGGGCGCCGCGCGCAACGCGCCCAGCCCCCACGGCCCGACCTGCAGAATGTCGCGCGCATAGATCGGCAGCAGCGCGGTCGCGCCGCCGAACAGCACCGCGAACAGGTCGAGCGACAACGCACCGAGGATCGCCGGTTCGCGCCGGATGAACGCGATACCGGAAAACACCGAGCGCAGCGTAACCGGCTCGCGGGCGGGGGGCGCGCTGCGCAGCGGAATCGTGCCGCTCAGCACCGCCGCGATCGCGAACGCGACGACGCTCGTGCCGAACGCGGCGGGCGCACCGACGCCATACAGCAGCCCGCCGAAGGCCGGCCCGAGAATCTGCGCGGCCTGGTTCGCGGACGTCGATAGCGCGGTCGCGCGCGGCAGGTCGCCGCGCGGCACGACGGCCGGCAGCAGCGACGACACCGACGGCGATTCGAACGCGCGCGCGGTGCCGACGATCGCCGCAAGCGCATACACGCCCGGTGCGGTGAGCCCGCCTTTCGCCGCGCCGAGCAGGAATACGCCGGCGGCCAGCGCCTCGACGCTCTGGCAGATCGTCGCGATGCGCCGGCGATCGTAGCGGTCGGCCACCTGCCCGACGACGAGCGTCAGCGCGAACATCGGCACGAACTGCGCGAGCCCGACGAGACCGAGCGCGAACGCGCTGTGCGTGAGCGCATAGACGTACCAGCCGATCGCGACCGACAGGATCTGGAACGCGAGCGACGACATCACGCGCGTGCCCCAAAAGCGCTGGAACGGTACGTGGCGGAACAGGTTGGCGGGTAACGGTGCGGTCATCGGAGGGATGTGTGGAAGCGGGCGATCGGCGAGACACGGGGCGCGTCAAACCGCGATGATATCGCCAACCGCCGAAACCTCGTCTCGCGCGCGTCCGCCACGCGCGGCACCACACCGTGCAAAAAAAAAGCGCGAACCGCGGTTCGCGCCAAAGAGAGACCTCGCTGAAGACGTCGAATGAACTACCCCACCCCGCTCAGAACGAATGCCGCATCCCGATCCGCACATCGGCCTGCGTCTGCGTCGTCGACGGCGTGAAGCTGTAGCCGATCACCGCATCGACACCCTGCGAAGCACGCAGGTAATCGCCGGAGATGTACACGTCGGTGCGCTTCGACAGCAGGTAGTGCAGGCCGGCCGTGCCCTGGTTCCAGTGGTGACCTTCGAAGCGCGTGTGCTGGTAACCCGCGATGAAGCTCAGCGCCGGCGTGAACTGGTACAGGCCGCCGCCTTCGTACACCTGCATGTGCGACGACTGGCCGAAGCCCTTGATCGTCGTGTACGAGAAGTTCGCGTCGAGCGACAGCTTGCCGATCGTGTAACTCGTGCCGATGCCGAACGTGCCCTGGCTGTCGACGTCCATCGCGGTGTTCGCGAACAGGTCGGTGCGGGCGCCGGTCGCCGGATCGACGGTCACGGTCTGCTGGCCGAGGAACGTATGCGTGCCGATCATCGCGTACGGGTCGAACGCATAGATGCCGTTCGGGTTGTTCAGGCGCGTGTAAGCGGCGCCGATCGAGAAGTCGCCCTTCGTGTAGCTTGCGCCTGCGCTCCATGCGCTGTTGCGATGGAAGTTGCCGGCGACGTTGCCGAACGAGTACATCGCGCCGAACTTGAAGCCGCTCAGGTCGTTCGACAGGAACTTGACCGAGTTCGGCAGGCGGTCGCCATTGAAACGGTCGAAGTCGCCCTGGTGGATCGCGTAGCCGCTGCCCCATGCCGAGATGTTGTAGATCGACACGAGCTCGTTGGTGATGTCCAGCTGGTTGCCGAACGACAGCGTGCCCCAGTCGTTCTGGAGACCGACATAAGCCTGCCGCCCGAACTCCGCCCCGCCGAAGCCGAGCTGGCCGTTGCCGAGGTGGAACCCGCTCTCGAGCGCGAACACGGCCTTCAGGCCGCCGCCGAGATCTTCCGTGCCCTTCAGGCCGAAGCGGTTCCCGTAGGAAACGCCGTCATCGAACTTGACCACGTGCGAACCGCCCGTGTTGTTCACGTACGTAATGCCCGCATCGAGAATCCCGTATAGCGTCACGCTGCTCTGCGCGTGGCCGATGGCGGGAATACAGGCCGCGCATGCCAGCGCGGCGGCTACGGCAACTTTCTTTTGCTTCATTGTCGACCACCCTCCCTGAACCCTTCGATGGAAAGAACCGTGGCCTGGCGCGCGCAGCAATACGCCGGCTGATTCGAATTCGTTACGTCCGCTGGCTTCGGCATTTCGTTTTCCGCAATAACGCAGCCATTGGCGAAAAATACAAACCCATATTTCAGGCCACCAGTCTGAAGGCGACACCAAATGGTCTTGATGCGACTGGTCGGGAAAACACCGAGACGGGCGGCACGGCAAAAACCGGCCGCCCGGAGGCAGGTCAGCGGGCGTCGAGCGCCGCGCGCACGGCCGGCAGGGCCGGCGTGCCGGATGCGGTCGTCACGCCGTCCAGCCAGCCCTCGACGAGCGCCGGGTCGGCCTTCAGCACATGCTGCGCCGCGAGCGCGGGCGACGTTTTGTGGTCGAGCATGTCTGCGATCATGCGGTTCTCGACGTCCACGGAGAACGTCATCTGCCGGAACAGCCGCGCCAGGTTCGCGCACTGGCCGGCAAAGCCCGGGCGCGTCACCGTGTTGACGGTCGCGCCGCCATAGTTCGGGCCGAAATACGCGTCGCCGCCCGACAGGTAGGTCAAGTGGAACTTCGTGTTCATCAGGTGCGGCTCCCACGCCAGAAAGACGATCCAGCGCTTGTCCCGCACCGCGCGCTCGACCTGCGTGAGCATGCCCGTCTCGCTCGATTCGACGAGCGACCAGTTCGCGGACCCGAGCGCATGGTCGGACAGCATCCGCTTGATGTTCTGGTTCGCGGGCGCGCCGGGCTCGATCCCGTAGATCTTGTCGCCGAAGCGGTCCGCGTAGCGCGCGAGATCGGCGAACGTGTGCACGCCAGCCGCCGCGACGTAGTCGGGCACGGCCAGCGTGAACTTCGCGCCGCTCAGGTTCGCGTGCAACACGTCGATCGACTTCTCGTCGACGAACGGCTTCACGAGCGGCGCCTGCGCGGGCATCCAGTTGCCGAGGAACACGTCGACCTGCCCTTTCTTCAAGCCCTGGTATGTGATCGGCACCGACAGGTTCGCGACGTCCTGCCGGTAGCCGAGCGCCTTCAGCACGACGCCGGCCATCGCGTTCGTCGCGTCGATGTCGGTCCAGCCGGGCGCCGCCATCTTCACGTCGCGACACGTCTGCGGATCGGCGGCGTGTGCGGACTGCATCGCCACCACGCACGCGGCCGCGGCCAGCGCCGTGCCGAGCCTCCGGATTGCTGCATTGCATTGCCGTTTCATGATTCGCTTCCTCCGTCGTTCGTCAATGACCGCGATGCGGTACGTTCAGCGCCCGACGCGCGGAAAGCGCGCCATCGCTTCGAGCGTGTCGAGTTCGATGTGATTGCGCATGTAGCGCTGGCTCGCGTCGGTGAACGGCTGCCAGTCCCATGCCTGGATGCGGCCCTGCGTCGTCGCCGCGTAATGGAACCGGCGCCGCCGCTGGCTCGCGCGCACCTGGGCGTCGAGTTCCGGCAGGTTCCAGCGCCGCGCCGCCTCCGCACGGAATGCGGCGAGCACGTCGGCAGCTTCGGGCAGACCGGCCAGATTCGTACGCTCGCGCGGATCGTCGGCGAGGTTGTAGAGCTGGTCGGGGTCGGCCGGGCAATGCACGTACTTCCAGTCGCCGCGGCGGATCATCACGACCGGCGCGACCGCCCCTTCCGCGAGGTATTCGCCCAGCGCGACGTCGTGCGCGCTCGCGCCCCGCAGATGCGGCACGAGGCTCGCGCCGTCGATCGCGTCGGGCCAGCCGCCGGCCGGCGCCGCGCCAGCCAGGTCGACGAGCGTCGGCAGCAGGTCGACGTGCGACACGGGTCCGCGCACGCGCGCGGCGTCGAAGCGGCCCGGCGCATGCACGATCAACGGCACGCGGCACCCGCCCTCGAAGAACGTCATCTTGTACCAGAGCCCCCGCTCGCCGAGCATGTCGCCGTGGTCGGACGTGACGATCACGATCGTGTCGTCTGCGAACCCGCATTGGTCGAGCGCGGCCAGCACGCTGCCGAACTGCGCGTCGACGTAGGACGTCGCGCCATAGTACGCGCGGCGCGCGGCGCGGATCTGCGCGTCGGTCGGCGGCGTGCGGTCGTTTTCGCAGACGAAGCGCAGCCGCTGCGAATGCGGATCGCTCTCGGCCGCATCGAGCCGCACGGCCGGCATGTCGATCTCGTCATCGCTGTACAGATCCCAGTATTCGCGCGTGATCGCGTACGGATCGTGCGGATGCGTCAGCGAGACGACCATGCAGAACGGCCGCTCGTCATGCCGGGCCGCACGCTCGCGCGCGACGTCATAGAGCTTCTGCTTCGCCGCGAACGTGACTTCGTCGTCGAAGTCGAGCTGGTTCGTGCGCACGCACGGGCCGGCCTCGAGCACCGAGCTCATGTTGTGATACCAGCTCGGCCGCTCGGTCGGGCGGTCCCAGTCGGGCACCCAGCCGAAGTCGGCGGGATAGATGTCGGTCGTCAACCGCTCCTCGAAGCCGTGCAGCTGGTCGGGGCCGCAGAAATGCATCTTGCCGGACAGCATCGTGCGGTAGCCGCCCGCGCGCAGGTAGTGCGCGAAGGTCAGCGTTTGCGCCGGCAGTTCGGCGGCGTTATCGTAAGCGCCAATACCCGACGGCAGCTTGCCAGTCAGCAGCGAGAAGCGCGATGGCGCGCACAGCGGGCTCGCGCAATACGCGGCATCGAACACCACGCCTTGCGAGGCGAGCCGGTCGAGCGTCGGCGTGCGTGCGACGCGATTGCCGTAGGCCGGCAACGCGAACGGCGTCAACTGGTCGGCCATCAGGATCAGGATGTTGGGAGTCGGGTTCGTCATCGGCGGTCGTGGGGAAATCGGTGTTCGAACGGAACGGCGCGACGCCTGGGCAGCGGCGCAGCCAGCATGACGGACGCAGCGTGAAGAAAGTGCCGCGCGCACCGGCCGCGACTGGCTAGAATCGCGGAAGGATCGGCACGGTGCCGTGCCGTCCGAAGCACTATCTCCCGCCCGAATTCGCGCGGGAAGGCGTCCGGCCCTTATGAGGCCATTAGAGAGACTTATGTCGAAATCCGAACCGTTACCGTCGATGCAGGCGCTGCGCGCGTTCGAATCGGCCGCCCGTCTCCAGAGCTTCACGGCCGCCGCGCGCGAGCTCGGCTCGACGCAGCCGGCCGTGAGCCAGCAGGTGTTCCAGCTCGAGGCGGAACTCGGCGTGCCGCTGTTCGAGCGCAGCCCGCGCGGCGTCACGCTGACGAGCGACGGCCAGTGCCTGTACGAAGCCGTGCGGGTGAGCCTCGACACGCTGCGCGGCGCCACCGCGACGCTGCGCGCGCGCCGCGAGCATGGCGCACTCACGATCGTCACGGATTTCGGTTTCGCGACCTACTGGCTGATGCCGCGCCTCGCGGGCCTGAAACGCGTGATGCCGGACGTCGACGTGCGGGTCGTCACGTCACAGGACTTCGACGCGCAGCGCGACCACGCCGACATCGCGATCCTGTTCGGCGATGGCCACTGGCCGTCGTGCACGGCCGCGCGGCTCTTTCCGGAATCCGTCACCCCGGTCTGCTCGCCCGCGTTCCGCGCCGCGCACCCGCACGTCGCCCGGCCCGACCACCTGCATGCGCTCCCGCTGCTGCACGTGCAGCCGACGCGCCCCGAACGCTGGCTGTCGTGGGCCGGCTGGTTCGACGCCCACGGCCAGGACGCGCCGGCCGCCGCGCGCGGCGTGACCTTCAACAGCTATGCGCTCGTGATCCATGCTGCGCTGCTCGGCGAGGGTGTCGCGCTCGGCTGGTCGCCGCTCGTCGACGAGCTCGTCGCGTCCGGGCAGCTCGTGAAGCTCGTCGACGCGCCCGTCGTCACGTCGCGCGGCTACTTCCTCGTGCGTCCACCGCAGCGCCCCGAGCCGGACGCGACCCACGTGTTCCGGCGCTGGCTGCTGGATGCGTGCGCACCTGCCTGAACGATCGTCCGGCCGGCCGGAGGATACGCGCCCGACGCGGGCCGTACCGGCTGCGCCCCGCCGCCCGACGCCCGCCGGCGAGCCCGCACATGAAGCGCCGCCCCCGCCCGGCCGCGCTGGCGCGCCGATACCAGCCACACGGCGGGTTGGTTCTATCCGCGCCGAAAACGTCCTGATTTACTTGAGTCTCCCGCTACCCGCGTAGCCTGGCGCCCCGGTGCGCCGCCGCGCGGGTTCGCGCCCCATGACTCCGAGGAATTTCATGACCGCCGACTCACGCCCCGATCAATTCGTCCTGACGCTGTCGTGCCCGAGCGCGGCCGGCCAGGTCGCCGCCGTCGTCGGCTTTCTCGAGCGCCATCGCTGCTACGTCGATGCGCTGAACGTGTTCGACGACGATCTCAGCAACCACTTCTTCGTGCGCTGCGTGTTTCATCCGACGGATGAGACGCTACAGATCGACGCGTTGCGCCAGGAGTTCGGGCCGATCGCGACCGGGCTCGCCGGCGGCGGTGAAGGCGACACGCAATGGGCGATCCACGACGTGAACGCGCGCCCGAAAGTGCTGATCATGGTGTCGAAGCTCGAGCATTGCCTCGCGGACCTGCTGTTCCGCTGGCGGATGGGCGAGCTGAAGATGGACATCGTCGGCATCGTGTCGAACCATCCGGATTTCGAGCCGCTCGCCGCGCAGCACGGGCTGCCGTTCCGCCACTTCCCGATCACGGCCGACACCAAGGCGCAGCAGGAAGCGCAGTGGCTCGATTTCTTCGAATCGAGCGGTGCCGAACTCGTGATCCTCGCGCGCTACATGCAGGTGCTGTCGCAGGAAACCAGCGCGAAGCTCGCGAACCGCGCAATCAACATCCATCACTCGTTCCTGCCCGGCTTCAAGGGCGCGAAGCCGTATCACCAGGCGCATGCACGCGGCGTGAAGCTGATCGGCGCGACCGCGCACTTCGTGACCGACGATCTCGACGAAGGTCCGATCATCGAGCAGGTGGTCGAACGCGTCGATCACGCATTGCGTCCCGAGCAACTGCTCGCGGTCGGCCGCGACGTCGAATGCATCACGCTTGCACGCGCGGTGAAGGCGTTCATCGAGCGCCGCGTGTTCCTGAACGGCGACCGGACGGTGGTGTTTCCGTAAGCACATACATTCGGCGCACGGCCAACAAAAAACCCGACCGGCAGCAACAACCGGTCGGGTTTTTTATCGCCTGACGTTCGACGCTTCGCGCGACGGCTCCGGGTGCGGTGTCCGGATTCGTCACGCGCCGCGCGTGCCGTGGTCAGGTGCTCACTTCACCCACGCGAAGTGGTACGACAGCCAGATCGTGAGGCCCGCGCCGACCAGCGCCGCATACGGCATCAGGTTCAGCCACATCGCGCGCTTCGGCACCTCGAGCTCCATGTCGCGCTGCATCTGCGCCGGGAAACGGCCGCGATCCTGCCAGTAGTGGCGATAGAGAAACACCGGCACGATCAGCAGCATCGCGATCAGCCCGTTGCGCAGCGTGCCTTCGCCCTGCAGGTTCGCACCCGCGCCGACATAGACGAGGTTCGCGTAGCCGCAGATCGAACCGGCGACGAGCAGCCAGGTCGGGCAGCGGAACGGCCGATCCCAGTCGCCGCGATCCATCCGGTGGATCCAGCCGGACTGAAGGTTCAGGAATACGAACAGCATGTAGCAGACGTTCGAGATCGACAGCACCGTCATGTAGTCCGACATCATCAGCAACACGAGGTTGAAGCCGAGATCGGTCCACATCGCCCGCGTGGGCGAGCCGTGCTCGTTCACGTGCGACAGATACTTCGGCAGCCAGCCGTCGACCGATGCCTGGTACAGCGTGCGCGACGAGCCCATCATCGACGTCATCACGATCAGCAGGATCGACAGCATCAGCATCACGACGACCGCATTCGCGACCCATGCGCCGCCGCCGACGATCTTCGCCATCGCGGCCGCGACGCCGGTGCCGTCGCCGATCGACGGATCGAGCATCGCCTGCGTGCCGAGCGCGCCCTGGAACGCCAGCGGCACGAGCGTCATCACGACGAGACACAGCGCGCCCGACCAGAAGATCGCTTTCGCGGTGTCGCGACGCGGATCACGGAATTCACGCGTATAGCAGACGGCCGTCTCGAAACCGTACGACGCCCAGCCGGCCATGAACATCGCGCCGAGCGCCATCGTGACGCCCTGCCCGTTCCACGATCCGAAGGTCGCGGTCGTGAGGTTGCCTTGCGCATCATGACCGAGCGGCAGCAGCGGAAGCAGGTTCGACATCGGCACGTCGCCGGTGACGAACGGCACGATGCCGACGATCAAGAGCGGCGTGAGCGACGCGATGCCGAGGATGCGCTGCGTGCGTGCCGCCTTCGACGCGCCGCTGTGCTGCAGTTTGAACGTGATGAGAAGCAGAATCGTCGCGATGATGAATGTCGCGTTGATTCGAAGGGAAAGACCCGGCTTGATGAACCCGAGGTCCGCAACCTTGAGCTGCCAGTGCAGCACCGCCGCATCGGCGGGAAAGAGACTCGTGAGCGCATAGCTCGCCGCGAGGCCGCAGCCGAGCGCGAGCATCGGCGACCACGCGAGCCAGTTGCACCACACGGAAACCGGGGCAATCAGCTTGCTGTATCGAACCCAGCCGATCGCGCCATACACCGACGCGCCGCCCGATTTATGGGGAAATAGCCCCGATATTTCCGCATAAGTCGCGCTTTGAATCAGCCCCATCGTGATCGCGGCGATCCAGATCGCCCACGCGGGCTGGCCGATCGTCGCGCATACGCCGCCGATCGTGAACAGCACGCCTGCCGGCACACCGCTCGTTACCCAGAATGCGTCTTTCCAAGTCAGGCCACGGTGCAGCGTGTGGCCCGTCGAATCATGTGAGATGGTTGCCTCAACACCACTGGTGCGATTAGCACGCAGTCCTGCCTGATTCATCCAATTCCTCCTCTCGATCAGCGTGAGCGCTTCAGCGCTTACTCCGGTCCGATGCAAAGCAGATGATTCCGCACAAGGGCGCTAGTGTAACAACTTACGCGCATTTTTGCAGAATCGGAAATAGAAAACCGGGATATGGCCGCATGAATTCACGATTATTTCGGATTCCTGCGGGCCACTCCCGGCGTGTTGTTTTATGATTTCGCGCGACGAATCGCCGCGGTCTTACTGTGCGCCTTCAGTCCACGAATTCACGCGGTCCGCATGCGCCGCAATCCATGCATCGGCGGCTGCTTCCGGCTTCGAGCCGTTCTGGATCGCGAGCATCACGCTGTCGATCTCGCCCGGCTTCCACTGGAACTTCTTCAGGAACGCGACGACCGGCTTGGCCTTCGTTTCGAGCTGCGGGTTCACGACGCTGTCGACGTGCTCCGCGCCGCCGAACACCTTCTTCGGATCCTCGAGGAAGCGCAGCTTCCACTTCGCGAACATCCAGTGCGGCGCCCAGCCGGTCACGATCACCGGCTTGTTCGCGCCGACGGAGCGCGACAGCTCGGCCGTCATCGCGCTACCCGAGCTCGGCATCAGCGTGTAGTTCAGGCCGTAGCTCTTGATCGCTTCGTCGGTCTTGCGCATCACGCCCGCGCCCGCGTCGATGCCGACGATCCGGCCGCCGAAGCTGCTTTTCTCGGCATTCAGGTCGTCAATGCTCTTCGCCTTCACGTAGTCGGGGACGATCAGGCCGATCTTCGCGTCGGGAAAGTTCGCGCCGAGATCGACAACCTTCGCCTTGTATTCGCCCCAGTAGGAACCGTGCGTGACGGGCAGCCACGCGGACAGCGTCGCGTCGAGGTCGCCGCGTGCCACGCCCTGCCACATGATCCCGGCAGCAACCGGTACGAGCTGGACCTGGTAGCCGAGCTTCTTCTCGATCACGCGAGCCGCGACGTTCGACGTCGCGACGCTGTCGTCCCAGCCCTCGACGTAGCCGATCTTCAGCGTGGGCTTCGTATCGGCGAGCGCCGACGCGCTCAGTGCCACCATCGCCGACAGTGCGCCGGTCCACAACAGTTTTCCGAACAACTTCATGGTCGATCTCCTTGAAATGCGCACCGTGCGCGTTGTCTCTCTAGGTTCTTCAACCACAATTCCGCGGTATCGTTGTTTTCCGACGGATGCTTGTCCGGGCGCGACGCGACGCCCCGGACATGCAATGGCTTTTTTTGACTATTTGTCGATCACAAGATCCGACAGCGGCTTGCTGCAGCACAGCAGCACCATCCCCTGATCGATCTCGCGCTGGCGGATGCCGCCGTTGTGCTTCATCTCGACCTGCCCCGACACGAGCTTCACCTTGCAGGTACCGCACATGCCCTGCGTGCACGACGCCGGCAGCCGCACGCCCGACTGGCGCGCCGCGTCGAGCACGTGCTGCTCGGAGCCGCACGAAATCTCGCGGTTGCTCTTCGCGAAGCTGACCGTGTACTGCTTCGTTGCGACATCGGCGCCGTCGGCGGCCGGCACGAGTTCGGCGAGCACGTCGTCGCTCGCGGTCTGCGCGAGCGTTTCGAACGAGAAGCTTTCCTCGTGATACTGCTTGCGATCGAAGCCGGCTTCGTCGAGCAGGTCGCGCACGGCCTTCATGTATGGTGCGGGGCCGCACGTGAAGATCTCGCGCTCCATGAAGTCCGGTGCGATCAGTTTCAGCAGCGGCAGCGTCAGGAAGCCCGTGACGCCCGGCCAGTTGGTGCGTGCACCGACACGCTCGACGACGAACGACGTGCGGAAATTCGTATGGTTCGACGCGATCAGATCGAGTTCGCGCGCGAAGATGATGTCGTCCGGCGTGCGTGCGCTGTGCACGAACAGGATGTCGCGATCCTCTGCAAGATCATGGTGCGCGCGGCTCATCGACATCAGCGGCGTGACGCCCGAACCGGCCGACAGGAACAAATACTTGCGCGCCGGATGCCGCGCGCACGTGAATTCGCCGGCCGGGCCGAGCACACGCACCGACGCGCCCGGCTGCAGGTTGTCGTGCAGCCAGTTCGACACCTTGCCGCCCGGCACGCGCTTGACCGTGATCGAGATCGTGTGCGGCCGCGCCGGCGACGACGAGATCGTGTAGCACCGGTTGATCGTCTCGCCTTCGATGTCGAGCTCGAGCGTGATGAACTGCCCGGGCTCGAACGAGAACGCACGGCCCTGCGGCGAACGGAAGAAGAAGCTCTTCACGTCGTGGGTTTCCTGCCGCACGTGGCAGCACACCAGCGTTTCCTCGACGTCGCTCGTCCAGCGCTCCGGGAGCGCGTTCCAGAACGCCGGGTGTGTAACCCGGCTGTCCGCCGGCTCGAAATTGGCCGCATCTCGCATCATGTGTAACTCCGCTTGCTGTTCCGCTGACTACTACGCGCCGGTCTTTTCGGCGAGCCGGCCGATGTACCAGGCCGAGAATTTTTCGACGAGACCTTCCGTGTACGGCGAATACGGGCCCGGCTCGTACGCGCTGCTGGTCGCGCCGCGCTGCGAGAACTCGACGAGCGCGCGATCCTGGTCGTTGGTCGCGTTCCACACGGCCGTCAGGTTCTTCACGTCGTAGTCGATGCCTTCCTTCGCGTCCTTGTGCACGAGCCACTTGGTACGCACGAGCGTCTTGCCGGCCGACAGCGGAATCACCGAGAACGTCACGATGTGATCGCTCATGAAGTGGTGCCACGAGTTCGGCTGCGTCCAGAACGACAGGCCACCGAGGTCGGCCTGTTCGAACTTGCCGAGCAGCTTCTTCGACGCGACCTTCGCGTCGAGCGTTTGCGATTCGCCGCTACGGTCGAGCGGCAGGCGCTGCGTGCGGAAGCCCGTCACGTCGAGCAGCTTTTCGATTTCGGCGGACGGCAGGCCCATCTCGGCCCACTCCTTGCCACGGCGCACGCAGGTTTCCGCGAATGCGTCCATGCCTTCGGCGTTCGCGTCGGAGCGCTGGTAGCCGAAGCCGTATTCGTACAGCGAGATCGTCAGCTCGGGATGGTTCGCGACGCAGTGATAGCACTCGCGGTTGTTCTCCATCGTGAGCTTCCAGTTGCCTTCCTCGATGATGTCGATCTGTGCGGCGATCTTCGTGCTCGGCAGATCGTGCGGCAGCAGATACGGCTCCATCTGGGCGCGCAGCTGCGCGAAATCGACCGGCGGCTCCTCGGCGAGGCAGATGAAGATCAGCCCCGCGAGGTTCTGCACGTGCACCGACTTCAGGCTGTGCTTGCAGCGATCGAACTGCTCGCCCATGTGCTCGGCGAACATCAGCTGGCCCGTCAGGTTGTAGGTCCAGCTGTGGTACGGGCACACGATGTTGCCGACCGAGCCTTTATCCTCGTTGCACAGGCGCGCGCCGCGGTGGCGGCACACGTTGTGGAACGCGCGGATTTCCATGTCGTCGTCGCGCACGATCAGGATCGAGTCGCTGCCCAGTTCCACGGTCAGGTAGTCGCCCGGCTCGGGAATGTCCGGTTCAACCGCAACCTGGATCCAGTGCTGGCGGAAAATCGCCTCCATGTCGAGGGCGAAGATTTCCTCGCTCGTATAGAACGGCGCTTCGAGGCTGTAACCTTCCTTGCGTCGCTCGATCAGTGCACGAATGTCTGCCGATACTTTCATCGTTTGCTCCGGATTCCTTGCGTCCCAGTGTGGTTGCCGACAGGCATCAAAATCAGTAGTCGATGAGCTGATGCTCGCGCAAATACGCGAGGATCACTTGTGCTTTTTCGACTGAACTCCCTTCATTTACGACGTTGCCGCCGCGGCTTTCCGTTGTCGTCGCCGACAGCATCCGGGCATGCCCGGAGCGCTTCTCGGCGGCGACCAGCTTTACGGGTTTACGCTCGATCGGGCCAACCTTCCACGCGCTGGCATCTGCATCCGCGCCGGTCGACGTCAGCGCCGGGCGGATCGCCCCGGCCCGCAGCCGCGCATACGCGTAGCGCGGCGCCACGTTGGCGAGCGGATGGACCGCGACGACGGCAGGCAGCGCCGCGTCGACGCGCCGCCGCAACCCTTTCGGCAAGAATTGCCGGACCGCCGCGCGGCCGCCGTCGATCGTCACGTCGACGGCCGCGCCGACGAGCGGATAGCCGAGCGTCGCGGCAACGCGATACGGCAGCATCCCGGTGTCGTACGCGCCCTCGGCGCGGGTGCCGGTCAGCACGAGGTCGTAGCCTTCGACGCGCGCGGCGAGCGCATGCGCGGCATCGTCGCCGTCGTGGCAGGCCAGCACCTCGACCTGCCGCGCACCGAGCGCGAGGTATTCAGCAAGCGCTTCATTCGCGGGGTCTCCCGCATGGAGCACGTCGAGCTGGGCGCGATGCCGCTCCGCGAGCTGACGGCCGACCTCGAGCGCGGCCGCGTCGTTGCGGCTGTAGCGCGCGGTGCCGCTGACCGGGTGCCGGCCCACGGAGACGAGCACCGCGATGCGTTGCAACTGGCGGGTGGCGTTCATGCTGCGACTCCTTCGGATTCACGGGCGCCGACCGCGGTCGGCGATTGTCCGCGCGACGCGCGCGCGGCCTGCACCTGTTCGATCAGCGCGGCGATCGTCGCCTGCGCGTCGCCCACCACCGTCAGGTTCGCGCGCTTGGCGATCGGCGCGCTGCCGTCGAGGTTGACCGCGATCACGTGGCGGCAGTCCTTGATCCCCTGCAAGTGCTGCACCGCGCCCGAGATGCCGAACGCGATGTACACGCTGGCCTCGACCGTCTTGCCGGTCGCGCCCACCTGCTTGTCGCGCGTGAAGTGACCGTTGTCGACCGCGACGCGGCTCGCGCCGATCGCCGCGCCGAACGCGCCGGCGAGCCGCTCGAACGCGCCGATGTCGGACACGCCGTTGCCGGCCGACACGATGAAGTCGGCTTCCTCCAGCGCGACCTGCGCCGCGTCGATTTCCTCAAGGCCGAGATCGCGGTACGGTTGCGCCGCGTCGCCGGCCGGGCGGATGAAGTCGGCGGCCAGGCGCTCGCCGGCACCGACGAACGGCAGTTTTGCTTCGACCGCGTTCTGCGCAAGCAGGATCACGTCGGGCAAGCCGCGCGTCGCGAACGCACGGCCGGCCTGCGCATACGCGCCAACGTGCTTCGCGTCGATTTCGACCACGTGGGTCGCGACGCTCGCGCCGGCAGCCGCCGCGTAACGCCGGCCCAGATCGCCGTCGCCGGTCGCGTTGTCGGGCACGAACACGTGCTTCGGCGCGAGCGCCGCGGCGCAGGCCTGCAATGCTTGCAATTCGCTTTCGGGCGCAAAGGCGCGACGGTCGAAGTCGGCCAGCTCGATCAGCTTGTCGACGCCGAGCTCCGCTGCGTCATCCTTCAGTTCGCCGAACGCCAGCAGCGCGACTTCCGTCTGCGCGTCGGCGAGCACCGCGGCGGCGGCGACCGCCTGCCGCGCATGGTCGTCGAGCGCGCCGCGCTCGGTGTGCGCCACCACCAGCATCACGTGCTTCGGGTCCTGCACCGGGCGGCGCGGCTTCGCGGCCGCGGCGCCATGACCGTGCGCGGACCACTGCGTGGCGCTCGCGTCGGCGCTGCCTTCCTCGCCCAGCGTGATGCGCTTCAGGCCCGCGGCCGTGATGATGAACGGCCGGCGCGGATCGATTCGTTTGATCGTGTTCATCGATTCACTCCAGCGAGGCGGCAACGAGTTCGGCCACGTCGAGCACGTCGGGGCGCGGGCCCACGACGCCTTCGAGCATCGCCGTGCAGTTCGGGCATCCGACCGCGACCACGTCCGCGCCAATGGCGCGCGCGTCGGCGATGCGGATGTCGGGAATACGCTGCTTGCCCGGGATGTCGGTCAACGGCGCACCGCCGCCACCGCCGCAGCAGCGGCCGCGCATGCCGTTGCGCTCCATCTCGACGACCTGGATGCCGATCGTCTTCAGCAGCTTGCGCGGCGATTCCGTCTCGCCGTTGTAGCGGCCGAGGTAGCACGGGTCGTGATACGTGGTGCGCTTCTCGCGCAGCGCCTCGACGGCCTTCGGTGCGATCTTGCCGCTGTCGGCCAGCTCCGCGAGGTAGGTCGTGTGATGCTTGACCGTCACGCGCAGCCCGAGCGCGCGGTATTCGTTGCGCAGGCTGTGCATCACGTGCGGGTCGGCCGTCACGATCTGCTTGTACGACAGCGAGCCGAGCGTGCCGATCAGGCGCTTCGCCATCTGCTGGAACGTCGCTTCGTCGCCGAGGCGACGTGCGACGTCGCCGGTGTCGGTCTCGGTCCCGCCGAGCACCGCGTAGTCGACGCCCGCCTTGTTCAGCACCTTCACGAATGCGCGCAGCGTACGCTGGTAACGCATGTCGAACGCACCTTCACCGGCGACGAACAGCACATCGACCGGCTTGCCGGGTTGCGCAACGGGTGCATTCAAGTCGACCGACCAGTCGTAACGTGCAGCCGTGTCGTAGCCGCCCATCGTGCCGGTCTCGCGCAGGTTCGCGAGCACTTCCTGGCCCTTGCCCGGCACCGTGCCGTGCACCAGGGTGCGGTTGCGGCGCATGTCGACGATTGCGTCGACGTGCTCGATCAGCATCGGGCACTCCTGCACGCAGGCACGGCAGGTCGTGCACGACCAGAGCGTCTGCTCCTCGATCAGGCCGGACACGATCGGGCCGTTCGGCTCGCCGCGATGCTGGCCGACCGCGAGGCCCGGCGTCGGGCTGCCGGCGTACGCGGCGTCGGTGCCGCCCGCCATGCCCACGACCAGATCCTGGATCAGTTTCTTCGGGTTCAGCGGCTGGCCCGATGCGAACGCGGGGCACGCGGCCTCGCACTTGCCGCACTGCACGCACGCGTCGAAGCTCAGCAGCTGGTTCCAGCGGAATTCGACCGGCTTCGCGACGCCATACTCCTCGTGCTCGATGTCCGGCAGCTTCAGCGCGGTCGGCGGCGTGGCCGTGCCGTTGCCCGTGAACGATTCGCGGGTGGCCGCGAAACGTTCCTGGCGCGGGTGGAATGCGAGGTGCAGCAGGCCGGCGATCGCGTGCTTCATCGGGCCGCCCTTCGCGGCGCCGACGGTCATCGTGAATGCACCGGCGCCGATCAGCAGCGCGCAGAGCACCGCGAACGCACCCGACATCGCGCCGGCCGGCACGACCATGAACAGCACGAGGCCGAGCGCGAACGAGCCGAGCAGCCAGGGCAGCGCGTTCCACGGGCCGCGCGACAGGCGGGCGGGCACGTCCTTGGCCGCACGGCGGCGCCAGACGAACACCACGCCGACGAGCATCGCGAGCGCCGCGAGGAAGATCAGCTTGTCGAGCCACGGCGAGTAGATCGCCAGGCCGTAGTTGACGAACACCAGCGCGAGCGCGGCGATCGCGCCGCCGGCGGTCGCGACGTGGGTCTTCGCGATGTACGGATCGCGGGCAACCACGTGGTGCAGGTCGACGAAATAGCGCTTCGGGATCGCGAACAGGTTCGCGACGCCGAACGAGCCGGGCGCCGTCGCGCGCCCGAGACGCCAGTAGGACGAGCGCTTCGCGACCGCGAACGCGAGCCCCGCCACCGACAGCCACAGCAGTGCGGTAATGAGGAAAGCCGGATTCATCTTTAGAAATCCTTGACGAGACGCAGCGAGTCGTAGATCGCACCGTGGACGTTGTGCATCGAGATGCAGTCGCCGACACGGAACAGCAGGAAGCGGCCGTTGCCCAGTTCTTCCGACAGGCACGGCTGCGGCTCGGCCGCGAACAGCGTGTGCGGATCGATCTGGCCGTGGTTCACCGACTCCGGCTTGAGCTTCCAGTACAGCTCGTCATTCGGCGACGAACCGTTCTCGATCACCACCTGGTCGACCGCGCGCTCTTCCAGTTCCTCGGTGTATTCGTTGCGCAGCACTGCGATCATCTTGCCGTTTTCCTCGTACACGCGATCGAGCATGGTGTTCGGCGTCGGGATCACGCCGAGCGCATACAGGCGGCGATAGAAGATCGGGAACGTCGTGCCGCCGCAATCGTCGGCCACCTTCACGTCGGGGGTCACGACCTCGACCTTCGAGCCGCGGCTGGCCATGAAGTCCGCCACGCCGGCGCCCGCATGCGTGCTCACGCCGTCGAACAGCAGCACGTTCTGCTTCGGCTCGACCTTGCCGGTCAGGATGTCCCACGAGCTGACGGCCAACCCTTCGGCCACGCCCCAGGCCGGCACCTGCCACGTGAAGCTCGAGCCGCCGGTCGCGAGCACGACGATGTCCGGCTTCTCGGCCATGATCATCTTCTCGTCGGCGGCGACGCCCAGGCGGCGATCAACGCCTAGGCGCTTGGTTTCCATGTCGAACCAGCGAATGATCCCGGACATCTGTTCGCGCTGCGGCGCCTTCGCGGCGATCATCACCTGGCCGCCCACTTCGGTGTTCTTCTCGAACAGCACCACGTCGTGGCCGCGCAGCTTCGCGACGCGTGCGGCCTCGAGCCCCGCGGGGCCCGCGCCGACCACCACCACCTTGCGCTTCGGGCCGCGCGACTTCTCGATGATGTGCGGCATCGTCGCTTCGCGCGACGTCGCGGCGTTCTGGATGCAGAGCACGTCGAGGCCGTTGTACTGGCGGTCGATGCAGTAGTTCGCGCCGACGCACTGCTTGATTTCGTCTTCCCGGCCGTCGCGGATCTTGATCACCATGTGCGGATCGGCGATCTGCGCGCGCGTCATGCCGACCAGGTCGATCATGCCGGTGGCGAGCAGGCGCTCGGCCTGGCCCGCGTCACGGATGCTCTGCGCGTGCATCACTGGAATCTTCACCACCGACTTGATGCCGGCCGCGAGGTGCACGAACGGCTCCGGCGGCAGCGCCATCGGCGGCATGCAGTTGGCGATCGTGTTGTGCGTGTCGCCGCCCGACCCGACCACGCTCAGGTAGTCGATCAGGCCCGTCTCCGACATCGCCTGCGCGATTTCCTTCAGTGCCTCGTGATCGAGACCGTCCTCGTGGAATTCGTCGCCGCACATCCGCAGGCCGACGCAGAAGTCCTTGCCGACCGCTTCGCGCACGGCCGTCAGCACTTCGATGCCGAAGCGCAGACGGTTTTCGAGGCTGCCGCCCCATTCGTCGGTGCGATGGTTCGAACGCTTGCTCCAGAACTGGTCGATCAGGTGCTGGTGAGCGGCGGAGATCTCGATGCCGTCCATGCCGGCTGCCTTCACGCGCTTCGCGGCCGCCGCGAAGTCGCCGATGATGCGGCGGATTTCCTCGATCTCGATGATCTTCGCGTTGCCGCGGTGCACCGGCTCGCGCACGCCCGACGGCGACATCAGATGCGGCCAGTGCTCGCCATGGAACGACGAGCGGCGGCCCATGTGCGTCGCCTGGATCATGATCTTCGCGCCGTGCTTGTGCATCGTGTCGGCCAGGCGCGTGAGCGGGTCGATGATCTTGTCGTTCGACAGGTTCACCGACTTCCACCAGCCCTGCGGGCTGTCGATCGACACGGGGCTCGAGCCGCCGCAGATCGCGAGGCCGACGCCACCCTTCGCCTTCTCTTCGTAATAGCGGATGTAGCGGTCGCCCGGCAGGCCGCCCGGCTCGGCATACACCTCCGCGTGCGCGGTGCTGACGATCCGGTTGCGCAGCGTCAGCTGGTTCAGCTGCATGGGTTTGAACAGGTGGGGATAACGCATCGCAGGCGACCTCTGGCGTTCGAATGTCTCGTGTTGCGGGTGTTGTTGTGTTGCTGTGTCGTGATGTCAGCGCATCAGTGCGCGATCGGCGACACTTCGAAGACGCAGTGGTCGTGGTGTTCGGCCGCACACTGCACTTCCTTCGATTGCGCGCGCGGCGCGCCCTTGCCTTCCGGCGTCGTGTCGTTGACCCAGTCCATCGCGCCGGCGAACCAGCCCGCGAACATGTAGCAGAGCTTGCCTTCCTTGCCAGGCTGCTGGAGCACGAACGACGAGTGGCGCAGCTCGATCTTCGCGCGCGCGCTGGCCGGATCGGCCTCGATGATCGAGAACAGGCCCCAGCCGCGTTGCGACAGGCGCTTCAGGTAGTGCTCGAACACGGCCATGCCGGTCAGCCCGTGCAGCTTCGCTTCCTTGTCGCACCAGTGGTATGCGGACTTGTAGCCGGCCTTGTAGAGGATCTCGGCATACGCCTCGACGCCGAGCGCTTCTTCGACGGCGACATGGTTGTTCGTGAAGAAGTGGCGCGGCACGTACAGCATCGGCAGCGCGTCGGTGGTCCAGACGCCGGTATCGGGATCGACGTTGATCGGCAGTTGCGGTTGCATCGTGGTGACTCCGTGAGGAAAAAAGGCCGCGCGGTTCTGGCGCAGGCACGACATCGTCCGCGTGCCCGCGCTGCAAGCGCCGGCACGTCCCGATTGTTCTTGTGTTGAATCGCGGGCGGCGGTTCGGGTCGGCGGGCGCTTACGCGCCCCACACGTCCTTGAACACGCGCACCCAGTTCTCGCCCATGATCTTGCGGATGCGCGACTCCTTCCAGCCGTGGCGTTCCATCGCCGCGGTCAGGTTCGGGAATTCGCCGATCGTGCGGATGCCGTCCGGGTTGATCACCTTGCCGAAGTTCGTCAGCTGGCGATAGCGGCCCTTGTCGTGCGTCAGCATGTCGAAGAATTCCTTCGCGAAATCCTGCGTGAAGTCCGTGCCGATGCCGACCGCGTCTTCGCCGATCAGGTTCACGACGTAGTCGATCGCCTCGATGTAGTCGTCGATGTTCGCCTCGATCCCGCGCTTCAGGAACGGCGCGAACATCGTCACGCCGACGAAGCCGCCGGCGTCGGCGATTTCCTTCAGCTGTGCGTCGCTCTTGTTGCGCGGATGTTCCTTCAGGCCCGACGGCAGGCAGTGCGAATAGCACACCGGCTTCTTCGAGAACGCGATCGCTTCCGACGACGTGTTGCCGCCCACATGCGACAGGTCGACCATGATGCCGACGCGGTTCATCTCGGTGATCACTTCGCGGCCGAAGTCGGACAGGCCGCCGTCACGCTCGTAGCAGCCCGTGCCGACCAGGTTCTGCGTGTTGTAGCAAAGCTGCACGACGCGCACGCCCATGTCGGCGAACGCCTCGATGTAGCCGAGGTTGTCCTCGAATGCGTGCGCGTTCTGGAAGCCGAGGATGATGCCGGTCTTGCCTTCCTTCTTCGCACGGAAGATGTCGTCGGTCGTGCGCACCAGCGTCAGCAGTTCGCCGTTGTCGCGGATCTTCTTCTTCATCACGCCGATGTTGTCGACGGTCTTGGTGAAGTTCTCCCACACCGACACCGTGCAGTTCGCGGCCGTGATGCCACCCTTGCGCATGTCCTCGAACACCGGCTTCTCGAACTTCGAGATGTTCAGTCCGTCGATGATGATGCTGTCCTGATGCAGCGTGCTCATATCTGCCTCTCGCTCCAGTTTCTGCTTTTGTGGGGGTCGTCGATCAGTAAATCGGGAAGCGCTCGCAGAGCGCGAAAATCTCGCGGCGCACACGCTGTTCGGTCGCGTGGTCGCCTTCCGGGTTCGCGCGCAGCGCGTCGAACACTTCGAGAATCAGGCGGCCGACCTCGCGGAACTCCGCGACGCCGAAGCCGCGCGTCGTGCCGGCCGGCGTGCCGAGGCGGATGCCCGACGTGACGGTCGGCTTCTCGGTGTCGAACGGAATGCCGTTCTTGTTGCAGGTGATGCCCGCCCGTTCCAGCGCCTGCTCGACCGGCGCGCCCTTCAGGCCCTTCGGGCGCAGGTCGACCAGCAGCAGGTGGTTGTCGGTGCCGCCGGTGACGAGGTCCACGCCGCCCGCCTTCAGCACTTCGCCAAGCGCCTGCGCGTTCGCGAGCACGTTGTCGATGTAGGTCTTGAAGTCCGCGTGCAGCACTTCGCCGAACGCGACGGCCTTGCCGGCGATCACGTGCATCAGCGGGCCGCCTTGCAGGCCGGGGAACACGGCCGAGTTGATCTTCTTCGCGATCTCTTCGTCGTTGGTCAGCACGAAGCCGCCGCGCGGGCCGCGCAGCGTCTTGTGCGTGGTCGACGTGACGACGTGCGCATGCTCGACCGGGTTCGCATGGCGGCCGGCGGCGATCACGCCCGCGATGTGCGCCATGTCGACCATCAGCTTCGCGCCGACGCTGTCGGCGATCGCACGGAAGCGCGCGAAGTCCAGCGCGCGCGGGTACGCCGAGAAGCCGGCGATGATCAGGTTCGGCTTGTGCTCGTGCGCGAGCGCTTCAACCTGGTCGTAGTCGATACGCATCGTGTCGCGGTTCACGCCGTATTGCACGGCATTGAACCACTTGCCCGACAGCGCCGGCTTGGCGCCGTGCGTCAGGTGGCCGCCGGCGTCCAGCGACATGCCGAGCACGGTGTCGCCCGGCTTCGCCAGCGCGAGCATCACCGACCCGTTCGCCTGCGCGCCCGAGTGCGGCTGCACGTTCGCGTAGCCGGCGTTGAAGATCTGCTTCACGCGCTCGATCGCCAGCGCCTCCACCTCGTCCGCGAATTCGCAGCCGCCGTAGTAACGCTTGCCCGGATAGCCTTCCGCATACTTGTTGGTCAGCACCGAACCCTGCGCCTCCAGCACCGCGCGCGACACGATGTTTTCCGACGCGATCAGCTCGACTTGCGACTGCTGGCGCTCGAGCTCCTTCAGGATGGCGCTGCGCACCGGAGCGTCGCGCTCGGCGAGGGGCTGCGAGAAGAAAGGCTGGGTGTTCGACATAGTGCGTCCGTGACGAAGAATAAAGGGCGTGCAACCGAAGCTCGAGGCCCGCCATACCTGGGTTTCCAGCGCATCCAGTGCAAGGCTGCCGACGGCTCTATTCTTGTCGTTCGGATTTTCGGCGGATTGATGAATTTAGACGCGTTCTTTGCCTTTTCCGCCATGCGCGTCCGTTTTGTACAAGTGACCGGTCGTGCTTTTTCCGATGACGAAGCAAACCGGCGTGTGCGGTTTGTCCACGGACAGGCACTTCGCCGGTGCCTGAGCTGCGCGTCAAGGGTGCAGCGCAGCCCGCTTACGGTGCAGTGCAGCATCCGCCTTCCACCCTTACGACGTATGCAGCTAGGGTTTAGCCGTATGGCACGCTTGTTGCGCTCGCTCACACAATACGGCAGCCCGATCCGTGCCTCTCGGGCCAAAAGCTATTAGAGATTCAAGGAACGCCCCCATGTCGCCCGACCGCACAGCGTCGCTGTCCCACTTCGCGTTCATGCCTTTACCGAACTTCACGATGATCGCGTTCACCAATGCGATCGAGGTGCTTCGGATGGCGAACTACCTGAGCGGCCAGCCGCTCTATCGCTGGTCGATCATCAGCCCGGAAGGCGGCCCGGTCACGGCGAGCAACGGCCTCACGGTCGACACGGGCCCGGCCGAATGCGTGGGGCAGCCGGATATCGTATTCGTGTGCGGCGGTGTCGACGTGCAACGCGCGACCACGCCCGCCCATCTGTCGACGCTGCGCCGCTTCGCGCGCATGGGACTGCCGCTCGGCAGCCTGTGCACGGGCACCTATGCGCTCGCGAAGTCGGGGCTGCTCGCGGGCTATGCATGCGCGATCCACTGGGAAAACATGTCGGCGCTGAAGGAAGAGTTTCCGGACACGCGCTTCCTGAAGGAACTGTTCGTGGTCGACCGCGACCGCATCACGTGCACGGGCGGCGTCGCGCCGCTCGACATGATGCTGAACCTGATCGCCGCGCGCGTGGGCACCGCGCGCGTCACGCAGATCGCCGAGCAGTTCATCGTCGAACACGTGCGCGACACGAGCGCGCAACAGCGGATGCCGCTCGTCGCGCGGCTCGGCTCGGCGAACAAGTCACTGTTCGAAGTGATCTCGCTGATGGAAAACAACATCGAGGAGCCGCTGTCGCGCGAGGAACTCGCACGACTCGCGAACATGTCGCAGCGCCAGTTGCAGCGCCTGTTCCGCGAGCATCTCGGGATGACGCCCACGCACTATTACCTGACGCTGCGGCTGCGCCGCGCGCGCGAGTTGCTGCTGCAGACCGACATGTCGATCATGCACATCACGATGGCGTGCGGCTTCCAGTCGGCCTGCCACTTCAGCAAGAGCTATCGCGATGCGTTCGGCGTCGCGCCAACGCGCGAGCGCCGCAAGCAGGTCGCGCCGCTCGCGCAGGGCGCGGCGGCTGCCGCACCGGCGTTTCCGGCGCATGTGATTCACGCGTGACGCGGGCGCGGCGCGATAAAAAAGGCGGCCTCGAGGGCCGCCTTTTTGCTGGTGCTTACGATCCCCACACCTGCATTTCGTCGAGCGAGTAACCCCACTGCGTCGCCCGCTTCGTGCCGAGCATCCGCACGTAGCGGCCCTGCGCGTTCAGGTTCGGCAGCGTGACGTGACCGTACGACACGCCGTTGTTCGTCGAGTAGACCGTCGTCCAGTTCGCGTTGTCGGTCGACGTCTGGATCTGGTAGACGAGCGCGCCCGCGTCCCAGTAGAGATCGACGCTGCTGATCTTCTTCACCGCGCCGAGATCGACGGAGATCCACTGCGGATCGACGCCCGTGCCTTCCGGCGAATCCCAGCGCGTGCTCGTCGTGTTGCCGTCGAACGCCTTGTCCGCCGTCAGCGATGCGTTGTAGCTCGCCGACGCAGCAGCCGGACGACCTTGCGACAGCAGCATCCGCTGCGCGGCGGCCGGGCCACCGTAGTAGCTCGAGCCGAGCTTCGCCTTGGTCGTGTCCGCATTCACGCCGAACTGCGACAGGCTCCAGCGCTGGCCGGTGGTCACGTCGCCCACATAGAGCTGATAGCCGCCCGCCGTCGTCGACGAGAAGAACACGTAGTTCGTGCCGCTCACCGGCGCCGGATCGGAGTTGTTGCTCATGCAGTCGCTGATCGGCAGCGCGTTCGGCGTCGACGCCGGATCCGCGGTCTTCGCATAGATCTGGTCGGCACCGCCCGTGTCCTTCCAGCGCGCATAGAAGACCATGCCGTCGCCGCGTACGATCGGATAGTAGGTCTGCAGACCGGCCGGATGATCGAACACCGCCGTCGTGCCGGTCGTGATCGTGCGCTTCATCAGCCCCATGTTCGAGCCGGTGCCCGTCGCGTAGTAGACGGCGCTCGCGTCCGGCGCGAGGAACGGCATCGAGTATTCGGCGCCCGCCGGTGCGTTGGTCAGGCTCACGACCGACGTGAACACCGGGCCCGTGCTCGTGTACGACAGCGTGCCCTGCTTCACGTCGCCGTTCTGCTTGAACACGAGCGTCTTGCCGTCGGCGCTGAACTTCGGATCCTCGTTGCGCGTCGCGCCCGTGCTGTTCGTCAGGTTGACCGGCGGCGTGCCGGCGCCGAGCTGCAGCATGAACACGTTCCAGGCGCCATTGCTGATGCCCATGAATGCAAGCCACTTGCCGTCGGGGCTGAACACGCCGTTCATCGGATCGGTGATGCCCCAGCTGCTCTTGCTCAACTGCGTGAGCGTGCGGGCCGAAAAGTCGTACAGGAACAGCTGGCTCGTGCCGTCGCCGTACTTGACGTAGCTGTGATAGACGAGCTTGCCGGTCAGTGCGGCGGGAAACGACGCGTTGGATTGAGTCGGGGGATTGTTGATGCAAGCCGCTTCGGCGGCGCCGCCGAGCAGGTTGAGCGCGAGGCCGGTAACGAGGCCCGCGACGAGGAACTTCGATTTCACGCTGATTGCTTCCGGGTAAGGTAAGGACGTTGCGCACCCGGTCCCGCACATGGTGCGCGGTCGTCACGGATCCGCCGTCAGGGGGCGTGAAGACCGTATCGATCACGCATCGGGAATAAGGCTTGCGAAGAATGCCGGTTCGCTGGTCTGAAGAAAAGGATCAGAGTCGGCCGAAAACGTGCGTATCAGAGGGTTGCGGATGAACGATTGGGGGCGGGATTGAACGCGGCGGACGCCGTGCTACTCTTTTTTCAGCGACGGCCGTGATCGGCCGGAGGCCAGGCATGAAGCGATATGCGGTGCTCGCACAGACGATTGCCGATTCGATCCGGCGCGGCGACCTGCCGGCAGGCGCACGCATTCCGACCGTGCGCTCGGCATGCAGCGCCTATCGTGTGAGTCCTTCCACCGTGTTTCGCGCGTACTACGCGCTCGAAAGCGAGGGCTTGATCGTCGCGCGCGCGCGTTGCGGTTATTTCGTTGCGAACCTCGATGACAAGCGTGTGCGCGCGGGTCGCGACACACCGCGCAAACCGGCTGCATCACAGACCGGCGGCGACGATGCGCTGTTCCAGCTGATCGACTCGCTCAAACGCGACGACATCGTGCCGCTGGGTTCCGCGTTCGCCAGCTATTCACTGTTTCCGATGAGCAGCCTGTGGCGATATGCGGCGACGGCCGCCCGCAACATGGACCGCGAGAAACTGCTGGCCGGCCTGCCGCCCGGCAACGAGGCGCTGCGCCGCCAGATTGCGTTGCGGTACCTGAACGCGGGCGCGGCGTTGCCGATGGAAGAAATCGTCATCACGACCGGCGCGGCGGAAGCGCTGACGCTGAGCCTGCAGGCGCTCACGCGCCCTGGCGACCTGGTCGCGATCGAACGCCCTGCCTTCCCCGCGGTGCTGCAAGCCGTGCAGCGGCTGCATCTGAAGGCTATCGAGATTCCGGTTGATCCGCGCACCGGCCTCGATCTCGACGCGCTCGCCGACGTGCTCGACACGCATCCGGTGCGCGCGTGCTGGTTCATGACCTCGTTCCACAACCCGACCGGCGCGACGCTGCCCGACGAGCGCAAGCGCCGGCTGATCGAACTGCTCGCATCGCACCAGGTGCCGCTGATCGAGGACGACGTGTTCGGAGAACTACATTTCGGCCCGACGCCCACGCGCCCCGCGAAACTGTATGACGACAACGGGCTCGTGCTGCATTGCGGTTCGTTCTCGAAGTGCCTCGCCCCCGGTTTCCGGGTCGGCTGGGTCGCCGCCGGACGTTACGTGAAGCAGATCAGGCAGGTGAAGAACGCGAGCGCGCCGGCGGCGGACGTGCCCGCGCAGATGGCCGTGTCCAGCTATCTGCGCAACGGCGCGTACGACCGCTTCCTGCGCAGGCTCCGGCTCAACCTCGCGGCCCACCAGGCGCAGATGCTCGCGGCCGTTCGCGCGTACTTCCCGGCCGACACCGAGGTGTATGCCCCGCGCGGCGGATATTTCCTGTGGATCGAATTGCCGCCGCACGTGGATGCGATGCAGTTGTTCGGCGACGCGATGGAGAATGGGGTCAGCCTCGCGCCCGGGCCGATCTTTTCGATGACGGGCGCCTTTCACCGCTACGTCCGGCTGAACTATGGCCGACCGTGGACCCCTGCCGTCGAGGACGCGATGCGCACCATCGGAAGGCTCGCGGGGCGGCAACAGCAGACGAGGTAGCAACGATCATGCAAGTCCTGCCCAACCGGAAAGTCCGCACGCGCGACACGCTGCGCGGCGCACTGAACCTGCGTGCCGAGCCGCGCGCCACCGTCAGCCAGCGCTGCCGGCAGTGCGGCTTCATGGCGTTCCGCGCCAGCGAGCAGTGCCCCGTCTGCGGACAGGGAGGCTGGCCGTTCGCGCCGCTGCGCCGATCGAACGACGATGCGCCCGCCGCGCAGGCCACGCCTCCGCACGAGGCGCAGCCGGTCCCGACGTGGTCGTCGCGCGTCGCGGCCGCGGTGCGCGGCGCGGCGGTCCAGCGGCCGCGCGCGTCGAGCGCGCCGCTGCTGAGCATCCTGACCCTCGTGATGCTGGTCGGCGGCTATGTGACGTATGACCGGACGTGCCGGGTGGATCCCGTCTGTCGCGGACCGGGCGCGTCTCGCCCGGTGACGGCTTACGCCAGTCTGCATGCGGCTGACGCGCCGACGTTGCCGGTCGGGCCCGTGCCCATCCAGGCATTTCATCCGGCCGAGCGCGCGGCAGTCGACGCCGATCGGCTCGCCGACGCCAACGTCGACACCGACGCCGATCGGTCGAGCAAGGCCGCTCAGCCCGGCAATGCGGGCACGCCCCGACACGCGGCAGGACGCCCGATGACGACGCTCGCGCGGCACGCGCCGCCGGTTCACGGGCCGGACAGCGCGCGCGGCGGCGGCATCCGCGTCGCCGACTGGAAAGGCGGTGCCACCGCGACGCGACGCGGACACGCGATACGCCGCGTGACCCTGCATACGCGTCATGGTCGGCGCGCGATGGCGAGCGGGGCCGAAACGGCGATGATCTATCGCGGGCATTGAGCGCGCGGCGCACGGCGACCGCAGCCACGCCCACGACGAAAAACGGGCGGCACCGTCTCCGGTGCCGCCCGCTTCATGCCCGTCGTTCGTGCGTCAGGCCGCCAGCAAGCCGTGCGGATCGATCACGAATTTGCGCGGCGCGCCGCCGTCGAACTTCTTGTAGCCTTCCGGCGCCTGGTCGAGCGAGATCACTTCGACGTTGACGATCTTCGCGATCGGCAGACGGTCGAACAGGATTGCCTGCATCAGGTTGCGGTTGTACTTGAGCACCGGCGTCTGGCCCGTGAAGAACGAGTGCGACTTCGCCCAGCCGAGGCCGAAGCGGATGCTCAGGCTGCCGTGCTGCGCGGCCTTGTCCTTCGCGCCCGGATCGTCCGTCACATACAGGCCCGGGATGCCGATCGCGCCGGCCGGCCGCGTGATTTCCATCAGCGAGTTCAGTACCGTCGCGGGCGCTTCCTCGGAATGGCCCGACGAACCGTGGCCGTGCGCCTCGAAGCCGACGCAGTCGACCGCGCAATCGATCTCCGGCACGCCGAGGATCTGCTCGATCTGCTCGCCGAGCGACGCGTCCTTCGACAGGTCGACCGTCTCGAAGCCCATCGCCCGCGCGTGCGCGAGGCGTTCCGCGTTCATGTCGCCGACGATCGTCACCGCCGCGCCGAGCAGGCGCGCCGACGCGGCCGCCGCCATGCCGACCGGGCCCGCCCCCGCAATGTAGACCGTCGAGCCCGGCTTCACGCCCGCGCTCACCGCGCCGTGATAGCCGGTCGGAAGAATGTCGGAGAGGCAGGTCAGATCGCGAATCTTCGCCATCGCCTGGTCGCGGTCGGGGAATTTCAGCAGGTTGAAGTCCGCGTACGGCACGAGCACGTACTCGGCCTGGCCGCCGATCCAGCCGCCCATGTCGACGTAGCCGTAAGCACCGCCGGCACGCGACGGGTTCACGTTCAGGCACACACCCGTATGCGTGTCCTTGCACATCGCGCAGCGGCCGCATGCGACGTTGAACGGCACCGACACGAGATCACCGATCTTCAGCGTCTCGACGTCCGGGCCCACCTCGACTACTTCGCCCGTGATCTCGTGACCGAGCACGAGGCCGACCGGAGCGGTCGTGCGGCCGCGCACCATGTGCTGGTCGGAGCCGCAGATGTTCGTGCTCACCACTTTCAGGATGACACCGTGGCCGATCGCGCGGCCGGTCGGATCGACCATTTTCGGATAATCGATCTTCTGCACTTCGACCTTGCCCGGCCCAAGATAGACGACACCTCGATTGCTGCTCATCGTATTGTCTCCATGTCTCGTTGATGGCGCTGCCGCGCGCCGACGGATGCGGCGCTACGCAACGTGCTGTTCGAGAGTAGTCCCGGAGGTGGGGGCCCCGATGTCTCAAACGCGACATGCGTTTGAACGGTGCCGACATCCATGGCGGAAACACGAAAGTCGGGTCAGGAAAGACGGCCGGAGTGCGCGATCGTGCACGGCACGGAACGCGTGAGCGCGCGACCCGGCCGATCGGCGCGAGCAGGCCGCCCCGTCGGTCGGGTGCGCGTTACCCGCCCTGATTCTCGCGAACGATCGCGGCGGCCGCCGCTTCCGCGTCGCTCGCCACCCCGTCGTGCACGCGCGTACTGACGGCCGGCGTCGGCGGCTCGCTGTCGAGCGCATGGCCGTCGCGGTTGCGCGTATCGACGGTCGCACGCATCGACAGCCCGACCCGCAGCGGATGCGCGGCCAGATCGCGGGGATCGATCGCGATCACGACCGGCACGCGTTGCACGACCTTGATCCAGTTGCCGGCCGCGTTCTGCGAGGGCAGCATCGAGAACGCGCTGCCGGTGCCGGCCGAGAAGCCCTGCACGCGGCCGCGATAGGTCACGCGCGAGCCGTAGAGATCCGACACGATCTCGACCGGCTGCCCGATGCGCATGTGGCGGATCTGCCCTTCCTTGAAATTTGCCTCGATCCACAACTGACTGAGCTGCACGATCGACATCAGCGGCACGCCGGGCCCGACCTGCTGGCCGACCTGCACCGAACGTTGACCGATCGTGCCGTCGACCGGCGCGACGATCGTCGTGCGCTTCAGGTTCCGGTACGCGAGCTTGAACTGCGCGGCCGCCTGCACGACGGCCGGGCTTTCGTCGACGGGCAACCGGGTGCCGAGCGCGCGCGCCGCATCGAGCTGCGCCTGTGCGGCCGCGAGATTGGCCTGCGCACCGGCGACCGCCGCGCGCGCGCGCGCCAGTTCCTCCGGCGCGACGATCTCGACCGACGCGCCCGAGCGCGCGGCGAGCGCGCGCTGCGCGAGCGACAGGTCGGCCTGACGCGCGGTCACGGCTTCGACGTACATCGTGTTCGAGATCTTCGCGTTCGCGACCTGCCGCACGGCCTGCACGAGTTGCGCCTTCGCCTGTGCGAACGCAACGGACGCCTCGGTGTCGTCGAGCCGCACCAGCGTCTGCCCGGCACGCACGGCCTGCGTATCGGCGACCAGCACGTCGGTCACGGTGCCCGGAATCTGCGCCGCGACCTGCACGATGCTGCCTGCGACGTACGCGTCGTCGGTGTCTTCGTAATAGCGGTCATGCAACAGCCAGAACGCGATCCAGACGAGCGCGGCCAGCAGCACGACCGCGAAGAACAGCGTGAAGCGCTTGCGGCGCGTCGCCCGGCGCGCGTCGAGTGCGGGATCGTTCAGGGCAGCCGGCTGCGCGGCGGTATGAAGGTTGTCGTGGTGCATCAGTCGCTTTGCGTAACGATCAGGCGGTCATGCTGGAACAAGGGGATCGGCGGCATGGCCGACGGGCCCGGCGCTGGATTCACTGCCGCCGTGCGCGCGGAAACGGGGGCGCCGCGAGGCGTCGCGCCGACGGCCGGCGTGCGGGCCGCGTCGTCGCGTCGTGCAGCCGCCGCATTCGATGCTGCGACGACCTGCGGGACGGCCACGCTCCGCGCACGCGCATCGGCCGACGGCCCCGCCACCGACTGGCTGGTGGTCGCGGCGGCGGTCGGTGCGGTCGTGGCGGTCGCAGCCGCCACGACGGGCGCTGCGGATGTGGCGATCGAAGCACCCCGCTTCGCCGCCCCGCCGCGCGCCCGATGCACGGTCGGCGCCTGCGCGACCGTCGCGCCTGCGTCGAACCCGCCGCCCAGCGCACCGATCAACCCGACACGCAGCGTCCGCTGTCGGCCGAGCAACGCGATCATCTGTGCGCGCTCGTCGATCAACGTGAGATCCGCGACATCGACGTCCTTCTGCATCAGCACGCCGCGCCGATGACGGTCAGTCGCAATCTCCACGATCTTTTGCGCGGCCGCGACCGCGTCCTGCTGCTGCGCGACGAGCGTCTGCGACGTACGCAGAGACGTGACGATCTGCGCGACCTGACCGAGCGCGTCGTCGACGGTCTTGTTGTACAGGCCGATCGCGACGTCGGCCTGCGCGACGTCCGCGCCGAGCTTCGCCTTCAGCCGGCCGCGATCGAACACCGGCAGCGAGATCGCCGGGCCGACGGAGCCGCCAAGCGCGTCGCGCGAGAACAGCGACGCGGGCGTCAGCGCGAACACGCCGCCGAGCGCGACGAGATTCACGTCCGGATAGAACTGCGCGCGCGTCGAATCGGCATTCGCGAACGCGGCCTCGACACGCAGCCGCGCGGCGACGATGTCGGGCCGACGGCCCAGCAGATCGGCCGGCAGCCGCGCGGGCAGCGCGCCGCCGGCCAATGCGCCGACGCGCGGCCGCTGCAGCGCGAGCCCGCGCTCCGGGCCGCGGCCCGACAGCACACCGAGCTGCAGTTGCGCGAGCTTGATCTGCTCGTCGTTCAGCGCGATCTGCGCGAGCAGTTTGCTGCGCTTGATCGATGCGTCGCTCGCGTCGTACGCGTTGTCGAGCCCGCGCGCGGTTCGCTCGCGCAGCACGGCCGTCACGCGCTGACTGACCTTCAGCTTCTGCTGCAGCAGATCCTGCGTCGCGTACGCCTGGTCGAGCTGGCAGTACACGGTGACGATCGCGACCGCCAGCGTGAGCCGCACCTGCTCGGCTTCGACCCGCGCCGCTTCACGCAGCGACATCAGGCTCTTCGTCGCCGCGCGGTTCTTGCCCCACAGGTCGAGCTGGTAGTTGAGCCCGACGAACACCGACGACGGCGATACGTTCGGATCGCCAAATATCTCGACGGGCACGCGATAGCCGCCGACCGAAACGTTGGCGACGTCGTCGCCCGGCTTCGGCATCCGCGCGCGGCTGATCGTTGCGCCGGCCGTGCCCGTCAGCCCCGTCAACGAATCGAACTGCTGAAGCTGCGCCTGCGCGATCCGCAACCGCGCCTGAGCGACCTGCAGGTCGGGATTGTTTTGCGATGCCTCGGCGACCAGCGCGTCGAGCTGCGGATCCTGCAGTTGCTTCACCCAGTCGGGTGCGGGCCACGCACCGTTCATGCCGAGGCCGGCCGTGTGCGCGAGCGCATCGTCGGCCGGCGCGCGCAACGACAGCGACGGCAGGAAGCCCGTCGGCACACATCCGCCCAATGCCATCGCCGCCGCCGCGGCGCCGATCAACGCACCGCCCTTCACGCCACGCGCCAGCGCTGCCGTATTTTCTTTCACACGCCGCATCGTTTCCCTCATCCCTGCTAGACGCGTTGCGCACGTGCGGCCAGACGCGGCCGCGTGCGCTCGAGCGGACCGAGCCGGCCGAACAGGCCGTCCGCGATACCGAACAGGATGCCGGCGAGCTTGTCGCGCTTGTCGCGCTCGACGAGCGCGATCTGCACGACCTGCCACACGGTCAGCAGGTTCGGCACGATCGCCACCGGAAAGCGCAGCCCGTACTGCATCCCGAGCTGCACCGCATTGCGTGCGCTGTAGTAGCGCCGTTGCCACGAGTGATTCATCGACGTCATTTCGAAAGGGCCGAACGCGTGACGCTGCTTCGCGCCGATCCGGTGCGGCAGCACCAGCGACGGCACAACGTAGAGCGGCACGTTGCGCGCGAGCGCGCGGAAGCTGTATTCGGTATCGACGTGATCGATGAACAGCGTCTCATCGAAGCGGCCGAGCACGTCGAACGCGGCGCGCGACACGACGCAGCCCGACGAGATCAGGAACGCACAGCGCTGCAATTGCGCATCGGGATCGACGCGCAGCCGGCGTAACGCGATCCCGTTGGTCGCCAGCTCGGGCAGGAAGCTGCGCGCGTTCTCGTCGAAGATGCGCGGGCCGGCAAGGAACGCGCGCCCCACGAGCCCCGCGCAGGCGTCGCGCATCGTCGCAAAGTAACCGGCCGGCACCGACGAATCCTGGTCGAACAGCGCGACCGCATCGACGTTGTCGCGAAACAGCGCCGCGAGCCCCGCGTTGTACGCGCCCGCGACTCCGCCGCGATTGCCGTGATGCAGCAGCGCGATGCCGTCACGCGCGCACAGTTCGCTTGCGCGCGGATCGGGCTGCGGCGTGTTGTCGACGACGAGAAGCGCGTCGCACGCATGCCGCCACGTGCCGAGCGCCGCGAGCTGCGCGTCGGTCGGGTGATACAGGATCACGAGTGCGCCGAGTGTCGTCATGCCGCTCTCCTCAATGTCCGAACGAAGCTGCCGCGCCGCGCTTCGGCCGCGTGAGCCACATCATCGCGGCGAGCACGAGGCAGGTCATGCTCGCCATCCAGAACATGTCGCCCGTCGCCATCATGTACGCCTGTTGCATCACGACCTGGTGCAGCGTGGATAGCTCGCGCACGCCGTCCACGCCCATCGCGTTCAGCGTGTGCACGAAGCGCTGCGTGTTCGCCGACGCGTGCGTGACCGATTGCGACACGATGTCGTAGTGATAGGTCGCACGGTTGTCCCACAGCGTCACGCTCATTGCGGTGCCGAACGCGGCGGACAGCGTGCGCAGGAAGTTCGACAGGCTCGACGCCGCCGCGAGCCGGTCGTCCGGAATGCGCGACAGCGTCGCGGCGGTCAGCGGAATGAAGAAACACGGCAGCCCGATGCCCTGGATCAGCCCGGGCGCGGCGATCTGCGCGAACGTCATCTTCAGCGTGAAGTGCGCATCCCATGCGAGCACGGCCGCGAACACGAGGAAGCCGAAGGTCGCGAGCACGCGCGCGTCGAAACGGTGCGCGTGCAGGCCGACGAGAATCGAGAACACGAGCGCGAGCACGCCGAGCGACGCGGTGGCGAGCCCCGCGTGGAATGCGTTGTAGCCCATCACCGCCTGCATCCACAGCGGGAACACGACACCCACCACCGAGAAGCTCATCATCCCGAGCGAGATGATCAGCACGCAGAACGAGAACGTGCGATCGCGAAACAGGCTCAGGTCCACGACCGGATGGGCCTCGCCCGCCTCCCAGATCAGCAGCGACACGATCGCGAGCCCCGCGACCACCGCGAGCGTGACGATCAGCGGCGAATCGAACCAGCCCTTGTCGTGGCCGAGATCGAGCATCGCCTGCAGCGAACCGACGCCGATCACGAGCAGCACGATGCCCGGCACGTCGATCGGGCCGGCCTCACCACGCTGCGCGTCGGGGCGCAGCATCGCGGTGCAGACCGCGAACGAGAACAGCCCGATCGGCAAATTGATCAGGAAAATCCACGGCCACGAGAAGCTGTCGACGATCCAGCCGCCGACCACCGGCCCGAAGATCGGCGCGAGCAGCACCGTCATCGCCCATAGCGCGAGCGCGACGGTGCGCCTGTCCGGCGGGAACGTGCGCAGCAGGATCGTCTGCGACAGCGGCACCATCGGCCCCGAGCACAGCCCCTGCAGCGCGCGGCAGACCACCAGCACGTGCAGGTCGCGCGCGAGGCCGCACAGCAGCGACGTCAGCGTGAACAGCAGCACCGCGCCGACGAACAGCCGCAGCTCGCCGACGCGCCGCGCGAGCCAGCCGGTCAGCGGCACCGCGATCGCGGCCGCGACCGAATACGAGCTGATCACCCACGTACCCTGGCTGTTCGAGACGCCGAGACTGCCCGAGATCGCGGGCACCGCGACGTTGGTGACGGTCGAGTCGAGCACTTCGATGAAGGTCGCGAGCGACAGCGCGAACGTCAGCAGCGCGAGCCGGGCGCCGCGCACCGGCGGCGCAACGGGTGCGGGTTCGCTCGCGTCGAAGGCGGCGGGCGTGTCCTGAAGCGGCGATGCCGTGCTCATGCGCCCGCCAACGCGACAACGGGCGGCGAGATCGCGCGTCCGCGGCTCGGCACGAAGCGCTCGATGTAATCGGCAGCCGTTTCGCAGCCGTCCGGCGCCGCGTTGATCAGCGCACGCGTGCGTTCCGCATGCAAGGACAATTCGGGTTCATCCAGCACGCGCGCGAGCGCCGCACCGAGACGCACGCCGTCGACCGCATCGTCGACGCGCACGCCGGCCCCGCTTGCCGCGACGCGCTGCGCGTTGTCGAACTGGTCGTGCGCGAACGGTGTCACGACCTGCGGAATTCCGGCTTCGAACGCGAGCGCCGCCGTGCCGATCCCGCCGTGATGCACGAGCGCGCGGCAACGCGGCAGCAGCGTGCGCATCGGCACGAAGCGGCGCACGAGCAGCCGATCGCCGTCCGGCGCCGCATCGTGCGGGCTCAGCAGGATCCCGCGCGCGCCGTTCGCGCGCAGCGCATCCGCCACCGCGCGCGCATACGCCGCGTGATCGACGCGTGTCGAACCGGCCGTGAACACGACCGGGGGTTCACCGGCCGCGAGATACGCATCGAGTGCCACATCTTCGTCGGGTGTCGCAATATCGTTGAACAACGGGAAACCGCTTTGCAGGTGATTCGACGGCCAGTCCGGCTGCGGCGGCGCGAACCAGCCGGGAAACAGGCACAGCACGCCGTCGGTCGAATGCAGCCAGCGGCCCAGCACGCGCCGCGCGGGCGCGAGCCCGAGCTCGCGGCGCACCGCGTTGAGCGCGGGGCCGCAGGTGCGATCGAGCACCTGGCGCTCGATCAGCGTCATCAGCGCCGCCTTCACCGGCAGCGGCCAGCGTGCGGGAATCGTCAGGCGCGGGTGCGTCGGCGGCGCATGGGCGGACAGCAGCGTCGACGGCGACACCTGCACCGATACGTACGGCGTGCCGTGCAGTTCCTGCATGAAGCGCGCGGAGAACGCCCACAGCGTGCCGACGAGTACCGTATCGCCATCAGCCAGTGCGCGCAGCGCGTCGTAGTGCGGGCGCAGCGTCGGCGCGATCACCTGCCACAGCGTGCGAAACGACGTGCGCGAATCCCACAGCGCGGGGTTCGCCATCGCGGCCTCGTATTCGGCCGCGGTGCCGATCGGCACGAACGCGAACCCGCAACGGCGCACGATCGCCTCGAACGGCGCGTGCGTGCAAAACACGACGTCGTGGCCGCGCAGCGCGAGCGCACGCGCGACGCCGAGCAGCGGATGCACGTCGCCCGCCGACCCGATCGCGGTCACGATCACTTTCGCCATCGCGCGCCTCGCGGGGTCAATAGAAGCCGGGGATCAGCGCCGCGACCTCGCGGCGGTATTGCGCGTACGCCGGCCCGAAATACCCGGTCAGCCAGCTTTCCTCGACGCGTACCTTGTACGCGAGCGACGCGAACACGAGCGCGACGCCAAGCGCGCCGCGCCACTCGCCGCCGATCAGCGCGGCGCCGACCAGCGCGATCAGGCAGCCCGTATAGATCGGGTGACGCACGAGCGCATACGGCCCGGTGCGGACGAGTTCGTGGTCTTCCTTCAGCGTGACCGACACGCTCCAGTTCGTGCCGAGATGCAGCCGCGCCCACACGGAGAACAGCAGCCCCGCGACGAGCACCGCGAGCCCGCATTGCGCCTGCAGGCCGAAGCGCTGCCAGTCGGGCACGAGTGCCTGCCACGACGGATCGGGCAGGATGATCAGCGCGCCGCCGACGATCAGCGGAATCGACTGCAGCGTGCGCGAGCGCGACGCCTCCTTGCGCACGGTCGTCTTCACGGCCTGCGACGTCGCGATCCAGTAGGCGAGCCACGCGGCCCAGGGAACGACGATGGCGATGGTCTGAACGATATTCACGGCTGGCCTGCCTCGTGTGAAAGAAAATTCGGATGCGCCCGGTGTGCCAGGTGCGCGACGTGCTGCGTCATGACGACAGCGCCGGCATCGGCGCGGACACGCATGCGTGTGCGGCGCCGAGCGCGAGGCCCGCGGCGACGGGCGGCGTATCGCAGAAGAAGTCGAGCAGCGCCGCGCGCGTGGTTTCGCGCTGCGCGCGGCCTTCGATGTCGAGGAAATGACCGGCGTCGGGAATCGTCGCGAAGCGCGCGCGCGGCACGTGCGCGGCGAGCTGGCGGACATCGGCCGGCGTCGTGTATTCGTCGCGCTCGCCGTTCAGGAACAGCAACTCGCAGCCGATGTTGGAAAACTCGCTCAGGTAGCGCTCCGGCTGCAGCGACAGGATCTGGTCGACGTGGAACGCGACCTGGTCCTGCTCGTCACGCGGCAAGCGCGTCAGATAGCGGTAGTTGTAGAGCTTCATGATGCGCGGCAGGTAGCGGCCGACCGTATCGTTCAGCAGCTGCGCGGCCTTCAGGTTCTCGCCTGCCGCGATGTGGTCGCGGGCGCGCGTCACGTAGTCGACCATCGCGTCGTTCAGGAACGGCGAGAACGAGCAGATCGCCGCGCGCCGCACGCTCGGGCAGCCGCGCGCGAGCGCGAACAGCGACGCGACACCGCCCCACGACACCGATACGAGGAACGCCGGCGCGAAGCGTTCGACCAGATGCTGGAGAATCGCGGCCTCGTCGTCCTTGGTCAGAATGAAGCAGCCGGGGTTGTGCTGGCGCGACTGCCCCGCATACGGCAGGTCGAAGCAGATCGTGTTCATCCGCTCGCCGAGATACTGGACGGTCTGCCCGAACGATGCGGTCGTCGCGAGCGCGCCGTTGACGAGCATCGCCGTATCGAACGACGGATCGAACACGTTCCGTTCGACGTAGACCTTCAGACCATTCGGTAGCGGGACCACGTGTTTTTCGGTCGGCATCGTCGTTCTCCGGTGGATGCGGCGTCTCGGCGTCGCGGCATGCTGCAGGTGCGCAATGGCGGGCGCCGGCCCTGTCGCGGTCGTTGGCCGCGCCCATTGCCGACGCACCGCGGGAAAAACCCGCGGCGCCGATTCATTCCTTTTGGTTCGGCGCCATACTAATACGGGCAATATTACTTACTCAAGTCATTCCAACGATCCCCTCTACTCCGCCCGGAAATACGCCGGATTCAAATATATTTTGCATTTTTTATGGTAGACGGACACGGTCCCAAGTTGACAGCAATCGTTTGCGATCGAGCCGATAAACAATCTATCATCAAAATTATTTCCTTTAATTTCAACACGATATCAAGTTTCAATCGGATGATTGAAACGAATTCCGGGAAATTACCCACGACGAAACCCGAGACTCGAATTTTCGAATTTCAGAAAATCTCACATAGCTCGACATTCTTTCGGCGTGTAATAAATCGATTCAATTAACTTTCGCAACCATTGCGCCATCTTTTCGGAAATCGTTTTAAACAAACTTCAAGTTATTTAACCTTCTTTCAACGCGTTTTTCCGCACCTGCACAATCACGCCGGCAGCGTCTGCTCGCCCAACCGATCGCTCGATTCACCGTCGGACCCTGTTTTTTTGTTGATTGAACGGTCAATAAAAAACCGATAAGCTGTCGACTTCCAGGAACGGCCCGTTCGGGCGAAGGGGATCGCAATGCCGAAGGTCGGAATGCGGGAGATTCGTCGCGCGCAGTTGATCGACGCGACGCTGCGCTCCATCGACGAGGCCGGCCTCCCCGGCACGACGCTCGCATCGGTCGCGCAGCGCGCGAACATCTCGACCGGTATCGTCAGCCATTACTTCGGCGACAAGGACGGCCTGCTCGAAGCCACGATGCGGCACGTGCTGCGCGATCTGTGGGCGGCCACCACGCGCCGCCGCGTCGCGGCACGCAAGGACCCGCGGTCCCGGCTGCGCGCGATCGTCGCCGCGAACTTCGACGACACGCAGGTCAGCGCACCCGTGATGAAGACCTGGCTCGCGTTCTGGTCGCAGAGCATGCACGACGCGATGCTCAAGCGCCTGCAGCACGTCAACACGCGGCGCCTCCATTCGAACCTGTGCGCGGAATTCGCCAAGGCGTTGCCGCGCGCGAAGGCACGGGACGCCGCCAGCGGCCTCGCCGCGCTGATCGACGGCCTGTGGCTGCGCGGTGCGCTCGCCGGCGGCCCGATCGACACACGGGCTGCACTGAAGCTCGCCCACAATTACATCGACCTGCTCCTCGCGTCAGACTGACGCGTCACGCAGTCGCCCTCAAGGAGATCCTCATGTCCGTATACGGTTTGCAGCGCCTCTACATCGGCGGCGGTTACGTCGACGCCACCAGCGGCAAGACTTTCGACACCTTCGACCCCGCCACCGGCGAACTGCTCGCACAGGTGCAGCAGGCAAGCGCGGCCGACGTCGACCGCGCGGTCGCATCGGCACAGGAAGGCCAGCGCGAATGGGCCGCGATGACCGCGATGCAGCGCTCGCGCATCCTGCGCCGCGCGGTCGACCTGCTGCGCGAACGCAACGGCGAACTCGCGGCGATCGAGACGCGCGACACCGGCAAGCCGATCGGCGAGACGCTCGCGGTCGACATCGTCACGGGCGCGGACGTGATCGAATACTACGCGGGCCTCGCGACCGCGATCGAGGGGCTGCAGGTGCCGCTGCGCGCCGAGTCGTTCGTGTATACGCGCCGCGAACCGCTCGGCGTGTGCGCGGGCATCGGTGCATGGAACTACCCGATCCAGATCGCGTGCTGGAAGACGGCGCCCGCGCTCGCGGCCGGCAACGCGATGGTGTTCAAGCCGAGCGAAGTCACGCCGCTCACCGCGCTGAAGCTCGCGGAAATCTATACGGAAGCCGGCGTGCCGGCCGGCGTGTTCAACGTCGTGCAGGGTGACGGTTCGGTCGGTGCGCTGCTGACGGGCCATCCGGACATCGCGAAGGTGTCGTTCACCGGCGGCGTCGAGACCGGCAAGAAAGTGATGTCGCTCGCCGGCGCATCGTCGCTGAAGGAAGTGACGATGGAGCTCGGCGGCAAGTCGCCGCTGATCGTGTTCGAGGATGCCGACCTCGACCGCGCCGCCGACATCGCGGTCACCGCCAACTTCTTCAGCTCGGGCCAGGTCTGCACCAACGGCACGCGCGTGTTCGTGCACGGCTCGGTGAAGGACACGTTCACGCAGAAGGTGCTTGAACGCGTGAAGCGCATTCGCGTCGGCAAGCCGACCGATGCCGACACCAACTTCGGCCCGCTCGTGTCGGCCGCGCAGCTCGACAAGGTGCTCGGCTTCATCGAGAGCGGCAAGGCCGAAGGCGCGAAGTTGCTCGCGGGCGGCACGCGCCTGACCGACGGCCACTTCGGCAGCGGCCAGTACGTCGCGCCGACCGTGTTCGGCGACTGCCGCGACGACATGAAGATCGTCCGCGAAGAGATTTTCGGGCCGGTGATGAGCATCCTCGATTTCGCATCGGAAGACGAAGTGATTGCCCGCGCGAACGACACGCACTATGGCCTCGCGGCCGGTGTCGTGACCGAGAACCTGTCGCGCGCGCATCGCACGATCCACCGCCTCGAAGCCGGCATCTGCTGGATCAACACGTGGGGCGAATCGCCGGCCGAGATGCCGGTTGGCGGATACAAGCAATCCGGTGTCGGACGCGAGAACGGCATCACGACGCTCGAGCACTACACTCGAATCAAGTCGGTGCAGGTCGAGCTCGGCCGCTACAACCCGGTGTTTTAAGGATCACGAAAGGAGACTGACCGTCATGACGACACGCGAATACGACTACATCATCTGCGGCGCCGGTTCCGCGGGCAACGTGCTCGCGACGCGCCTGACGGAAGATCCGAACGTCACGGTGCTGCTGCTCGAAGCGGGCGGCCCCGACTACCGCTTCGACTTCCGTACGCAGATGCCGGCGGCACTCGCCTATCCGCTGCAGGGCCGTCGCTACAACTGGGCCTACGAGACCGACCCCGAGCCGCACATGGACAACCGCCGGATGGAATGCGGCCGCGGCAAGGGGCTCGGCGGCTCGTCGCTGATCAACGGGATGTGCTACATCCGCGGCAACGCGCTCGACTACGACAACTGGTCGACGCACAAGGGGCTCGAGAACTGGACGTATCTCGACTGCCTGCCGTACTTCAAGAAGGCCGAGACGCGCGACGTGGGCCCGAACGACTATCACGGCGGCGACGGCCCCGTGTCGGTCACGACCAGCAAGCCGGGCGTGAACCCGCTGTTCGAGGCGATGGTCGATGCGGGCGTGCAGGCCGGCTATCCGCGCACCGACGACCTGAACGGCTATCAGCAGGAAGGCTTCGGCCCGATGGACCGCACCGTCACGCCGAAGGGCCGCCGCGCGAGCACCGCGCGCGGCTATCTCGACCAGGCGAAGGTGCGGCCGAACCTCGAGATCGTCACGCACGCGCTCGCCGACCGCATCCTGTTCGACGGCAAGCGCGCATCGGGCGTCACGTACCTGCGCGGCAGCGAGCGCGCGACCGCGCATGCGCGCCGCGAAGTGCTCGTGTGCAGCGGCGCGATCGCGTCGCCGCAACTGCTGCAGCGCTCGGGCGTCGGCCCCGGCGCGTGGCTGAAGGAACTCGACATCCCCGTCGTCCTCGATCTGCCCGGCGTCGGCCAGAACCTGCAGGATCACCTGGAGATGTACATCCAGTACGAGTGCAAGGAGCCGGTGTCGCTGTATCCGGCGCTCAAGTGGTGGAACCAGCCGAAGATCGGCCTCGAGTGGATGCTGAACGGCACCGGCCTCGGCGCGACCAACCACTTCGAGGCGGGCGGCTTCATCCGCACGCGCGACGACGATCTGTGGCCGAACATCCAGTATCACTTCCTGCCCGTCGCGATCAACTACAACGGCTCGAACGCGATCGAGATGCACGGCTTCCAGGCGCACGTCGGCTCGATGCGTTCGCCGAGCCGTGGCCGCGTGAAACTGCGCTCGCGCGATCCGAACGATCATCCGAGCATCCTGTTCAACTACATGGCCGAATCGCTCGACTGGCGCGAGTTCCGCGATGCGATCCGCGCGACACGCGAGATCATGCGGCAGCCCGCGCTCGACCGCTATCGCGGCCGCGAGCTGAACCCGGGTGCCGACTGCAAGAGCGACAAGGAACTCGACGCGTTCGTGCGGGCCCGCGCGGAAACCGCGTTCCATCCGTCGTGCTCGTGCAAGATGGGTTACGACGACATGGCCGTGGTCGACGAGGAAGGCCGCGTGCACGGGCTCGAAGGGCTGCGTGTGGTCGATGCGTCGATCATGCCGATCATCACGACCGGCAACCTGAACGCGCCGACGATCATGATCGCGGAGAAGATCGCCGACAAGATCCGCGGCCGCACGCCGCTGGCGCGCGTGGACGTGCCTTACTTCGTCGCGAACGGCGCGATGGCGCGCAATATCGCGAAGGCGGTGCGGCAGCCGGAAACGGCGTAACCGCGCGAGCGCCCTTCCCCGGGGCGCAGCAGCAACATGCACGGCTCGCCGCGTTCTCGCCGCGAGCCGTTTTTTATTTCATCGGGCGCGCTCGCCGCCCGTACTGAAGCGCTTGATCGCAGCCACCCTCGGCCGCACGCGTTTCGCGCGCACGATCGGATTCGATCGCGACGTCAGGCTCATCGCGCCGCTCAGACGCTCGAACGCGACATCCTCCTTCATCCCGAAGCGACCGACCGCGGGCCACGCGAGCACTTCATCGAGCCACGCCTGCCACGCGTCGCCATGAAAACGCCGCGCGAACTCGCGCACCATGCCCGGCGCCGCGATCACGATGCCCGCCAGCAGGTAATACGCCCAGAAACTGCCCGCACCGACGAGCCGGTCGAGCCGGCACACGAACACCGCCGCAAGCAGGCCGTCGACCGACGCGAGATCGGCACGTCGTTCGCGAATCGCGCGCGCGACGAGATTGTGCCGACCGCCGTACGCGGCAAAGGACGCCCCTTTTCCGGCAGCCAGCTCCGCGCAGAACATCGCGAGCGCGGCCATCTCGTCGATGCGGGCGGCATCGTCGCGCGGCCCGCAGATGCGCAGCACGATCGCGTCGATGATCGCGCCGGGCCGCGCGGACGGGTCCACGCACGCGGCCACGACTGCCGCCCGTCGTTCTCTCAGGTTCTTCGCGGGCTGTGCTTCGCCGCTCGCGGGTTGTTTTCGGCCGTCGTGCCCGTCGGCGCCGTCGACACCGCCAGGTTCGACGCCGCCGGCAATGCGCTCCAGCGCGGCCCAGCCGTCGGCGGGATCGTCGAAGGCCCACGCATCGACGACACCGTGCGCTGCTTCGAATACTGCGCGCGATCCCGGGCAGCATCGTTCCGCGTGCGCAAGTTGCCGCGCATTCGGCACGTGGATGCACGCGCCGAGCGGCTCGGTCGCGTCGCACGCGCAACCGCCGCCGTCCATTGCCGTCCACGGTGCGAGTTCGTGGAGGACGGCAAGCGCTTCGTGCGGCAGCGGCACGCCCGTGCGCACGCTGGCCGTACGCGACGACCGCGCGGTCGTTGCGCCAGCGTCGTCCGTCGCCACGCAAGCCGCTGCGTTCAGATATTCGATCAGGTACTGCAGCCACGCAGCCGTGCGCAGCCGGTCGGGCGTCGCAGCGCGGGCATCGCCATACTTCGCTGGGTCGGTGAGCATGGGTAGTCCGGAATGGTTCTGGCAAATTCGAAACGATTGTTCTATGTCCGTCGACGCAGGCGGCACGGTGCGTCGCACCGGCCCCCTGCATGGCCACCCGCATCGGATCGCGAAGCAGGCGGCCAGCCGGTCGTCACGCGGAACCAAACGACGACGCGAATGCATCGCGAAACCGGCACGCCCGCCGCGCATCGTTGCACGGCCCTCGTCCCTGGCGGGCGCCCGGTTCCGATCGCGCGACGCTTACTGCACGTGGAACTTCGGCGACGTGGCGACCGTGCCGCTGACCGTGCAGTCCGGTGTCAACACCGCGTTGTTGAACGTCAGTGACGAGTTCGGATCGCTCCACGTCGTCACGACCTTGCTCGGCCCGCAAGCGCCGAGCAGCGAAACGGTCACCTTCGCGTTGTTGATCGACAGTTGCGTCGTACTGTCGGCCTGGCCCGTCCACGGCGATGCGCTGGTCGCGCTACCGCTGATCAGGCCGCACGTCGCGGCGCCCGTAAACGTCGTCGACGTGATGTTGACGATGCCCGTCGAGGAGATCGTGCCGTTGAACGTCGCGTTGCAGGTTGCGTTGATCGACCCCTTGGCCAGAACAGTGAGGCCCGTCGCGGAGAACGGCTCCCCGTTCGGGTTCATGGCCTGCCCGTCGGCGCGCGAGACGGTCACGGCGAAAGCAGGCGCGGCCGAAACCGCGGTGAATGCCACTGCAGCAACAAGCGATACGATTTTGCGAATGCTCATTTGAACTGCCCCCTCTCTCTTCACAAATGGCGGCATGCCGCCAGGAACGCGACGCCCCGGCCGGATCGGCCCGGCCGCTCGGTCGCAGGAAACCGCCGGCGTGCCCAGTGCACGCCGGACGGCTCAGAACTTGTAGGAAATCCCGACGAAGGTGATCAGCGGATCGGCCTTCAGCCGCGTGCGCGTGGTCGCGAGCGTCGAGCCGTCGGCGGCCTTGATCACAAGCGACGAGTAGGTCTTCAGCGGCATGTAGGTCAGCGTCGCCGTCAGCCCCCAGTGCTTGTCGATCGCATAGCTCGCGCCGACGTTGTAGACCGGCGTGAACGACGACGACGCCTTGCCCTCCACCGACGTCGGCCCCGGCTTGCCGGCGCCGGCCGCGAGCACGCTGCCGAGGTTCTCGTTGATGTCCTTCGCGAAGTTGCCGTTCAGTTCGATGTTGCTGAACCAGCTGTAGGCCACGCCGATCCCGACGAACGGACGGAACTTCGCTGTCGGTGCATTGAAGTAGTACTGAAGAATGATCGTCGGGCTCCATTGCCGTGCATTCTTCACGGCCGGCTGGTTCGACGGATTGTCCATGTTGACGCTGCCGAGCGACCCGGCCGGGCCCGGCGGCCGGATCACGCCGTGCCCGGTCAGCGTGAACTCGGGTGGCACGCCGAGCACCGACGTCACCGCGATATGGTCGGTGAAGAAGTGCGTGAGCGTGAGGCCGACCGTGTCGGCGTTGTTGACCGTCAGGCTGGTGCCCGGCGACGTGAACGACCCGGGCAGCCGCAGCGGCCCGTTGATCGGCATGCTCGCGAGATTCGTCGTCAGCCCGTTGGTCGAATCCTGCGGCATGATGTGCAGCCACCCCAGCGTCGCGACATTGTCGCCCGCCTGTTGGGCCGATGCGAGCGTCGACACGCCTGCGACGACACTCGCGACAATCAGCTTCTTCATGAAGTCTCCCCCTCATTCCATCCGGGCGCCGCGCAGCCATGCGCGACGCCGCCGTGTCTCCATCCGCGTGTGATCACTGCACGAACGCGCCGACCGTGAAGTACGGATTGCTCGTATCGGCCATGTCGAGGAACCCGAACACGCCGCCCGTGAACACGAACTTGCCGGTCGCCGGCCCGGACGCCGCGTCCGCGTGCACGGTCGTCACGACGCCCGGCACCTTCTGCGTGTAGTCGAGGTTCAGCGCACGCGTGAGCGCGGCCTGGGACGCGTTGAACGGATCGAGCAGCGTCGCCTGCGCACCGACGAGCGCGGTCGCGCGGTAGTTGAACGCGCTGTCGACGCCCGTGTACTCGCCGTTCTCCGAGCCTTGGGTGATTGCCGTCTGCGGGCTCAGGAACGAGATGCCCGATTCGTCGTCCGCGCTCGGCGGCCCCTGCGTGAGGTCCGCGTTCGCGGCACCCGTGCGGATGAAGACCGGCACGAGCTGATTGCGCAGCTTGCCGACGATCAGGATTCCCTTGCCGCCCTTCGCCGGATCGAGTGCGGCGAGCGTCGGCGGAATCTGCGGCTGGTAGTTCAACGACTGGAGCGCCGGTGCGTCCGGGCGCAGCGTGAACGGCTGGTTCACGGTCGCGCTCGATGCGAGCGGCTGCCCGCCGTTCTTCTTGCCGAAGTTGTCGGTCTCGACGTAGCTGCCGTCCGCGTTGATCGTCACCTGCTGGTCGAGCGCCACCGGCTGGAAGTTCTGCGACGGCACCTGGTGGTAGCCGAGCTGGTTGTACGTGCCCGCGATCTTCGTCAGGTCGGTTTCGAGCGACGAGAAGCTGATGAACGGGTAGTACGGGAACGTCGTCTTCGGAATCTTGCCCACGCCGATCATGCCGTCGAACTGGATCGTCGCGCCCGGAATCGCACCACCCAGCACGCCCTCACCGAGGAACAGGCGCGCCGGCCGGCTCGGGTCGAGGCTCGCGTTCTGCATCCGGAACGTGCACTGGTTCAGCTTCACGGTCGGCAGGCCCGTTTCGTCGGCCAGCGTGCCGTCGACAACGTTGGCCGGCGCCGTGTCGCGCGTCGGCTGCACCGTGCCGGTGGCCGTCGGCACCGGCGATGCGAGGTAGGTCATCCGGTACGTCATCTTCGTCGTGTCGAGCTGCACCTTCACGAGTTCGCCCGAGCCGGAGCCGCCGATGAACACTGTGTTGTAGTCGATCGTCTGCGGACACAGCCTGACCACCGGCGCGGGCGGCGGGTCGCCGTCGCCGCCGCAGGCGACCAGCACGGGCGCGAGCGACGCCGCGGCCATCCAATTCTTCACATTCATAGGAATCCTCTAGAATTTCGATTCGCCGGCGGCGACGCGTGCGCCGCCGGTGTTCCGTGTTCAGTCCGCCGTTACTGGACGAACGCGCCGACCGTGAAGAACGGGTTGACCTTGTTGTTGTTGACGACCATCGCGTAGATGTTCCCGGCCGTCACGAGCCAGCCGGTGTCGCCCTTGCTGAAGATCGCCACGTTGCCGTTCGCCCCCTTCGCGTTGAAGTCCTGCGACGCCGTGACCTTGATCTTGCCGGGCGTGGCCTGCGTGTAGTCGAGCGCGAACTGCGACGTGACCGACGACGTCTGCGGGTCGATGAACGCCGCGGTGGCGCCCTGGAACAGCGTCGACGTGTAGTTCGCGGCCATTGTCGATACGGCGGTACCGTCGTTGCAACTGCCGGCCTGCGCCAGGAAGAAGGTGCCGTCGAAGGTGCCGGGCAGATCCGGATGCGGGACGTTGTTGTTGAAGCTCGGCCCCGCCGTCGCGATCGCGAACGTCGCGGTGCTGGGTGCCACGACACCGCACGCGGATGCGCTCGTTGCGCCGATGAAACCGCCCTTCAACGAATTGGCCGAGACGGCCGTCGTCCGCGACAGCATCGAGATCCCCACCTCGGCATCGGCGACCGACGCCAGCAGGTTGCTCGCGTCGATATGCGTATAACCCACGCGAATCACGACCGGCACCAGAACGCCGTTCAGCTTGCCGACGATCATGATGCCCTTCGCCTGACTCGGCGCGACGATGACGATTGCCGATCCCTGCCCCGCGAACGGATAGATGAGGGTGCCGCCCGCGTTCGCCACCGCGTGGCTCACGAACACGTTGTCGGACGAGCCGTCCGCGTTCTTGCGCAGCGCCCACGGCGTTCCGGTGGTCTGGCATGAGTAATCGCTGCCTGCCGTGATGGTGCACGAGCCGTCGGCATTGAACGTCTGGTTCCAGTTGACGACGTCGGGTTGCCAGCCGACCGCCCCCGTGCTGCTCTGCGCGCTGCCGCCGACCGGCGACAGGTGGATGCCGAGTTCGTTGTAGTTGCCCGCGACCTTCGAGAAGTCGGTTTCGGTATCGGTGAAGCCGATGAACGGATAGAAATCGAAGGTGCGCGACGGCACGGTGCCGAGCACGATGCCCGGGAACGGCTCGAGACCGGCGAACGCGATCGTTGCGCCCGGAATCCCGCCGCCAACCACCCCGTTGCCGACGAACAGCATCGGCGGATCCGCGCGATTGATCGTCACCGCATACGCGCCGTCGCTCGTCGCGCCGCTGTCGAGCACGAACGCACAGCGGTTCTGCTCGGCGGTCGGCAGATTGGTCGGATGATGGAATGCACCGCTGATCGTCAGGCCCGCGCGCGTGTTGTTGACCTGCCCCGCCGAGGTCGGCACCGACGATTCGATGAACTGCATCTGGTAGGTGAGCTTCGTCGTGTCGAACTTCACCTTCACGTATTCGCCGCTGCCGGCGCCGCCCGTGTAGGTCGTCGTGTAGTCGAGCGAATCCGGACACAGCTTCGTCACGACGGGCGGCGTCGTTTCCGCGCCGCTCGGCCCGCATGCGCTGCCTGAGCACTGCGGCACGTTGATCGGGCCCGGATCGTCGCCGCCGCCGCAACCGGCAACGAACGGCAGCGCCAGCACGGCGCACGACAGGATCGCCTTACGCCAATCAGGAATGCAAAGCATCAACCCCTCCTTTTGAGGTACGACAGGTCTCGTCCGGACGGGCTGCGTGGCCCACCGGTTGGTATCGCGCCGACGCGACGATGCGCGGCACATGACGATGCGCACGATGTGCGCCGCGTTGCCGGTCACGCAAATGCGATCAGGATCGACGTGGCAGGCAAGCGCAATCCGGCGCCACCGTCATGCGGTACGGCGCCATCGGGGAAATCGAAATGGAATGGGGTGCGTCGCTACCGCGGCAACGCGATGCGATGACGCAGGCAGCGCGCAATGCGCGGCGCGCCCGCATCCGGCGAAAAGCAGGGAAACGGCAGTGCGGCAAGGCCCTCGGATAGGCATGTCATGTATTGGTCTCCGTACGTACGCTTGATTCGTTATCGTGATGCGTCGTTTGTCGAGACTATGATCGGACGATCCGCACAAGTAAATGGATGCAGAGTTCCAAACGTGCCGAACCGCGCGATCCTCGGTGCGAGCAGGGTGTTTGACAGTTTTTCAAACAGCCTTCAATTTATTTGCTCAGACAAATACCCGGGCTGTATAACGCGCGTTTGAATGTCGGTGGTCGACCTCGCGCAAGGCCCGGCGTGCGGACCTCCGGCGGCCCGCGCGCATGCCGCGGCGCAACCTCACACGTCGATGATCGCGAGCGTGCCGTGACTGCCCGGCAGCACCGCGTGGCGCAAGCCGGCGGCAGCAAGGTACATCTGCCCGGCTTCGACGACGACCGTCTCCGCGTCGACCTCGAGCATCAGCCTGCCGTCGAGCACCAGCAGCCCTTCGTCGTAGTCGTGCACTTCCGCTTCGTACGGCTGTGCGTCCATGCGCAGCACCTTGATCCGTGCCGGCCCGACTTCGCCGACGATCGTGGATTTCCATGCAACGGCCTGCGCGGCCGCGACGGACTTGAAATCGATCAAGGACATGTGCTTCGCTCCGGGACGTGAGAGGAATGCATTATCGCGAGCGCGCCGCATACCGTCCCGGTACGGCCCGACGGCGTTCGAGCGGCACAGTCGGCCTGGTGCCCGCCCCGCTGCCGCGCGCAAGCGCGCTCGCCATCCCGTTGCCCGAAAACCGCGCGCATTGTTCACCCGATTCGAATAAAGCGCCGCTTTATTGAATGACGCGCACACATTTTCCGCAAATCCGACACCGGCATCGCATGACCTTTGCGTCGAAATGCATTTCCATCTTCCGATTGCTAATATGGCGGTCCTGCGATCCCGCACCACAACGCCGTTCGACATGACGCCCGTTCGCCATGCCGCACCCGACACCGGCCGCCTCGCAGCGGCGGCACCGGGCACGCGCGGCGGGCAGCGTCGGACCGACCGGCCGTGCCATCCGTGAGCATGCAACCGATCCTTTCCGTCTCCGACCTCTCCAAGACTTACGCGTCCGGCTTCCAGGCGCTGAAGCACGTGACCCTCGACATCCGCCCGGGCGAGATCTTCGCGCTGCTCGGACCGAATGGCGCTGGCAAGACCACGCTGATCGGCTCGATCTGCGGCATCGTCACGCCGACCGAAGGCCGCGTGACCGTCGGCGGGCACGACATCCGCGATCAATACCGCGCCGCCCGCGAAATGATCGGCCTCGTGCCGCAGGAGCTGACGACCGACGCGTTCGAAACCGTCTGGGCGACGGTGTCGTTCAGCCGCGGCCTGTTCGGCAAGGCCCCCGATCCCGCTTACATCGAGAAAACGCTGAAGGCGCTGTCGCTGTGGGACAAGCGCGACAACAAGCTGATGACGCTGTCGGGCGGCATGAAGCGCCGCGTGATGATCGCGAAGGCGCTGTCGCACGAGCCGCGCATCCTGTTCCTCGACGAGCCGACGGCCGGCGTCGACGTCGAGCTGCGCCGCGACATGTGGAAGCTGGTCGACTCGCTGCGCGAAAGCGGCGTGACGATCCTGCTGACCACGCACTACATCGAGGAAGCCGAGGAAATGGCCGACCGGATCGGCATCATCCTCGGCGGCGAGCTCGTGCTCGTCGAAGAGAAGCGCGAGCTGATGCGCAAGCTCGGCAAGAAACAGCTGACGGTGCAGCTCGAGCATCCGCTCGCGACCGTGCCGGGCGAACTCGCCGCGTTCGGGCTCGAACGCGCGGACGACGGCACCGCGCTCGTCTACACGTACGACTCGCAGCGCGACGACGCGAGCATCGCGAAGCTGATCAACGCCCTCGGCTCGGCCGGCATCGGCTTTCGCGACCTGCACACGACGCAGAGCTCGCTCGAGGACATTTTCGTCAGCCTGATCGACAACCGCCGCAACGGCACACAAGGGGCCTGACGCACATGGCGAACTGGAATCTTCACGGCATCCGCGCGATCTACCGCGCCGAAATGGCCCGCACGCGCCGCACGCTGATGCAAAGCATCATCGCGCCGGTGATCTCGACGTCGCTGTATTTCGTCGTGTTCGGCTCCGCGATCGGCTCGCGCATCAGCGACGTGAACGGGATCGGCTACGGGTCGTTCATCGTGCCGGGCCTCGTGATGCTGTCGCTGCTGTCGCAGAGCATCTCGAACGCGTCGTTCGGCATCTACTTCCCGCGCTTCACGGGCACGATCTACGAGATATTGTCCGCGCCCGTGTCGTATTGGGAGATCGTGATCGCGTATGTGGGTGCGGCCGCGTCGAAGTCGTTGCTGCTCGGGTTGATCATTCTCGCGACGGCAGGCCTGTTCGTGCCGCTGCACATCCTGCATCCGTTCTGGATGGTGCTGTTCCTCGTGCTGACGTCGATCACCTTCAGCCTGTTCGGCTTCGTGATCGGCATCTGGGCCGACAGCTTCGAGAAGCTGCAGCTCGTGCCGCTCCTGATCATCACGCCGCTCACGTTCCTCGGCGGCAGCTTCTATTCGGTCGACATGCTGCCGCCCGCGTGGCGCATCGTCACGCTGTTCAACCCGATCGTCTATCTGATCAGCGGCTTCCGCTGGTCGTTCTACGGGCTGGCCGACGTGCACGTGGGGATCAGCCTCGCGGCCACCTCGCTGTTCCTCGCGATCCTGCTCGCGATCGTCGCGTGGATGTTCCGCACCGGCTACAAGCTGAAGAACTGACGCGCCGCGGGTTGCCCCGGTTCGCGGATCCGGGGCGGCGCTGCTAGACTGGATCGGAAGATCGACTGCCGCCGTCTGCCGCACCGCAACGCGCGGTGCGCGGGCGGCGCGGCTCCCGCCCCCTTCCCTGCGCGAGGATCCCCGATGAGCGCCTCCCGAATCGACGCCGTCCGCGACGGCCTGTTTCGCGCCACGTCCTACGTCGACACGCTGAACCTGAGCTTCAGTCAGTTCTTCGTACGATCGTCGCACGGTGACGTGCTGTGCGTCGAAACGGGCACGCGTTCCAACTTCACGCAACTGAGTGCGGCGCTCGACACCGTCGGCATCGCGCCGTCGATGGTCAGCAACGTGATCGTCCCGCACTTCGAGGCCGACGAAATGGGCGCGCTGCCCGACTTCCTCGCGGCCAATCCGGCGCTCGTCGCGTACGGACATCCGATGTGTACATGGGGGCTTGCCGACGTGTTCGGCGTACGCGCGATTCCGTTGAAGGACGGCGAGCCGACGACGCTCTCGGGCATCGACGTCGTGCCGGTTTTCACGAAGCACGTGCATCAGTGGGACGCGCTCGTCGTGTATCTGCCCGCGTACAAGGCACTGCTGTCGTCGGACATCCTGATGCGCTTCGGCAGGGAGGAGACCGACGACCCGCTGCCGGCAATCCTCGACGCGATCACGCGCTCGGACTACCTCCCGTCGCTCGCGCACCTGGCGAGCGCGCTGCGCCGCATCCAGGCGCTCGATCTCGACATCATCCTGCCGATGCACGGCCCGGCGATCACGCATGACATCGCGCGCGTGATCGCCGGTGTGATTGCATATTGCGAGGCGGCCGCGGCGTAACGCACGCGCTGCCGTGTGCGGCCGCCCGTCGTACGTCGCCGGTCAGGCGCCGGTCACGACGAATTCCGCAGCGGCCTTGCTCTGGATCGCGGCCATCACTGCGAGTTCGCGCTTGCTGCGCGGCTCGCCGGATACGACGCCCGTCGCATGCTTGGCCTTCGCGCCGAGCGGGAAGAATACGAACGACGCGCCGGCCGGCGCTTCCGGCTCGGCACGCAGGCGTTTGTTCAGAATCTTCAGGTACTTTTTCTTCGAGACTTCCTTCGTTGCCATGGCGCCCTCCACATGAACGTAATGCTGACCAGCATACCAGTTTTGACCGGGGGCTCCGGCGCGTCGCCGCACGATCGTCCCGTGCTGGAATCGACCGGGTTGCGCGACTCGCCACACCACGCCGGGCCGGGCCGCGGCCGGTGCCGTCCGCCTCCGGTTTCACGCGGGCGAATCCTCCACTCCGCGCGCCTCGTCCGTTACGCGATGCTGCCCACGACTGCCGCCTCCCCGTCACCGGTCATCAGAATTGTTTGCGCGCGATGTCGATTCGCGCGCATGTCATGCGTCGTAGTGTCGTAACCGATCGTTTTGCCGACCGCACGGCAGGCCGATTGCGGATGTTCCCTTTCCCGTTCAAGGAGTAGCGACAATGCGCGTCATGGTGATCGTCAAGGCAACGGCCTTTTCCGAATCGGGCACCATGCCCGATACCGAACTGCTGGCCGCAATGGGCCAGTACAACGAGGCACTCGTGAAGGCCGGCGTGATGCTGGCCGGCGAAGGGCTGCACCCGAGTTCGCGCGGCAAGCGCGTGCACTTCTCCGGCAAGGACCGGACCGTCATCGACGGCCCGTTCGCCGAGACCAAGGAACTGATCGCCGGCTACTGGCTGTGGCAGGTGAATTCGATGGAAGAAGCCGTCGAATGGGTCAAGCGCTGCCCGAATCCGATGCCTACCGAATCGGACATCGAGATCCGCCAGGTCTTCTCGCCCGAGGATTTCGGCGAGGCGTTCACGCCGGAGCTGCAGGAACAGGAAGCACGGCTGCGCGCGGAGATGGAAGGCAAGCGGGACGCATAAGGCTGGCCCGGCCGGGGCGCAGCAGCGCAATCGAAGCGGGTGCCCCGGCCGAATCCTCTGCATAAACGGATTGACGGCGCCTCGCCGTGTAACGTAGCATTTTGATACGTTACACGGCGAGGCCTTGTCGTCATGCATTCCCGTTTTGACCGTTTTCGCGCGACGCCACTCGGCGCGCAGCTCGAAGCCCTGATTACGCAGCCCGCCCGCTATCTGGAATTCGCGGCGCTGTCGCGCGTCGGCGTCGCGGCGATCGGCGCGATCCAGCACGAGATCGCGCACAAATTCCCCGAAATCGAAGCCGATACGACCGCCCGGCAGTTCTGCGGCGCGATGGTCGCCGACGTGATGCGCCGCCACGGGCACGACGTCGTGCAGGCGCGCGGCCGGATCGGCGGCGCGCTGTTCAGCTACGGCGCGGTATTCAGCGCGTTTCCGCAGGTGCTGCCGTTCGCCGACGTCGTCGCCGCGCTGGCCGCGATGCCCGACCGGTTCGCCGCGTATGCCGCTCGCGTTCCCGCCGCGCTGGCCACGCGCCGCCCCGCCGGCACGGGCTTCTCGCTCGTCGAACATGCGTGCCACCTGCGCGACCTCGACGCGGTGTTCGCCGAACGCATCGATGTCGTGCGCACGCACGAACTGCCGGTGATCGCGTCCGTCGACGGGACCGCGCTCGCCGCGCAGCGCGACTACCTCGCACAGCCGCTCGACGGCGCGCTCGCCGCATTCCGCGCCGGCCGCGCCGCGCTGTGCGCGTCGGCCGCGGCGCTGCAACCGTCCGAACGCCAGCGCTGCGGGCTGCGCGACGGCATCCGCCGGATGTCGCTCGACGAACTCGTGCGCGAGCTGCTCGACCACGATCGCACGCACGCGCTCGAACTCGACGAACTGCTCGCCGAATTCGAATTGCCGCCCCTTCCGTTGCCGAACGCCCAATGAGCCAGCCCGCTCCGCCCGTCGTCTTCGTTCACGGTTTCATCGGCACATTCGACGTGCCCGGATGGCCAGGCCCGCATCTCGCCCCCGACCTGCTCGGTTACGGCATCCATCGCGACGCGCCGTCCGACGCGATCACGCTCGCCGCGCAAGTCGAGCATGTCCGGCAGGCAATCGACACGCACTTCGGCACGCAGCCGGTCGATATCGTCGGTCACTCCGTCGGCGGCGCGATCGCGATGCTGGTCGCCCACGCGCATCCAGCGCGCGTGCGCCGGATCGTCAACGTCGAAGGCAACTTCACGCTCGACGATGCGTTCTGGTCGGCGTCGGTCGGCCGCATGTCGGCCGTGCAAGCCGACGCGATGCTCGACCGCCTGCGCGGCGATCCGTTCGGCTGGCTGCGCGGCTCGATCGACGATCCGTCGCCACGCCAGCTCGACGACGCGCGCCGCTGGCTCGCGCATCAGCCGGCGTCGACGCTGCGCGCGACGGGACGCTCGGTCGTCGCGACGACGGGCGACCCCGATTATCTGCAGGCGCTCGCCGAAGTATTCGAGCGCCATCCGGTGTGGCTCGTCGCGGGCGAACGCTCGCGTGCGGGCTGGCACGTGCCGGACTGGGCGCTCGTGCGCTGTGCAGGCTTCGAAACGATCGCCGGCTGCGGGCACCTGATGCCGGCCGAGCAGCCTGGCGCGTTCCTGGAGGCGCTCGCACGCTGCCTCGGCTGACGCGAACGGCCCCGGCCCCGCCACCTGACAATCCGTAGGTTTCGCCGAAATATGGCTGAAAGGGACGGTTGCTAGAGTCGCCGAACAGGGTTTTCCCGATGCGAGGGCTCCATGAATCTGGTACGCGCGTTCTGGCTACTACTGCTGCTCGCCGCCGCGGGCCCGGCCCTCGCCTATCAGGCGCGGGTCGTCGCGATTCCGAGTGCCGCGATGAACCAGACGCTGAAGGCGACCGTCGTGCTGCCCGACGACTACGCACGCCTGCGCCACGGCCCGGAACGCGGCGTCGAGCGCTTTCCGGTCGTCTACCTGTTGCACGGCTCCGGCGGCGACCACACCGACTGGACCGCGAATACGCACATCGCGGCACTGGCCGATCGCTACCGCGTGATCCTCGTGATGCCCGACGGCGGACACGAAAGCTGGTACATCGACAGTCCGTTCGACTCGGGCAGCCGCTACGAAACCTTCGTCGGCGACGAAGTCGTGTCGTATGTCGACATGCACTTCAGAACGATCGCGACCAAGGGCGCGCGCGCCATCACCGGGCTCAGCATGGGCGGCTTCGGCGCGCTGCGCATCGCGCTCGACCGGTCCGACACGTTCGGCGCGGTCGGCAGCATCAGCGGCGCGGTCGATCCGCGCTGCTGCGAGGACGAACCGGGCATCGACCACGTATTCGGCGACCCCGGCCGCCATCCGTCATTCTGGAACCGCAACGCGATCGTCGAAAACGCGCGCGCGTTCGTCCGCGCACATCTGGACCTGACGATCGACTGCGGCCGCGACGACTCGTTCGTCGGCTCGAACCGCACGCTGCATCAACGACTCGTCGCGCTCGGCGTGCCGCACGACTATGCGGAGCGTCCGGGCGGACATACATGGGACTACTGGGCACACGCGATCCGCTACCAGATGCAGTTCTTCGCGACGTCGTTCCAGCACGGCGGTTACGCGTAGCATCCGGCAGGCGCGACACGGGCGTGTCGCATTTCTCACTCAGCCATACGCGGAAGTGAAGGTAGAAGCCGCGAATCGAGTTCAGTTGCCGTGCGCCGCGTCGGCCCCCACCACGCGATCGAAGAACTCCTGCGCACGCGCCAGTTCGTCGAGCGCGCGATCGAGGCGCGACATCGCACGTGCATATTCGGCCGACGAGACGTCGTCGTCGCTTTCGCCGCGCACCGCGCGAAACGCCTGATCGACGTTGCGCGTCGCTTCGACGAAGCGTTGCGCCGCTTGGGCTTCCCGCGAACAGATGTGGATCGACATCGACACGTCTCCCTCAGGATTGCAGTGTGAAGCAAGCCGACGCCCAGCGTGCGTGGTGCGCATGTCAGCGGCGTGAACGACGGCGAGCAGCCTGTCGACGCACGAGCCACCGCGCAGCACGCTTCGTGGCGATTGTCTCGCGACGCTTGCCGATCTGCCACGGCGAATTTGCAACACATTCTTGCGCGCGCCGCGATGGCGGCCACACGCATGCGTGTCGTTGCACGCGCATTCAGCGGTCCTGCTTCACGTCACGCACCGCACATGCGCGGCGCGAACGTCATGCGCGCCCAATACGCGGATGTGCGATACCGCCGAACGCGGCCGCTTCGCCGGGAGACAGATCGAACAGATCGCCGGTGAGCCCGCTCGGATGCTCGGCCGTGGGCCGGCTGCGCAATCGCGCGACATGCGTGGGCGCGACGTAGGCGGCCGCCGTTTCGATCGGCGGCACGTCGAACAGGTCGCGCGTGACGCCACGCACGGCATCCGTCGGCGAACGGCCGCGCAAGCGCGCGACCAGTTCGACGAAGCGATCGAAATCGCCGGCGCGCGTCGCCTTGTTCACCTCGGCGAGATCGCGCGCCTTCAGCACGCACGGCTGCGCGAGTCGCACGAAATACGGTGCTTCGAGTTCGACCGACAGCGCAAGCGGATAGCTCTTGCCAGTTTGCTCCTTCGCGCGCCCGATGCAATCGACCACGGCCGCGCCCTGCGCGACGCCGAGCGGCTTGCCCGTGCTCACGCTGCGCAGGTGGTCGGGGAACACGCGCAGTTGCGTGCCGACCGTCAGTGCGGTGGACGATGCGCAGACGAGTGCGTAGTGCTGTTCGCGGCGCCGGCCCGACGGCAGCGTCGAGCGGCTCGCGATGAAGGTGTGCGCCGGCAGCGGCCGCACCTGGCCGCTTGCGTCGACCCATGCATTCCACAGCAGCGCGTCCTCGCGCCTGCGCTCGCCGGGCCGCGTGCGCGACGCGACCGGCGAAAACAGTGCGAGCAGCGAGCCCGTGCGATGCGCGGCGACTTGCGCGCTGCTGCCGAGCGGCTGGTTGATCCCCCACAGAAAACGCCCGCCCCCGAGCCGGCGCTCCCATTCCTTGCGGAGCACGACGGTCGGCAGTTCCTCGCCGGACTCGGTACCGATCTTCGTCCAGCAGAACGTGGGAGGGAGGTGTTTCAGTGTCATCAACTTTCTCGGGATACAGCCTCGCTGGTGACAGCAAGCCCATTCAACAACCGTAACTGTATAGGTATAATGCATCGCATGGAAGCCCCGGACCATGATTTTCCTGTACAAGACCTGTTGCGCCGTCTGATGGCGGACACGCGCTCGTCCAGCGAAATTGCGAGGCTTTCCGGCGTCAGCCAGCCAACCGTGTCGCGCCTTCGGCTGTCGAACGGGCATCGGCTGCGACGCAGCGCGCCATTCAATAAGCTATGCAGTTTCTACGGCGTCGATACCGGCCCGGCGCGCCGCCGGTACAACGACCTGCTGCGCGACGCGATCGTCGACGCGTGGGACGGCTCCGACGAGCACGGGCGGGCGCTGCTGGTCGTGATTCAGGGGTTGAAGGATCTGCAGGCGAAGGCCGACGACGGCTGACCCTCACAGGCGTTCATGAATGGATGCAAGACTGAAAGCATCCAGCGAGCGGGCGATGGCGAACACGATTCGTCATCGCCCGTTTTGCATCGGACGACGCGGCGCGAAGCGGCGGCAGACGCGCCGCCAGCACACCACGCGCCCCGCATCGACGACGTCTCAAATATTTTTTACTCACAGTTAAAAAAGTTTGACACGCCGTTTTCACTGAGATAACTTTTGCGCAAGCTTCCGGAAAGCAAACGCGAACCGGCAAGCCATCACGATGCGCGGCGCGGCCGAAACCGCCAATCCGTTTCATTCCGTCGCCGCACGCGCATCGCGTCGTGTTTTTCCGCAGCGCAGCACCGCAGCTCGCAACATCCCCGTCTCATCGAATGATGTCGTTCCGCCTCACCTGGAAGGACGCGCGGCATGCGCACATTTACTTTGCAGTCCTGTATGACATGCAGGCCGAAGTCACGGCTTTCCGGCCGGCGCATGTCGTCGGTGATGTCCAGATGGTGCGGTTTCCTTTTCGTTGCATGCAGTAATCGGCCCGGCCCGCAGGGGGCGTATCGCGGAACGGTCGTATCCACACAATCAAAAGAACGAGGTCGGCAATGCAATTTCATTTCAGAGGATCGCGCCGCGCATGGCTACCCGCGCTCGTTGCAGCCGCGACGCTCGCCGCCTGCGGCGGAGATGACGGCGGCAGCGTGGCGGGCGTGTCCGCGCTCGCGCAAGGTCAAGGGCAAAACCAGGATCAGCAGGGTGACAATGCACAAGGGCGCGTGTCGCCGTCCGGCGTCCCGTACGCGAATCCGGCCAGCGGCGGGCGCTACAAGCCGGTGATCACCAACGGTCAGGTACAGCCGTCGCTATCCGGCGGCACGATCGAGGAAAACGCGTGGGTCGACACGCCCGTCGACTCCGACGGCGACGGTACGCGCGACCGCATTCACGTGCGCATCGTGCGTCCGTCGGAAACCGCCAGCGGCGCACGCACACCGGTCATCGTGCTCGCAAGCCCGTACTATGCAGGGCTCGCCGACAGCCCGAACCACGACGTCGACGTCGAACTCGACGGCACCCCGCATCCGGCCGCCACTGCGGCCGCGGCAGCCACCGGCGCCTCGGCGCGCATCATGGCCGCGGTGCCGCAGACGCGCATGCTGCAGCAGCTCGAGGCGGCCGCGGCCGGCCGTTCGTGGATCGAGGGCTACTTCATTCCGCGCGGCTTCACGATCGTCTATGCGGATTCGCTCGGCACCGCCGGTTCCGACGGCTGCCCGACGATCCTCACACGCGACGAATCCGTCGCGATGGCGTCGGTGATCCGCTGGCTCGGCCGCGATGCCGCCGCGAAGGATGCGAGCGGCAAGCCGATCGTCGCGAACTGGTCGACGGGCCACGTCGGCATGTACGGCGTGTCGTACGACGGCACGCTGCCGAAGATGGTCGCGAGCCTGCGCACGCGCGGGCTCGACGCGATCGTGCCGATCGCCGGCCTGTCGAACATGTATGGCTACTACCGCTCGGGCGGGCTCGTGCGCGCGCCGGAGGGCTATCAGGGCGAGGACGTCGACGTCTATATCAAGGCACTGCTGACGAACGCGCATCCGGAGCGCTGCACGCACCTGATCGACGAGGCATTGCAGCAGGAAGACCGCAAGACGGGTGACTATTCGCCGTTCTGGGCCGCGCGCGACATTCCGACCGCGCACGCGGTCGCGCCGGCACTCGTCGCACAGGGGCTGACCGACGACAACGTGCGCGTCGACCAGTCGACGTCATGGTATCTGGCGATGCGGCGCCAGGGCGTGCCGACGCAACTGTGGCTGCATCGCCTGAAGCACACCGACCCGACCCGCGTGCCGGCGATGGCCGATGCGTGGACTGCCGAGGTGAACCGCTGGTTCACGCGCTACCTGATCGGCGTCGACAACGGCGTCGAACGCGATCCGCGCGCGGTGGTCGAGCAGGCCGACGGCACGCTGCTGAAGGAAGCCGACTGGGCCGCGCGGCACGCCACGCCGGTCGCGTACTTCGCGGGCGGCGACGGCACGGGCACCGGCACGCTGTTGCGGCTGCCGAGCGGCGGTCCGCTCGCGCGCTTCACCGACGATGCGTCGATCCCCGCGCTCACGCTGGCGAACGCCGCGACCGGCGAGCATCGCAGCCGCTTCGAGACAGCGCCGTTCGCGGCTGCGACGCGCCTGTCCGGCACCGCGACCGCACGCGTGCGGCTGACCTTCACCGGCGTCGCGAACGTGACGGCACTGCTGGTCGACCGCGCACCGGATGGCTCGGCAACGATCGTCACGCGGGCATGGACCGATCCGCGCAATCGCGTGTCGGACTGGTTCTCGCAGCCCGTACTGCCGGGGATGCCGTATGACCTGAAGCTGACGTTCATGCCGCGCGACTACATGCTCGCAGCGGGTCACAAGCTCGGCCTCGTCGTGCTGTCGAGCGACAACGAGGCGACACTGCGGCCGACGCCCGGCACGGGTCTCGCGCTCGATCCGGCAGGCACGTCCGTGACGGTGCCGCTGGTTTCGTCCTGAGCCGGCGCGGTCCGGCACGACTGACCGCCACGCGCGTGCGATCGCGCCCGATCGCATGCGCATGACGCCGGGTGACACGTATCGAAGGCGCCGCGCGACGATGCTTCACCGTCGCACGGCGCCGTTCTTCGTCGGCCACGCGATCGCGTCTGCCATGCGACGCCCCGCACGCCGTAGCAGCCGTCGAGTGCGCCAGCGTTGGTCACGGTGTCGATGTGCGAGCCCATCATCAGCGGCCGCTCGCTGCCGTCGCCGGAGGCGGAACGCAACGTGCCCAAAATGTTGCCGATCCGATCGACCTGAACGTCGAGGTCAAGCTCGCGCATCCATTCGACGACGAGTTCGCGCCCGGCCCGCTCGTCGTCCGTCAGCGCGATGCGCGTCAAGCCGATAGCCTGACTTGATGGAGTGAAATGCCATTTCAGCAGGATCGATATTTCGACGCTGAACTAGCGGCCACGACGCAATGTTCCCTCGCCTTGGCGGGCCGGTTCATCTTCGTGCCGGTGCGTCCTTCATCCCTTCCGCACGCGGCGGCGCCCCCGCTCACACCGGCGTCACCACCGGCTCCCCCGCGAAATGCCGCGCGGCGTTGTCGAGAAACTGCTGGACCGAACGATCGAGCGCCTCCGGCGACCAGCCGCCCATGTGCGGCGTCAGCACGATATTGTCGAGCGCCGTGAGCGCGCGCGGCGGCTCCGGCTCGCCTTCGTACACGTCGAGCCCGGCGCCCGAAATGCGCCGTTCGCGCAGCGCATCTGCCAACGCAGCGGTATCGACAACGCTGCCGCGCGACACGTTGACGAGAAAGCCGCCGGGGCCGAGCGCGTCGAGCACCGTGCGATCGATCAGATGATGCGTGCCTGCGCCGCCCGGCGTCGCGATGATCAGGAAATCGGCCCATTGCGCGAGCGCCTCGACACGATCGAAATAGCGATACGGAACATTCTTCGCGGAACGGTTGTGATAACCGATCTCGATGTCGAAGCCGGCCGCGCGCCGCGCACACTTCTCGCCGATCTTGCCGAGCCCGACGATACCGAGCTTCTTGCCCGACACGTTCGGCGGCATCGGCAGCGCGTCGCGCCATACGCCGGCGCGGGTGTTCGCATCGAGTTGCACGACGTTGCGCACGGCCGCCAGCAGCAGCGCGAACGCATGATCGGCGACGCAATCGTCGTTGGTGCCCGCGCCCGTCACCACGGTGATGCCGCGCGCCTTCGCATGCGCGACATCGATGTGCTCGTAGCCCGCGCCGAGCGCGCTGACGAACGTGAGCTGCGGCAGACGATCGATTTCGGCGGCAGTCAGGCCCGTGCTGCCGTTGGTCAACACCGCGCGGATCGTGCTGCCGTGTTCGGCGATCGCGCGCTCGCGTTCATCGGCGAGCGGTGCATGATGGACGTCGTATGACGCGGCGATCTGGCGGTGCGCGTCGCCGCGCAGCGCGATAAGGACCAGCAGCTCAGGCTTCATGTCAGCAAATGTCCGCAGGCGGGGGAATGCGTTCCAGTTTAACAACGGCGCGTGACGCGCGCGGGTTATCCCCACGCGCGCTGTGGACGTGCCGCCGCACATGGTTTGCCAAAGCCGACTCAGTCAAGTAACTTTCGGCGTACGTCCCCGTTCTGGAGAATGGCCCCGATGAAGCTCGCCCTGCCCGCCCGAATCCTGGGCCTCGCGTTCGCCGCCGCTGTCGTGGCACCCGGCGCGCACGCCGACACGCCCGTCGTGGTGTCGTCGAAGATCGACACCGAAGGCAACCTGCTCGGCAACGTCATCGCACAGGTGCTGAAGTCCCATGGCATCCCCGTCACCGAAAAGATCGCGCTCGGCACGACGCCGATCGTGCGCAAGGCGCTCACGAGCGGCGAGATCGACATCTACCCCGAATACACGGGCAACGCCGCGTTCTTCTTCAACAAGGCCGACGATCCCCTCTGGAAGAACGCAAGCCAGGGCTACGACACCGCGAAGAAGCTCGACTATGCCGCCAACCATCTCGTCTGGCTCGCACCGGCGCCCGCGAACAACACGTGGGGCGTCGCCGTGCTCGCGCCGGTCGCGCAAGCGCAGCACCTGAAGACTTTCTCGGATTTCGGCAAGTGGATCGCGGGTGGCGGCAAGCTGAAGCTCGCGGCGTCGGCCGAATTCGTGAACAGCGCGTCCGCGCTGCCGTCGTTCGAGAAGGCCTACGGCTTCAAGCTGAAACCGGATCAGCTCGTCGTGCTGTCGGGCGGCGACACGGCCGCGACGATCAAGGCCGCCGCGAACCAGACCGACGGCGTGAACGCGGCGATGGTGTACGGCACCGACGGCGGGATCGCATCGAGCGGCCTCGTCGTGCTCGACGACGACAAGCACGTGCAGCCCGTCTACGCGCCGACGCCGGTCATTCGCGAAGTCGTGCTCAAAGCGCATCCGCAAATCGCCGAGTACCTGAAGCCGGTGTTCGCAAGCCTCGACCTGAAGACGCTGCAAATGCTGAACGCGCGCATCCAGATCAACGGCGAGCCGGCCGCCGGCGTGGCAAAGAGCTACCTGAAGTCGAAAGGCTTCGTCAAGTGACGGGTCGCGCGGTGGCGTCCGCGCGACGCATCGCGCTGGATAAAGTCGGCATCCTGATCGGTGTCCTGACGATCGTCGCAGTGTTCGGCATGCCGTTCATGGTGCTTCGGCCGAACCGGATCGCGGCCGGCACCGGGCTGTCGGCGTTCGCCGCGCTGCCCGCGATGCAGGGGGCCGCGCTCGCCGCGTTGTGGGTCGTCGGCGCGATATGGGCGATGACGGCGAGCCGCCCCGCATGGCGGCTCGCGGCGGGCTGCACGTGGCTCGCGACCCTCGCCTACGCGGTCGGCGCCGCGGCGACGCACGTCGTCGCACCCGACGACGTGCTCGCACGCGTGTCGCCCGCGGCAGGCGTCTGGCTGTTGCTGTTCGCCTGGGCGGTGCTGGTCGCCGACGCACTCGCGCGGCTCGCATTCGGCCCGTGGCGCCGCCTCGTCGCACTCGTCGTCGCTATCGCGGCGATATCGGTACCGCTTGCGACCGGCTGGTGGGACGGCCTGTCCGTGATGCGCGAATACGCGGTGCGCAGCGACGACTTCTGGCGCGAAGCAATCCGGCACGTGTCGCTCGCGGGCGGATCGGTCGCGGCCGCGCTTGTCGCGGGCCTGCCGCTCGGCATCGCGTGTGCGCGGGTCGCACCGGTGCGCACCGTCGTGATGCCGGTGCTCAATGTCGTGCAGACGATCCCGAGTATCGCGATGTACGGGCTGATGATGGCACCGCTCGGCCTGCTCGCCGCGCACGTGCCGCTCGCGGCCGCGCTCGGCATCCGCGGGATCGGCGTCGCGCCGGCCGTGCTCGCGCTGTTTCTCTACTCGCTGCTGCCGATCGCGTCGAGCGTCGTGGTCGGGCTCGAGCAGGTGCCGCCGCATGTGACCGAAGCGGCTCGCGCGATGGGCATGACGCGCGCGCAGCGGCTGCTGCGCGTCGATCTCGTGCTCGCATTGCCGGTGATTCTGAGCGGCGTGCGCATCGTGCTCGTGCAGAACATCGGGCTGACCGCGGTCGCCGCGCTGATCGGTGGCGGCGGTTTCGGTACCTTCATCTTCCAGGGGATCGGGCAATCGGCCGCCGATCTCGTACTGCTCGGCGCGATCCCGACGATCGCGCTCGCACTGGCGGCCGCCGTCGTGTTCGAAGCCGCGACCACGCTTGCGAAGGGACGTACCGCATGATCGAGATCGAACGCATCGGCAAACGCTTCGGCGACGTCGTCGCCGTCGACGACGTATCGCTGACGATGAAGCAAGGCACGATCACCGCGCTCGTCGGCGCATCGGGCAGCGGCAAGTCGACGCTGCTGCGGATGATCAACCGGCTGATCGCGCCGACCGCCGGCACGATTCGCATCGACGGCGTCGACACCGCGAGCGTGCCGCCCGAGCAGCTGCGGCGGCGCATTGGCTACGTGATCCAGGGGCACGGCCTGTTTCCGCACTGGAGCGTCGCGCGCAACATCGCGACCGTGCCGCGCCTGCTCGGCTGGCCGGCCGAGCGCATCGACGCGCGCGTGCGCGAACTGCTCGACCTGTTTCATCTTGCTCCGTCCGAGTTCGCGGACAAGCTGCCGCATGAACTGTCGGGCGGCCAGCAGCAGCGCGTCGGCGTCGCGCGTGCGCTCGCGGCCGAGCCCGCGATGCTGCTGATGGACGAGCCGTTCGGCGCGCTCGATCCGATCATCCGCAACAAGGCGCAGGACGACCTGTACGCGCTGCAGCGCCGCCTCGGCATCACGGTCGTGATCGTCACGCACGATATCGAGGAAGCGCTGAAGCTCGGCGACACGATCGCGGTGATGGACGGCGGACGGCTGCTGCAGGTCGCGCCGCCGGCAGAGATTCTCGGCAAGCCGGCCGCGGGTGTCGTCGAGCAGCTCGTCGCCGGCGTCGACCGGCCGCTGCGCCTGCTCGCGCTGACGCCGATCGACGCGGTGGCCGAACCCGGCCATGCCGACGGCGAACCGATCGCCGCGACGCGCACGCTGCGCGACGCGGTGTCCGAGCTGCTGTGGCGCGGAGCGGACGCCTTGCCGGTCGACGACGGCAACGGGCGCGCTGCGCGCCGCATCACCCTCGATGCGATCCGCGCGCATGCGAGGAAGCCCGCATGACGATGAAGCCCGCGCGTTCGACCCTGCCGCGGCGGTTTCCTGCGTATGTCGCGCGTGCGGCCGCACTTGCGCTGCTGCTCGTGCTGCTGCTGCGCCCCGCATGGCTGCAGGGCGTGTTCGCGCCGTTCGCGGACAACGGCGCGCCGGTCATCTACGATCGTGCGAGCCTGCTCGACCTCACGCTCGCGCATCTCGGCACCGTCGCGCTGTCGAGCCTGATCGGCACGCTGGTCGCGGTCGCGGCCGGCATCGCGGTCACGCGTCCGGCCGGCGCGGATTTCCTGCCGGTCGCGCGCAGCGTCGTCGACATCGGCCAGACCTTTCCGCCGGTGGCAGTGCTTGCGCTCGCGGTGCCGGCCGTTGGCTTCGGGCTGAAACCCGTGCTGATCGCGCTCGTGTTGTACGGTCTCCTGCCGATTTTCGAGAGCACGATCGCGGGGCTCGAAGACGTGCCGCGCGATGTCGTCGACGCCGCGCGCGGGATGGGGATGAGCGGCTGGCAGCAATTGGTGTCGGTCGAGCTGCCGCTCGCGTTTCCGGTGATCGTGAACGGGATCCGGCTCGCGGTCGTGATCAATCTCGGCACCGCGACGATCGGGTCGACGGTCGCCGCGCGCGGGCTCGGCGATGTGATCATCGCAGGCCTGCAGACGTCGAACACGGCGTTCGTGCTGCAGGGCGGCGTGATCGTCGGGCTGCTCGCGGTGCTGGTCAGTGATGCGATCGGCGCGCTTGCACGGGCGGCAAGCGCGCGGCGGGCGTAGCACGCATCCGCGATCGCGATACGCGTGTGAAATGGGGGACGCGAGAGAAAATCCGGCCGTTCTTCATCCGGACTCCGATACGTGTTCGTGCAACGATCGAGTCTGTGCGAGGCACCCGCCGACAAAAGCCTACATCGCGCTTTCATTCGAGCCCGCGCTCGCACACGCCAGATGATTGGCCGATATACTATGCGCCTCCCATTTCCCCGCACTTCACCATGCGACGACGGTTTCTCTGGCTGATCGTGTTTTCGCTCGGCATCGCGCACCAGGCCTCGGCGCAGCAGGCGCCCGCATTGCCTGCCTCCGCGCCCGAAGCCGCCGCATCCGCGCCGACCGAGGCCTCCGTCCCGCTCGCGAACGATCAGCCCAACGAAGCAAACCGTCGCATCACGTCCTACCTGACGAAGAAATTCGGCGTCGCGAGAGAGCGCGCCGCGAAACTCGCCGATATCGTGAACATGACTGCGACGAAATATTCGCTGCCTCCGGCACTCGTTTACGCCATTATCTCGATCGAATCGCGCTTCCAGGAAAAGGCGCGCGGCCAGCGTGGCGCGACCGGACTGATGCAGGTCGTGCCTTCCGCGCACCGCGGCATGCTGCGCAACGTGAAAGACCTGACCGAGCCGAATGCGAACGTCGAAGCCGGCTCGAAGATTCTGTCGGGCTATGTGCGGGCGGCCGGCGGCAACGTGCAGGCCGGGTTGAAAAGCTACGGCGGATCGAATGCGTATGCGGCGAAGGTGATGCAGCGGGTCGACACATTCCGCTTCGTGCTCGAACCCGAAGACGGCGCGAAAGGCGCGAACGATACGAACGCGCGCATGATGCCGGTCAGCGATCTGTCGACCGCGGCACCCGCCGCGAACCGCAACGCGAAGTAAGCGCACCTCACGCTACGCACCGCGCGTACCTGCGTATCCCCCAGCGGCGGGACTCACGGCGGCACGTACCGCCGCTCACTCGCGGGCGAAATGCGCGCGCAGAAATTCGATGAAATGCTGCGTTTTCGCGGGCAGCAAACGCGTTTCGGTCATCGCATAGATGGGCACCGGGTTGCCCTCCCATTCCGGTAGCACGCGGCGCAGCCGGCCGGCGACCACGTCGTCGGCCACCACTTCCTCCGGCAACTGGATGATCCCCGCGTCGTGCACGGCCAGTTGCCGGTTCATGCCGACGCTGTTGACGACGAACCGCCCGCCCACCGGCACGTCGACCGTGCGCTCGCCGCGACGCAGCGTCCACGCGGTGACGCGTTGCACGCTCAGACACTGATGGCGCGTCAGGTCGCCTGGTTCGAGCGGCTCGCCCAAACGTTCGAGATAGCGTGGCGACGCATACAGGTTGCTGCGCAACGTCGCGAGCCGCCGCGCGACGAGCTGCGAATCCGCGGATTCGCCGATGCGGATCGCGACGTCGAACGGCTCGCTCACCAGGTCGACGCGCCGCGACGTCAGCTCGAAATCGAACGTCAGCTTCGGATACCGTTCCGCGAATTCGACGACCAGCGGCGTCAGGTAGATCACCGCGAAATCGACCGGAAACGACGCGCGCAGCACCCCGGACGGTTCGGCCAGCAGCCCGCCGAGCTGCTCGTGCGCGAGCCGCGCCTCGTCGACGATGCGCTTGCAGCGCTCGAAGTACAGTTGCCCGGCCTCCGTGAGCTCGATCCGGCGCGTCGTGCGATGCAGCAACCGCAGGCCGATCGCCTTTTCCAGCGCGCCGATCCGCCGCGACAACGTCGAATTCGGCATCCCCAGCGTCTGGGCGGCACTACGAAAGCCGTGCGCCTTCACGACCTCCACGAACAGCGCCATGTCGTTCAGCAGTTCCATGCCGACTGCTCCATCAATGGATCAATGATCTCCACGATACCCGATTTATCTCGAAAAGGAAGCAATGGATGATGCTGACGTGGAGGCGAGGCCGGCGCAACGCGCGCGGCCGCCGCCCGATGCGGCATCGCCCCGGTGGCGCATCCCGAACTTCGATGAGGAAAACACGATGAAACAACTGTTCGTTCCGGCCCCGACCGATCAGGACACGCCGCAACTGTTCACCCCGGTGCGCGTCGGCCGGTACACGCTCGACAACCGCCTCGTGATGGCGCCGATGACGCGCAGCCGCGCCGCGTTCGACGGTACGCCCGGCGCGTGGGCCGCCGAGTACTACGCGCAGCGCGCGGGCCTCGGGCTGATCGTCACCGAGGGCACGCAACCGTCGGCCGACGGCCAGGGCTACCTGACGACGCCGGGTATTTATACCGACGCGCACGTCGCCGGCTGGAAGCGGATCAGCGACGACGTGCATGCGCGCGGCGGCCGCCTGTTCATCCAGCTGATGCACGTGGGCCGCATGTCGCATCCCGACAACACGCCGCACCACCGACAAGGCGTCGCGCCGTCGGCGATCGCGCCGGGCGTGCCGATGTTCACGGCGACGGGCATGCAGGAGATTCCGGCGCCGCGCGCACTGACGACGGCCGAGGTGCGCGACACCGTGAACGACTTCCGCTTCGCCGCGCGACGCGCGATCGAGGCCGGCGCCGACGGCGTCGAGATTCACGGTGCGAACGGGTATCTGGTCCAGCAGTTCTTCGCGCCGAACGCCAACATGCGCACCGACGAATACGGCGGGTCGATCGAGAATCGCGCGCGCTTCGCGATCGAAGTCGCTGCCGCGATCGCCGACGAGATCGGCGCGGATCGCACGGCGATCCGCCTGTCGCCCGGCACCACGCTGTGGGGGATCGACGAAGGTCCGGAAAGCGCCGAGCTTTACCGCTACCTGGCGACGCAGCTCGACTCGCTCGGCCTCGCCTATTTGCACGTGATGCATCAGGGCGATGAATCGCTGCTCGCGGACCTGCGTGCGCGCTGGCGCGGCACACTGATCCTGAACCGCCCGGGGCGCACGCGCGACGCGATCGGTGCCGATGTGGCATCGGGTCTCGCCGATCTCGAAGCGTATGGCCAGATGGTGCTCGCCAATCCGGATTTCTTGACGCGCGTGAAGACGGGCGCGCCGATGAACGACGCGCAGCGCGAGACGTTCTTCGGCGGCGATGCACGCGGGTATGTCGACTATCCGGCGCTGAGCGGCGCGGCATAAGCGCTGCAAAGAGAAACGGCGCGTCGTGACTTCGTCATGACGCGCCGCATTCGAACGATACGGGCTGCTGAGCCCGTTACAGCTGCCCCGCCGCCCCCGTCCACCGCAGGTAATCCCCACGCGTCCAGTCGAGCGACACGCCGACGCGCTTCGTCCCCGGCCGGATCTTCGGCTTGTACATCGACAGCGTCAGCGACTCCAGCGCGGGCCATTCGCGGAACGACATCACCGCGAGATCGGCGACGAGCGTTTCGAGCAGCCGCGTATGCGGCTTGTGCGACAGGAACGACGCGACGCGGGCGCAGTAACCGTCGTAGTCGATCCACTCGCCCTGCTCGCTCGGCTCGCAGCGATAGCCGAGCCGCGCATCGATCACGATCGGCTGCGGCGCCTCGTGCTCGTGCGCGTGGATGCCGATCCGCGCGGGCACCTTCAGTTCGTCGACGAACACGCTCCAGCCGCGCCCGCGCAGGCGCGGCGCGTCGATCGCCACGAACGGTTCGTCGAACGGCTTCATGACGCGAGCGGCGCCGCGGCGTCGAGCATGATGCGCACGAAATAGTCGGCGAAGCTGCGACGCAGGACGATCTCGAACGTATCGTCGCCGGTCGGGATCAGCGTGATCGGCGACTTGAAGTAGTGCGACTGCGCACACTGGCCCGGCTTGAGCACGCGCGGATGCAGATCGAGCGGGCAGCCGCGCGCGATCACGTCGCGCACGCGTTCGCCGCTGACCTCGACGACCGTGTAGCCGCTGCCGACATCGACCGCCGCCGCATACGAACCCTGCACGGCCTCCGCGAGCTGCGCCTCGAGCACGCCCGCCTGCACGGGCCCGTTCGAGCGCACGAGCCACTCGTCGGGACCGAGCCACAGCACGTCGTACTCGGCGCCGCGCGCCACCGTGTTCGGTGCCGACGGCGGCCGGCAACCGACCACGCGCTCGAACGCGCTGACGAATGCCGGGTCGCTCAGCTCGCCGCGCACGTTCACGAGATCGAGGAAGGCCCGCTCGCGCAGCATGAACTTCTTCGATGCGCGCGCCTGATGCGCCTTCAGCACATCGGCCGCGCCGACGAACGGCGATTCAAGCCTCACGCCCGCGCCCGCCACTTGCGACTGGTTTCTCGTTTCATTCCACATGCTGGCGCACCCCTTCGGTATCGTAGAAAACCGGGCTCGAGATCTTCGCGGTGACGCGCTTGCCGTTGGCCAGCGGAATCACGACGCTCTCGCCCATCTTGTTCAGGCCGCCCTTCACCACCGCCAGCGCAATCGAGCGCTTCAGGATCGGGCTGTAATAACTCGACGTCACGTGGCCGATCATCGGCGTCGGATCGACCGCCGACACCTGCGTGTCCTTCGCGATGATCTGCGCGCCTTCGGGCAGCACGAACTGTTCGTCCTCGGTCAGCAGGCCGACGAACTGCTTGCGGCCTTCCTTCGACGTATCGGAGCGCGACAGCGAACGCTTGCCGAGGAAGTCCTTCGACTTCGCGACGAGCCCGCCCATCCCGAGGTCATACGGCGTGATCGAGCCGTCGGTATCCTGGCCGACGATGATGTAGCCCTTCTCCGCGCGCAGCACGTGCATCGTTTCGGTTCCGTACGGCGTGATGTCGAACTCGGCACCGGCCGCCATCAGCGCTTCCCACACCGCGCGGCCCGCATTGGCCGGCACGTTCACTTCATACGCGAGTTCGCCGGAGAAGCTGATCCGCATCACGCGCGCCTTCACGCCCGCGACGGTGCCGTTCCGGTAGCTCATGAACGGGAACGCGTCGTTGCCGAAGTCGATGTCCTGGCACACCTTCTGCACGACCTTGCGGCTCTTCGGGCCGACCACCGCGAACGTCGCCCAGTGATCGGTGACGGACGCGAGCCGCACCTTCATGTCGGGCCATTCGGTCTGCAGCCAGCGCTCGAGCCACGTGAGCACGCGCGCCGCGCCGCCGGTGGTGGTCGTCATCATGAAATGCTGGTCGGCGAGGCGCACCGTCACGCCGTCGTCGAACACCATCCCGTTTTCGTCGAGCATCAGCCCGTAACGGCACTTGCCGATCTCGAGCTTGTTCCACGGGTTTGTGTACATCCAGTTCAGCAGCTTCACTGCATCCGGACCCTGGATGTCGATCTTGCCGAGCGTCGACGCGTCGAGGATGCCGACGCTGTTGCGCACCGCCAGGCATTCGCGCTTCACGGCCGCATGCAGGTCCTCGCCGTTCTTCGGGAAATACCACGGCCGCTTCCAGTTGCCGACGTCTTCGAACATCGCACCGTGCTCGACGTGCCATTCGTGCACGGCCGTCTTGCGGATCGGGTCGAGGAAGTCGCCGGTCTCGCGGCCCGCGAACGTACCGAACGACACGGGCGTGTAGTTCGGGCGGAACGTCGTCGTGCCCGTTTCCGGAATCGTCTTGCCCAGCGCCTGCGCGAGGATCGCCATCCCGTTGATGTTGCCGAGCTTGCCCTGGTCGGTGCCGAAGCCCATCGCGGTGTAGCGCTTCACGTGCTCGACCGACTCGAAACCTTCGCGCGCGGCCAGCAGGATGTCGGCGGCCGCCACGTCGTTCTGGAAGTCGACGAACTGCTTCGGCCCGCGTGCGGCGGCCTCGCGGCTGCCGACAAGCCACAACGGCTGCAGCGCGCCTTCGACGGCTTCCGCGACCTGCGGCGCGACGGGGCGCTGCGCGGCCGTGAAGCCCGCTGCCTTCGCCGCTTCGGCGCCCGCGTCGACCGCGAGCCGCAGCGCACGGGCGAGACCGAACTCGCCAGCGGCCGCACCGATGCTCGCTTCCGCCTGCACGGGCTTGCCCGGCAGGAAGCAGGCCTTCTCGTCGTTCCAGCACGCCTTGCCGCCCGACTGCGCGAACAGGTGCAGCACCGGGCTGAAGCCGCCCGACATCGCGACGAGGTCGCACAGCAGCGACTGCAGCTTGCCGCCGGTCTGGCCGTTCGTGTAGGACGCGACGTCGACCGACGATACGCGCCACTTACCCGAAGCAGCCGTCACGACTGCACCGCTCATCACCGTCACGCCCTGTCGCTTCGCGGCCGCGGGCAGCGCGCCGTTCGACGACGCACGCGAATCGACGACCGTCACCTTCGCGCCGCACGCCTTCAGGTCGAGCGCGGTCTGGTACGCACGGTCGTTGTTCGTGAACACGACCACGTTGCGGCCCGGCAGCACGCCGTAGCGATGCACGTAGGTGGACACCGCGCCGGCGAGCATCACGCCCGGCAGGTCGTTGTTGCCGAACACGATCGGACGCTCGTGCGCGCCGGTCGCGAGGATCACGCGCTTCGCGCGGACCTTCCACAGCAGCTCGCGCGTGCCCTTGCGCATCGACACCGGCTGGTGATCGGTCAGGCGCTGCGTGACCGTCACGAGGTTGTGGTCCTGATAACCGAACGCGGTGCTGCGCGACAGGATCGTCACGTCGGGCAGCTTGCGCAGTTCGGCCTCGATCTTCTCGACCCACTGCAGCGCCGGCTTCGCGTCGATTTCCGCGCGGCACGACAGCAGGCTGCCGCCGAGCTCGCGCTGGTCGTCGACGAGGATCACGCGCGCGCCGGCCGTCGCGGCCGCATGCGCGGCGGCGAGGCCCGACGGGCCACCGCCGACCACGAGCACGTCGCAGTGCGCGTAGCATTTGTCGTAGCGATCGGCGTCGAGCACCTCGGGCGCCTTGCCGAGGCCGGCGGCCTCGCGGATCTTCTCTTCGTACTTCGGCCACATGTTGCGCGGCCACATGAAGGTCTTGTAGTAGAACCCGGCCGGCATGAAACGCGAGAACTTCTGGTTGATCGCGTACTTGTCGTTCTCGAGCGACGGCTCGGCGTTCACGCTCGTCGCGACGAGGCCCTGGTACAGCTCGATCTCGGTCGCGCGCGCGTTCGGCACCGTGTACGGGCCGGTCTCGAGCTGCACGACGGCATTCGGTTCCGCGACGTCCGCCGTCACGATCCCGCGCGGACGGTGGTACTTGAAGCTGCGCGCGACGAAGTGCACGCCGTTCGCGAGCAGCGCGGACGCGAGCGTGTCGCCCTGGAAGCCCTGATACGTGCGGCCGTTGAACGTGAACGTCAGCGGAATCGCGCGATTGATGCGGCCACCGGTGCCGAGGCGGTCTTTCTGGCTCATTTGCTCGTGCCCTCTTCGTGTGCGTTGCCGGCGGCTGCGCCGCCGAACTTTTCGTAGCCCTTGATATCGTAGGTCACCGTGTCGCGCGTGACCTTGAACCAGCGGCGGCAGCCCTGCGTGTGCAGCCACTGCTCGCGGTGGATACCGCGCTTGTTCTCGCGCATGAACACGTATTCGCCCCATTCGCGGTCGGTCATGTTCTCATTCGCAACCGGGCGCACGATGTCGGCTTCACCGCCGCACGTGAACTCGGATTCGGCGCGCGGCCCGCACCACGGACATTCGATCAGCAACATGTTTCTTTCTCCTCGTTCAGTGCGGGGGTCAGTGCGCGACGGCGGCTGCGCCGTGCTCGTCGATCAGGTGGCCCGTGTAGAAGCGGTCGAGCGCGAACGGCGCGTTCAGCGGATGCGGTTCGTCGCGGGCGATCGTGTGCGCGAACACCCAGCCCGAGCCCGGCGTCGCCTTGAAGCCGCCGGTGCCCCAGCCGCAGTTGAAGTAGAGCCCCTTCACGTCGGTCTTGGTGATGATCGGGCACGCGTCCGGCGACACGTCGACGATGCCGCCCCACTGGCGGTTCATCCGCACGCGCGAGAACACCGGGAACATCTCGACGATCGCCTGCAGCGTGCTTTCGATGATGTGGAAGCTGCCGCGCTGGCCGAAGCCCGTGTACTGGTCGATACCCGCGCCGATCACGAGGTCGCCCTTGTCGGACTGGCTGATGTACGCGTGCACCGCGTTCGACATGATCACCGAGTTGACCACCGGCTTGATCGGCTCGGACACCAGCGCCTGCAGCGGGTGGCTCTCGATCGGCAGGCGCACGCCGGCCATGTCGGCGAGCGTCGTCGTGTTGCCGGCTGCGACCACCGCGACCTTCTTCGCCTTGATGAAACCCTTCACCGTATCGACGCCGACCACCGCGCCGCCTTCGCGACGAATGCCCGTCACCTGGCAGTTCTGGATGATGTCGACGCCGGCGCGGTCGGCGCCGCGGGCGAAGCCCCAGGCCACCGCGTCGTGACGCGCGACGCCTGCACGGCGCTGGATCGATGCGCCGAGCACCGGGTAGCGGCTGTTCAGGTTGATCGTCGGCTCGATTTCCTTGATCTGCGCGGGCGTCAGGAATTCGGCATCGACGCCGTTCAGGCGGTTCGCGTTCACGCGACGCTCGGTGTCACGCACGTCCTGCAGCGTGTGCGCGAGGTTCATCACGCCGCGCTGGCTGAACATCACGTTGTAGTTGAGGTCCTGCGACAGCCCTTCCCACAGCTTCATCGCCTTCTCGTACAGCGCGGCCGATTCGTCCCACAGGTAGTTCGAGCGCACGATCGTCGTGTTGCGCGCGGTGTTGCCGCCGCCGATCCAGCCCTTCTCGAGGATCGCGACGTTCGTGATGCCGTGCTCCTTCGCGAGGTAGTAGGCGGTCGCGAGGCCGTGGCCGCCGCCGCCGACGATCACGACGTCGTATTCCTTCTTCGGTTCCGGGCTCTTCCACTGCTTTTCCCAGTTCTCGTGATACGAGAGGCCGTTGCGGAACAGGCTGAATATCGAGTAGCGGCTCATGTTAGTGATCCTTCGTTAGCATTCGATGACGTTCACGGCAAGACCGCCGCGCGACGTTTCCTTGTATTTCGTCTTCATGTCGGCACCCGTCTCACGCATCGTCTTGATCACCGAATCGAGCGATACGTAGTGCTGGCCGTTACCCTTGAGCGCCATCCGCGATGCGTTCAGCGCCTTGATCGCGCCCATCGCGTTGCGTTCGATGCACGGAATCTGCACGAGCCCGCCGACCGGATCGCAGGTCATGCCGAGGTTGTGCTCCATCCCGATCTCGGCCGCGTTCTCGACCTGGTCGGGCGTGCCGCCCATCACCGCGGCGAGCGCGGCCGCGGCCATCGAGCACGCGACGCCCACTTCGCCCTGGCAGCCGACTTCCGCGCCCGAGATCGACGCCGTTTCCTTGTAGATGATCCCGATCGCCGCGGCCGTCAGCAGGAATTCGACGATGCCGGCTTCGTTCGAGCCCGGCACGAACTTCACGTAGTAGTGCAGCACCGCGGGGATCACGCCGGCCGCGCCGTTCGTGGGCGCGGTGACGACCCGGCCGCCCGCCGCGTTCTCCTCGTTGACGGCCATCGCATACAGGTTGACCCAGTCGAGCATCGACAGCGGATCGCGCAGCGACTCCTCCGAACGCGCCCGCAGGCGCCTGTTCAGTTCGGCCGCGCGGCGCTTCACGCGCATCGGGCCCGGCAGTTCGCCCTCGACCTTGCAGCCACGCTCGACGCACGCGGCCATCGTGCGCCAGATCGCGAGCAGCCCGGCGCGCACTTCGTCTTCCGGACGCAGCGTGGATTCGTTGCGCAGCATCAGCTCGGCGATCGACAGCCCGTGTTCGCGGCACTGGCGCATCAGGTCGTCGCCCGTGCGGAACGGATACGGCACTTCGGCCGCAGCACGTACGCCGTTCACGCGATCGCCGTCGCGGTTCACGACGAAGCCGCCGCCGATCGAGTAATACTCCTTCTCGACGAGCAGCTGGCCGTGCTCGTCGAACGCCTGGAAGCGCATCCCGTTCGGATGCACGATGCTGGTGCCGCTCATCAGCTTGCGATAGAAGCCGATGTTCTCCTTCTCGTCGAAGCGAATCGTCTGCTTGCCGAGCAGCGCCAGCGACTTCTCCGCGCGGATCGCCGCGAGCCGCGGCTCGATCAGGTCCGGATCGATCGTGTCGGGCAGATGGCCCTCGAGGCCGAGCAGCACCGCCTTGTCCGTGCCGTGGCCCTTGCCCGTTGCACCGAGCGAGCCGTATAGTTCGACCCGCACGCGGCGCACGAAGCCGAGCAGGTTCGCGTCCTCGATGTGCGACGCGAAGCGGCACGCGGCGATCATCGGGCCAACCGTATGCGAGCTGGACGGGCCGATACCGATCTTGAACAGGTCGAACGCGCTGACGTTCATCTGACTTCCTCTGGGTGGGCGTACGTGAAATGTCGTTGGCATCAGTACATCAAAGCGTAAAATTGGCCGATAGAACAAAAACGGCATCGGCGTGGGATACCGCCGCCAAGCCCCGCGCAGGACGGCCGGAAAGTGCGTTTTGACGATGGTTGGCGACGAAAAACCACAAGTCGGCCGGGGTCCGCGCCAGCCGGCAACCGTGCCCGCGAACAGATTGCAACGAGTGAGACCCGCCTTCCCGGCGTGACGAGATTGACCGCGATGACACCCGACGTACCCGCTTCCCCCCTCGCCGAACCCGCGCCGCAGCGCATCCGTTTCGGCATCGTGCTGCTGCCGAACTTCACGCTCACGGCCTTCTCGGGTTTCGTCGACATGCTGCGGCTGTCGGCCGACGACGGCGACTACAGCAAGCCGGTGCGCTGCGCGTGGAGCGTGATCGGCGAAACGCTGGCGCCGGTGCGCGCGAGTTGCGGGATCCAGATCACGCCGTGGGAAACCTTCGAGAGCGCCGAGCCGTTCGACTACGTCGTCGTGGTCGGCGGCCTGCTGCATTCGGGGCCGCAAGCCGGCCCCGAAACGCTCGACTTCATCCGCCGCGCGGCGACGGGCGGCGCGACGCTCGTCGGGATCTGCACGGGCGTGTTCACGCTGATGCGCGCGAACGTGCTCGACGGCTACCGCACCTGCGTGAGCTGGTTCCACTACTGGGATTTCATCGAGCGCTTCCCGCACGCCGATCCCGACATGCTGATCGCCGATCGCCTGTTCGTGATCGACCGGCGACGGATCACCTGCTCGGGCGGGCGGGCGTCGATCGACGTCGCCGCCGCGGTCCTGCTGCGCCATTTCGATCATGCGACCGTGCAGAAGGCACTGCGCATCCTGCTCGTCGGCGAGATGCAGAAGGGCAATGCGCCGCAGCCGCATCCGCCGGGCCTCGAGCCGGCCACGCACCCGAAGGTCAAGCGCGCGATTCTCCTGATGGAACAGCATGTCGGCCGCGCGCTGCCGCTCGAGGAACTCGCGTGCAAGCTCGACATGTCGACGCGGCAACTCGAGCGGCTGTTCAAGGCCGAAACGGGCAAGAGCCCGCAGGCGTTCGCGAAGCAGGTGCGATTGCGCACGGCCGCCTGGCTGCTGACCAGCTCCGACCGCACCGTCGCCGATATCGCGTCGAGTTGCGGGTTCGCCGACGCATCGCACCTCGGCCGGGAGTTCCGCAAGCAGTTCGGCGTGCCGCCGGCGACCTATCGCGAACGCGGCGGGGACAGCACGGAGGCCGGCGCACCGATGGCGGCTGATCCCGATCCCGTCGAAGACATCGCCGACTGACGGTCGCGCGCGCCGCCGGCGCGCGTCCCCTTTCCTTCCCCTGCCCACGCCTCGACGCCACACACGATCGCGGCAGTTTCAGGTCAATTGGAACCGGTTCCAGTCAATTTCGCCGACGTTACAGCCCATTGACCGAGGGTTATCCCGGATGCTGACGCACCTTCAAATTTGTATGATGACCACATCACCTTACAAACCTGAGCGCCATGTTCGAGAAAATCCCCGCCCGTGCGATGAGCGACCACGTCGCGCAGCAGCTGCTGAAGCAGATCGAAGTCGGCAGTTTCTCGGCCACCGGCAAGCTGCCGACGGAAGCCGTCCTCGCGCAGGAATTCGGCGTGAGCCGCACCGTGATCCGCGAAGCGATCTCGCGGCTGAAGAACGAAGGCGTGGTCGAGCCGCGCCAGGGCAGCGGCGTGTACGTGAACCAGCACGGCGCAATCCGGCCGCTGCGGATCGACTACGCGGAGGCCGTCGAGGCCAGCTCGCTGCCGCACCTTCTCGCGGTGCGCCGCGCGATCGAGGCTGAAGTCGCGGCCGAAGCCGCGCTGCACCACACGGCCGACGACATGGCCGACATCGACGACGCGCTGCGCAAGATCGACGATGCGGTGGCCGAAGGGCGCGACGGCGTCGCGGAAGACGTCGCGTTCCACCGCACGATCGCGGCCGTCACCGGCAACCCGTATTTCCTGAAGACACTGCAGTTCCTGAACCAGTACCTCGAGGCCGGCGTGAAGGTCACGCGGCGCAACGAAGCGACGCGCGAGGATTTCTCGCGGCAGGTGCGCGAGGAACACGCGGCGATCGCCGACGCGATCCGCGCGCGCGACCCGATGGCGGCACGCAACGCGGCGCGCACGCACATGTACAACGCCGCCCGCCGTCTCGCGGAACCCGGCATCTGCTGATGAACGATTGCTGAATGCGGCGGCCCGTGCCAGACCGGTGCCGTCGTTGTCCCGAACCTCTTCCCGAATCGATCAAGGTTGACCATGTCACGAAATGTTGGAGTCATCGGCCTCGGCGCGATGGGCCTCGGCGTCGCCCGCTCGCTGCTGCGCGCGGGGTTCCGCGTGCATGCATGCGACGTGCGCGACACCGTGCTGCAGGCGTTCGCGGCCGAAGGCGGCGTGCCCTGCGCGAGCCCCGCCGAACTCGGCGCGCGGTGCGATGTCGTCGTCACACTCGTCGTCAATGCCGCGCAGACCGAAACGGTGCTGTTCGGCGAGCATGGCGCGGTCGCGGCGATGAAGCCCGGCGGCGTCGTGATCGCGAGCGCGACCGTCGCACCCGACTTCGCGGTCGCGCTCGGCGCGCGCATCGAGGCCGCGGGCCTGCAAATGCTCGACGCGCCGGTGTCCGGCGGCGCCGCGCGCGCGGCCTCCGGCGAGATGACGATGATGACGTCGGGCCCCGCCGCCGCGTATGCGGCCTGCGACGACGTGCTCGACGCGATCGCCGGCAAGGTGTATCGCCTCGGCGACGCGCACGGCATCGGCTCGAAGGTGAAGATCATCAATCAACTGCTGGCCGGCGTGCACATCGCGGCGGCCGCCGAGGCGATGGCGCTCGGCCTGCGCGAAGGCGTCGATGCCGACGCGCTCTACGACGTGATCACGCACAGCGCCGGCAACTCGTGGATGTTCGAGAACCGCGTGCCGCACATCCTGAATGGCGACTACACGCCGCTGTCCGCCGTCGACATCTTCGTGAAGGATCTCGGCCTCGTGCTCGATACCGCGCGGCGCAGCAAGTTCCCGCTGCCGCTGTCGGCCACCGCGCACCAGATGTTCATGAGCGCGTCGAGCGCCGGCCACGGCGGCGAGGACGATTCCGCCGTGATCAAGACTTTCCCCGGCATCACGCTGCCGCCCGCCCGCTGATTCGAACGACGTTCCTGCCATGACCGCTTCCGCTTCCCGTCCCCTGCTCGGCTGCATCGCCGACGATTTCACCGGCGCGACCGATCTCGCGAACATGCTCGTCAAGAGCGGCATGCGTACCGTGCAGACGATCGGCGTACCCGCCGGCGACGCCGCAATCGACGCCGACGCGATCGTCGTCGCGCTGAAGTCGCGCACGATTCCCGCCGCCGACGCCGTCGCGCAATCGCTCGCCGCCCATGAATGGCTGCGCGCACAGGGTTGCCGGCAATTTTTCTTCAAGTACTGCTCAACGTTCGACTCGACCGACGCGGGCAACATCGGGCCCGTCGCCGATGCACTGCTCGATGCGGCCGGCGGCGGCTTCGCGATCGCGTGTCCGGCGTTCCCGGAGAACGGGCGCACGATCTTCCGCGGCCATCTGTTCGTCGGCGACGTGCTGCTGAACGAATCCGGCATGGAGAACCACCCGCTCACGCCGATGAAGGACGCGAACCTCGTGCGCGTGCTGCAGCGGCAAACGAAGTCGCATGTCGGCCTGATCCGCTACGACACGATCGCCCTGGGCGCAGCCGCCGTGCGCGCGCGGATCGAGCAGCTGCGCGCGGAAGGCGCGCGCTTCGCGATCGCCGACGCGTTGTCGGATCGCGACCTCTACGTGCTCGGCGAAGCGTGCACGGACCTGCCGCTCGTCACCGGCGGCTCGGGCGTCGCCCTCGGCCTGCCCGCGAATTTCCGCCGCGCTGATCAACTGCCCGAGCGCGACAACGCAGCCTCGCTGCCGCGCATCGACGGGTTGTCCGCCGTGCTCGCCGGCAGCGCTTCGAAGGCGACCAACGCCCAGGTCGCCGCGTGGCGCGAAAGCCGCCCGAGCTTCCGGATCGACCCGATCGCGGCCTCGCGCGGCGAACCCGTCGTCGACGCGGCACTGGCATTCGCGCGCTCGCACCTGCCCCAACCCGTGCTGATCTACGCGACCGCGACGCCCGACGAAGTGAAGGCCGTCCAGCAGGCGCTCGGCGTCGAGGCGGCCGGCCAACTCGTCGAGAGCACGCTCGCCGCGATCGCCAGGGGCTTGCGCGACCTCGGCGTGCGCAAGTTCGTCGTTGCCGGCGGCGAGACGTCCGGCGCGGTCGTGCAGGCGCTCGACGTGAAGTCGCTGCAGATCGGTGCGCAAATCGATCCGGGCGTGCCGGCGACGGCCACCATCGACGCGCAGCCGCTCGGCCTCGCGCTGAAATCCGGCAACTTCGGCACGGTGGACTTTTTCGACAAGGCGCTGCGCGCGCTCGACGGAGCCGCATGATGAGCCACGAAGCGAAACTGCGCGAAGAGATCTGCGTCGTCGGCGCGAGCCTGTACGCACGCGGCCACGCGGTCGGCAGCGCCGGCAACATCAGCGCGCGTCTGGATGACGGCTGGCTGATCACGCCGACCGACGCCTGCCTCGGCCGGCTCGACCCGAACGACATCGCGAAGGTCGGCCTGGACGGCCAGCCCGTATCGGGCGGCAAGCCGTCGAAGACGCTCGCGCTGCATCGCGGCATCTACGCGCGCAACGCGGAAGCGAACGGCATCGTCCACACGCATTCGACGCACCTGGTTGCGCTGACGCTCGCGGGCGTGTGGCGCGACACCGACGTGCTGCCGCCGATCACGCCGTACTACGTGATGAAGGTCGGCCACATTCCGCTGATCCGCTATCGCCGCCCCGGCGATCCGGCGGTCGCGGCCGAAGTCGCGGCGCTCGCCGACCAGGTGCGCGGCGTGCTGCTCGACCGCCTCGGCCCGGTGATGTGGGGGCAGTCGGTGTCGCACGCGTCGTACGCGCTCGAGGAGCTCGAGGAAACCGCGCGGCTCTGGCTGATGACGAACCCGAAGCCCGAGCCGTTGTCCGACACGGCGCTCGACGAGCTGCGCCAGACCTTCGGCGCACGCTGGTAACGCAACGCATCGCGTCCGGATCACGCAGGACTACGAACCGAGTACCATGCCCGCCGTGTGCGCGGGCCCCTCCATCAGCACACACGACACAATCCGGCGGCGTGCGCGCCGCCGGCACATGACATCCCAGGAGACGACAATGACTGCTCTCGACGCGGCCGCAGGCCGCTCGCCCGCCGCGCCCGCCCAATCGGCCGAACTCGACCGCACCTACAAGAAAGTGTTCTGGCGCATCGTGCCGTTCCTGATGCTCTGCTACGTGGTCGCGTATCTCGACCGCGTCAACGTCGGCTTCGCGAAGCTGCAGATGTCGCAGGACCTCGCGTTCAGCGAAACCGTGTTCGGCCTCGGCGCCGGCATCTTCTTCCTCGGCTACTTCCTGTTCGAGCTGCCGAGCAACATGCTGATGCACCGCATCGGCGCGCGCATCTGGATCGCGCGGATCATGATCACGTGGGGCCTGCTGTCCGCGCTGTTCGCGTTCGTGAAGACGCCGACGCAGTTCTACGTGCTGCGCTTCCTGCTCGGTCTCGCCGAAGCCGGCTTCTATCCGGGCGTGATCCTGTACCTCACGTACTGGTTCCCGTCGCATCGCCGCGCGAAGATCATCGCGGTGTTCATGTCGGCGATCCCGGTGTCGGGCATCTTCGGCAACCCGCTGTCGGGCTGGATCATGGAGCGCTTTCACGGCGGCTCGGGCTTCCACGGCTGGCAATGGATGTTCATGATCGAGGCCGTGCCGGCCGTGCTGGTCGGCATCGCGACGATCCTGTATCTCGACAACAGCATCCGCAGTGCGAAATGGCTCGACGAGCGCGAGAAGCAGATCCTCGAGGATGAAATCGCCGCGCAGCCGCAGGAACAGCAGAAACACGGCCATTCGCTGAAGGCCGTGTTCTCCGACCCGCGCATGTGGTGGATGTCGCTGATCTACTTCGCGTTCGTCACCGGCCAGTACGGCCTCACGTTCTGGATGCCGACGCTCGTCAAGTCGACCGGCATCACTGATACGTTGCAGATCGGCCTGCTGTCGGCGATTCCGTTCGTCGTCGCGATCGTCGTGATGAACCTGTTCGGCCACAGCGCGGACAAGCGCCGCGAACGCCGCTGGCACCTGATCGTGCCGGCGCTGATGGGCGCGGTCGGGTTTGCGGTCGCCGCGTCGTACTCGCACAATACGGCGGTGTCGATCGTGTTCCTGTCGCTCGCGGCGGGCGGCGTGCTGACCTGCGCACCGCTGTTCTGGTCGCTGCCGACCGCGTTTCTCGCCGGCTCCGCCGCGGCCGCCGGGATCGCGATCATCAACTCGGTCGGCAACCTCGCCGGGTTCGCGAGCCCGTACGTGATCGGCTACCTGAAGGACGCCACGCACAGCACGGCGTCCGGCATGTACGTGCTGGCCGCCATGCTGGTGATCGGCGCGATCGCCGTGTGGCTCACGCCCGCGAAACTCGTGAACCGCTGATCCGTCATTCGACGCGGGGCGCCGTGCGCCCTGCCCCATTCATTCACAGGAACCGCTGCCATGCCCCGCTTCGCCGCCAACCTCTCGATGATGTACACCGAGCACGCGTTCCTCGAACGCTTCGCCGCTGCCTCGTACGACGGCTTCAAGGCCGTCGAGTACCTGTTCCCGTACGACTTCGCCGCCGAGGACATCCGCGCACGCCTCGACGCACACAACCTCGAGCAGGCGCTGTTCAACGCGCCGCCCGGCGACTGGGCCGCCGGCGAACGCGGGATCGCGTCGCTGCCGGGCCGCGAGGACGAGTTCCGGCGCGGCATCGACCAGGCGCTCGACTATGCACGCGTGCTCGGCAACAAGAAGCTGCACGTGATGGCCGGAATGGTCGCGCCGGGCGCCGACCGCGCGCGCCATCGCGATACCTACGTGGCAAACCTGCGGCATGCGACGCAGGCGGCGGACGCGCATGGCATGACGATTCTGATCGAGCCGATCAACCAGCGCGACATGCCCGGCTATTTCCTGAGCCGCCAGGACGATGCGCATGACATCCGCGCGGAAGTCGGCGCGCCGAACCTGAAGGTGCAGTTCGACTGCTATCACTGCCAGATCGTCGAGGGCGACCTTGCGATGAAGCTCAAGCGCGATTTCGCGGGCATCGGCCACATCCAGATCGCCGGCGTGCCCGAGCGTCACGAGCCGGACATCGGCGAACTCAACTACCCGTATCTGTTCGCGCTGATCGACGCGCTCGGCTACGACGGCTGGATCGGCTGCGAGTATCGCCCGAAGGCCGGCACGTCCGAAGGGCTTGGCTGGCTCAAGCCTTATCTGTAATCCAGGCATTCCGAAGAGGGCTCACAACATGAAAGTACTGATCACCGGCGGCGCCGGCTTTCTCGGCCAGCGTCTCGCGCGCAAGCTGCTCGAGCGCGGCGAACTGACCGGCCCCGATGGCCGGACCGGCAAGATCGACGAACTGGTGCTGCTCGACGTCGTCAAGGGCAGCGATTTCGGCGACGCCCGCGTGACATCGATCGTCGGCGACATCGCCGATCGCACGGTGCTCGAACGCGCGATCGACGCGCAGACGGGCGCGATCTTCCATCTCGCGGCGATCGTCAGCGGCCAGGCCGAAGCCGATTTCGATCTCGGCATGCGGATCAACCTCGACGCGTCGCGCACGCTGCTTGAAGTGTGCCGCGCGCGCGGCCATCGTCCGCGCGTCGTGTTCACGAGCTCGGTGGCCGTCTACGGCGGCGTGTTGCCCGACGTCGTGCAGGACGACACCGCGCTGAATCCGCAATCGTCGTACGGCGCGGAAAAGGCGATCGCCGAACTGCTGCTGTGCGACTACGCACGGCGCGGCTTCGTCGACGGCCGCGTGCTGCGGCTGCCGACCATCAGCGTGCGGCCGGGTCGCCCGAACGCGGCCGCGTCGTCGTTCGCGAGCGGTATCATCCGCGAACCGCTGAACGGCGAGGAAAGCGTATGCCCGGTGCCCGGTTCGACGCGGCTGTGGCTGCTGTCGCCGCGCGGCGCGATCGACGCGCTCGTCGCGGGTTGCGAAATCGACAGCGAGAAGCTCGGCAACAAGCGCGTGATCAACCTGCCCGGCCTGTCGGTGTCGGTCGACGAAATGATTGCGGCGCTGCGCGAAGTCGCGGGCGACGACGTCGTGAAGCTGATTCGCCATGCGCCGGACGAACGCATCGAGAAGATCGTCGGCAGCTGGCCGGGCCGCTGGGACACGGCGCGCGCCGAAGCGCTCGGACTGAAGGGCGACACGTCGTTCGCGGACGTGATCCGCAGCTACATCGCCGACGAGCGGCGTTGATGGCCGCGCCGCCCGGCGGGGCACGTGGCCGCGTCGGCGAGCCGCTTCCCGCCCGGCTGGCAGGCAACGTCGGGCCGCATCAGCGCGGCCCGGCGGACTCCCCGACGGGCATCGATGCGCGCTTCGCCTCGTACGGCGAGCGCGCCGCGCCGGCCGCATGCTGCCATGCCAGCAAGCCCGGCAGATAGAACAGCAAGTCGCGCACGCGCCGCGCGCCGGCGAGCGCCAGGCAAGTCGTCGCGTCGAACCCGAGCAGCCCGCCGATCAGCACGAACCCGCCCTCCTGCACGCCCAACCCGCCCGGCATCAGGAACGCGATGCTGCTCAGGAGCTGGATCAGCGCTTCGATCGCGAGCGCCTGCGCGAATGTAGGATCGGCGCCGAGGAAACGCAGCGCGAGCCAGATTTCCAGCGCATAGCCGACAAATTGCAGCGTCTGCCAGATCGCCAGATAGCGGACGACGATACCCGTCTTTCTCCAGATCATCCGGATCGACTGATCGGTGCGTGCCGATTCGCCGACCAGCGCCACCACCTTGCCGCTCGTGACGCGGTTGACCACGCGCATCGCGCGCTCGAACGGCCGCGCGTGCTGAACCAGCGCGAACAGCAGCAGCACCGGCACGAGCGCCGCCATGCCGATGGCGAGGCGCGCGGCCACCTGCGCGGCGTCGGACGACACGTGTTCGAGCACGTAGCCGATCGCGACCAGCGCGAACACCAGTTGGCTGATCAGCGTCAGCTGCATGTCCGCGACGAGGCTCGCCACGGCGGTCGCCGGGCGCACGCCCGCCTGCCGCAGCAGGCTGAACGACACGATCTCGCCGCCGATCCGCGCGACCGGCAACAGCCCGTTGATCGATTCGCGGATCCACACGAGCTTGAGCATCGTCGCGAACGACGGCCGGCGCGGGCCACGGATCAGCAGCCGCCAGTCCCACGCATTCGCGAGCATCGGCAGGATGTGGGCCAGCGCGGCGATCAGCAACCCCGCGCCGGCGATCCGCAACCGGTGCAGGATCTCCAGCGGATGTTCGCGCCAGATCAGCCACACCGCGAGCACCAGCCCGGCCAGCGCCGCCGCGCGCCCCGCATGCCGCAGCCGTGCGTCGCGACGCGCGGACCGCCGGTCCGCGCCTTCGACATCGAAATGCGTGTCCTGCATCATGATTTCCCTGCCGGCGACAGCAAGCCCTCGCGATCGACGCGAAAGCGCGTGCCGCGCCAGACGACGTGCGACGAGAAGAAGCTCGACACGAACACCAGGAACTGCAGCAGATCGACGAACGGCAGCCAGAGGGCGCCGCGCAGCCCGGCACCGGTCGCACGGCTCGTTTTCAGCATCAGCAGCGCCCGCGCGGCGAGCGCCGCGACCGTCAGCCAGCAGGCGGCGCGCGTACCGCCGGAGAACAGCACGGCCAGCAGCGCGAGCGGCACCGGGTGCATCAGCACCGACCCGGCGTGACCGAGCCGGTCCGCCGCGCGAATCGTGCAGCTCCAGCGCAATTCGTGCGCGTACAGGCTGGCGAAGGTCTCTTCGACACAGGCATGTCCGACGACGAACGACGGGACGACGACCTGCGCGCCGACCTGCCGCACCGCTTCGCCGAGCGCGTGATCCTCGGCCAGGTGATGCGCGAAACGCGCGAGCCCGCCGATGCGTTCGAGCGTTGCGCGCGTGATCGCAATCGTCTGGCCAAAGCACGGACGGGCGCGCCCGATGAAAAGCCCGGTAATGACGCCCGGCAGGAAATGGTAGTTCGTCATCGCGACGGCGACACCGGGCCAGAAGCCCGGCGACGCGATGCCGCGATACACGCTCGTCACGATGCCGACTTCCGGCTGCTGTAGCGCGCCGACGACGGCACGCAGATAATCGCGCTCGACCAGCACATCGCTGTCGGCGAGACACAGCACCGAATGCTCCGCATGTTCGAGCATGTTGACGAGATTCGCGATCTTGCGGTTCGGCCCGTACAACCGCGCATCGGCGACGACCTTGATGTTCGCGTCCGGATAGCGCGCGCGCAGCGTCTCGACGGCCGCGAGCGCCGCGTCGCCCGCATCGTGCACCCCGAACAGATGCTGTACCGGCCCCGGATAATCCTGGACGAAGAAGCTTTCAAGATGCTGTACGAGATTCCATTCGTCGCCGTGCAGCGGTTTCGCGACGGTGACGCCCGGATAATCGCGCGGCATCGCCCGCGCGCGCGAAAAGAACCGGCCGACGAGCACGCTGGCCGTGACAGTGTAGGCAATGCCGAGCAACACGCCCAACCCGCAGGCGATCGACATCGCGCCGGCCAGCGCGTACAGCACATGCAGCAATACCATGCTTCTCCCCAGTGGTGGCCCAGTGACCGCGACGCCCGGGGCCGGAACGCGCGAACGCGCGCTCACCCTTACACGCCGCCGTATCGATTCCCGTTGAGCCGGATATGCAGGACGATCAACCAACGGTACGCGCAATCAGATGACACGACTACCGTGCGGCGATCGATTCCGGACACGCGCACATAGCCGCACACGTCAGCGGCCCTGAACGCCGCATCGGCCACCTTACGGGCCGACAGGATCGCGGTTGTGACCGCGACGACGGTCCACATGCGGAATGTCATCGTCGTGAAAAACGCTTCGGGTACGCGCAGCGCAAACAACGAAACCAGCACGAAACACTGAATGAACATACCGGCGAGCGCGGCGATCAACAAGTAGGCGCGCCAGCGCTCGATCGTCGAGGGTGCCATCAGGAATGAACCTCCCGTGCGGACGGCCCGCATCGATCGTGCGTCGATCGACATGGTCGCGGGTGGACGGGCAAGCGCGTGCCGGACGCGCCGAACCCGGTTCGGGATCAGGGGAAGCGGAGATCGTCCCGAGAAATGTTGTGGCCGATGGTAGCGGGAATGCCGGTGCCGAACCTTAAGCGTTCTTCAGAATCGGGCGATATTTGAGGGAACGCAATTACAATCCGTTGCACGGCGCGCACAGTCGGGCTCGTACAATTGCACGTATCTGCACACGAATCGACCATGCGACTCCTCCTTGTCGAAGACGACGACCTGATCGGCAGCGGCCTCGAAATCAGCCTGAGTCAGGCCGGTTACCAGGTCGACTGGCTGCGCGACGGTCATGCCGCCGCCGCCGCGCTCGCGACGACGCGCTTCGCGCTCGTCGTCCTCGATCTCGGCTTGCCCGGCAAATCGGGAACGGAACTGCTGCGTGCGATGCGGGACGCGGGCGATACCACGCCGGTGCTCGTCCTGACCGCGCGCGGCACCGTGGCCGATCGGGTCCGCGGCCTCGATGATGGCGCCGACGACTATCTCGCGAAACCGTTCGAGCTATCCGAGGTGCTCGCCCGCTGTCGCGCGCTCGTGCGGCGCTCGCAGGGTCGCGCCGGCGACGAGATCGTGTGGCGCAACATCACGATCGACCTGACCACCCAGACGGTGACACGCGATGCCGCGCGCATCGCGCTGACGTCACGCGAATGGACCATCCTCGTTCAGCTCGTCAGTCGTGCGGGCATGCCCCAGTCGCGGGCGCGTCTCGAGGACGGCCTGTATGGATGGCAGGAAGGCATCGAAAGCAATGCGATCGAGGTTCACATCTCGAACCTGCGCAAGAAGCTCGGCGCGGAACTGATCCGGACGGTGCGGGGCATCGGCTACGTCGTCGACAAACCATGACCTCGCGCTCGATACGACGCCGCGTTTCGTCGATGGCGCTCGGCTGCGTGACCGTCGTGTGGATCGTCGCCGTGTTCGGCAGCTTCCGGCACGCGACACGCGAGATCGGCGAATGGGAAGACGCCCGTCTCGTCGAATATGCGTCGCTGCTCGTCGATCTTGCACCGGCCGACCTCGAGCGCCTCGCCCGCTTCCCGCCCGACGCGCGCATCGAACTGGCGCACGGCACGTCGGCCGCGCCCCGAGACAACGACGGTGATCGTCTGCCGCGCGACGTGCTGTTCGAAGTCCGGGACGCTCGGGGCAACGTCGTTGCGTCGAGCCTTCCGGTCGACGCCCCCGGCCGGCCCGATGCAGCGGGCCGAAGCGACACCCCTTCAACGATCGTCGTGCGCGGCACGCAATGGCGCACGCACACGCTGCGCAACGACGTGTCGGGGCGATGGATACGGGTGATGGAGCCGGCCAACACGCACAGCGATCTCGCGACGGGCATCGCGCGCGGCATCGTCTGGCCGCTGATCCTCGCGCTCCCGGTGCTGGCGTTGCTGCTCTGGTACCTGATCGGGCGCAGTCTCGCACCACTGAAAACGCTGTCGACGCAGATCGGCGCGCGCGATGCGCGCTCGCTCGAACCGCTCGCCATCACGACCGTCCCGGAAGAAGTCCGCACGCTGGTCGACGCGATCGACCGCCTGCTCGCCAGACTGCGGCAATCCATCGTGCGCGAGCGGGCATTCACGTCCGACGCGGCGCACGAACTCAAGACGCCGCTGGCCGCGATCAAGGTGCAGGCCCAGGTGGCGCTCGCGACCGACGATCCCGTGCGCAAGCAGCTCGCCATGCAGCGCGTGGTGCAAGGCGTCGATCGCAGCGCGCGTCTCGCCGAACAGTTGCTGCTGCTCGCGCGACTCGACGAATACGAACGCATTCCGGTGCGCGCCGTCGTCGTCCGCGAACTGGTCGACGCGGCCATCGAGCGGCATCTCGCGAAGGCGTCGGATCACTTCATCGACATCGTCGCCACCGGCACGCCCGGACGAGCGATCCAGGCCGATCCGATCCTGCTCGGCATCCTGCTCGACAATCTGCTCGACAACGCGATCAAGTACGGCCGGCAAGGTGGCCGCATCGAAATCGACGTACACGACGACGGCACCGCGCAGCGCATCGTCGTGCGCGACGACGGGCCCGGCGTCGCCCCGGGCGAGCACGAGCGGCTTGGTGATCGTTTCTATCGCGGCGTCGGCACGCAGTTGCCCGGCAGCGGACTCGGGCTGTCGATCGTCCAGCGCATCGCGCAATACTTCGGCGGAACCGTACAGTTCGGGCCCGGCATCGGCGGCCGCGGCCTCGGCGTCACGATCGCGTTGCCGTCGGCTGAATCCGCTCGGATCGATGGCACGCAGGCGTTACCCGGCGAAGTCGCTGCGCGGCCGCACGCTTAACGTTTCGTTAAGGATTCGGCCGTAAAATCCGCCGGAAGATACGGTCCTCATCCGCTTGCCAGGAGCTTTTATGTCTACAACCGCCCGATACGACGCAGTTGCACGCCTTCTTCACTGGCTGATCGTGGCGTTGGTCGTCGCGCAGTATGCAATCGGCTGGACGATGCCCGACGTGCATCGCGATACTCAACCGGTCGGCCTGATCGCCGCGCACCTGATCGTGGGCACCGCGCTGCTTGCCGCAATGGCTTGCCGCGTGCTCTGGCGCGTGACGCATCGCCCACCCGCCGACGAACTGTCGCCCGCGATGCGCGCGGTGTCCGGCGCGACGCACTTCGGGCTCTATGCACTGCTGATCGCGGTGCCGTTGCTCGGCTGGATCAATGCGTCGTCGCGCGCATGGGCCGTGACGCTGTTCGGCGTCGTCCCGTTGCCGGCGCTGTCGGCGGCCGGCTCGGGATTCGGGCACGCGATGGGCGATGTGCACGGCATCCTCGCGTGGGCACTCTTCGGCGGCATCTGCCTTCACGTCTCGGCCGCGGTCGCGCATCGTTTCGTCCTGCGCGACAGGGTCATGCAACGGATGATGCCCTGGTAATTTCGCCGCCGGCTCCCCCTTGTGCACCGTCACGGGCAGATACCCCGCAATGGCCGATCGCGCGCTCGCCTGCATCGCGGCTCATCCTGCAATCCACCTGCGCGCCCGTCGGAATCGGGCAACGAGCTGATCGCGGCGCCGCGCGAAGCGGCGCGCGATCGACGGCCTCGCCGTCCGTGCAATTCGGCCAGGCCGCGTGCCGCGAACGGCATGCGTATCGCCGTACCGCGAACACGTCGGCCTGAAGACACACACGTACATGTCGACACCTAGTTGCCGGTCTGCACCGGCATGACGGAAGCCGGCGCCGGCGCGGCGGGCAAAGCCGCCATCCTCGCCCGATCCTGCTCGGCGAGCTTCGCCAGCGCGGCCTGAATGTCCGCAGGATATTCGCCGTCGTCCCCCTTCGACGGATCGTAGCCCGCCGCTTCCAGACGAATCAGTTCCTCACGAACCTGGGCGCGCGTGAGCGGCGCATTCGATTGCGCGAATGCAGCTTGACCGGATATCACGCCGATCATCATCAGTAGTGCGATACATGTTTTCATCATCAACTCCTTCAATCTTGCGCGCCGATCAACCTTCGTGGATTTCGGGCCGGCCGCGGCAGTCCGCTACGTCAGCTTCCGAAATACGGCGTGCAGAAGCTCTCGGGGCCCACGCACGCGGCCGAACGCGGACGCGACGGCAGTACCGTCGGCCTTCCCGCATCCGAAGTCGCGGCCGGATCGCTGCCGACCGCCGTTTCGGCCTGATGCCGAGGCATCTGTTCGGCTTGCTGCTGGAACAGCGGGCTCACGTCCGGATACGACGTATCGGTCACGAAGCGCAGCCCGTTGTTTTCGGCGTCGATCAGTTGCTGCCTGACCTGCGCGCGCGTCAGTGCCTGTGCCGACGCTTGCGGCACGATACCCGCGAGAGAAATCGCCGCCACGGCGGCGGCCACCAGCCAATGCGTGTTCATGTTCCACTCCTTGAGAAGTCAACGAGACGACGTGCTACACCCGTATGACGACGCTGGGTGTCCGTTTATTCCCGGAATGGCGAACCGCTTGTGCCGGACGTTCATCGAACTGTCATTCTTTCGTCAGCCGGCGTAACCTGACGTAACGCAGGCCCCACCTCGCGTGGGGCAGACTGACGACACCTTGTGGATCGCGCCTCGATCATGTCCGTCGCTTACGACTATGCAGCCGGCCTGCTTCGCGCACTGTTCGACCGTCATATCGACAGCGGTCCCGTGATCGACTCGGCCATGTTCCCCGACGCCGAGCGATTCGTCCGCGCGTGGCCGGCCATTCGCGCGGAAGCGCTGGCCGTCGCGCGCGACCTGCCCCGCATCCCGCGTTTCCACGAGATCATGCGCGAGCAGCACGACATCTCGGCCAACGATGCGCGCGACTGGCGGATGTTCATCATGCAGGCTTACGGCCAGCCGTTCCCGCGCAACCTGTCGCGCTGCCCGACCGTCGCGTCGATCGTCGCGGCGTCGCCGGACGTATTGTCCGCGTCGCTGTCGTTCCTCGCGCCCGGCAAACACATCCCGCCGCATCGCGGACCGTTTCGCGGCATCCTGCGCGGCTATCTCGTGCTGTCGATGCCGAAGCGCGCCGACGGCACGCCGGCCGCGGTGCTGAAGGTCGACGGTCATGAATACCGGCTCGACGAAGGACGTTTCCTGCTGTGGGACGACACGTTCGTGCACGAGGTATGGAACGACAGCGACGAAGTGCGGATCGTGCTGCTGCTCGATATCCGACGGCGCGGGATGCCGCGCTTGCTTACGTGGGTGTCGAATGCGGTGATCGGCGTGGTGCGGCTCGGGATCAGGATTCGCGGGCGGTCGATTCCGGTTTAGCCAACTGCACGGCGCGCGCCCTTCGCGGTCAATCCTCGCGCGCGAGACGCGTCAGAACCTCCGCGAGCGCTTGAATCGCGGGTTGCGCGGCGCGCTGCGCCGGGTAGACGAGGTAGTAACCCAGACCGTTGCGCACCACCTCCGGAAACGGCGTGACCAGCGCTCCGGCAGCCAGCCGATCCGCCGCCATGCGCGGATCGCCGATCGCGACGCCGTGCGCGTGAGCCGCGGCCGTCAACGTCAGTTCGAGCGTATCGAATACGAGCCCGGTGCCCGGGTCGATCTGCGTTGCGCCGACGGCGTCGAGCCAGCATCGCCATTCGTCGCGATTGCGCGCGGGATGCAGCAGCGTCGCATGCGCGAGATCGGCGAACGACTTCAACGACGTGCCTGCGTCGCGCGTGCACATCGGCGTAAGGCACTCGTCGAATAAAGGCACGACCACCATTCCCGGCCAGTTTCCGGTACCGCGCACGACGATGGCATCGAAATCGGCGTCGGTGAAATCCGGTGTGTCGTCTGCCGACGTGTGAATACGCAATTCGGTTCGCGGCAACGCGTGATTGAGGGCCGAGAGCCGCGGCAGCAGCCACCGGATCGCGAACGTGGAAGGCAAGCGCAACGTCAGGGTCGACGCGGAATCCGCATGGGCATGCGCGTGTTGCGCCAGTTGCGCGAGCACGTTGACGGCCACCGTCAGCAACGCGCCGCCTTCCGCGGTCAGCGTCAATCCCGACGGATGACGGACGAACAACGCACATCGGTAGTGCGCTTCCAGTTGCTGCACCTGACGGCTCACCGCACCCTGGGTCCGGCACAGATGCTCGGCGGCCCGGTTGAAACTGCCGAGTTCGGCGGCGGCGACGAACGCCTGGAACGCCGTCAGCGGCGGCAGCGCACGCGTCAGATCCGCCAGCGGATATGCGCGGGCGACATACCCGGGTTGCGGATTATTCGTTTGTTCGGTCATCGCGGCATCGCTATCGTGGTTGAACCGGTTCGCGGCGGCTGTCGCGGCAGGCTCGTCAACAATCAGCGGAGAAATACCATGGTCTCGTCGTCCGACGCACTATACACGCGGCAGGTCGATACCTACCTGAAAGCACTCGAACGCGGCGACGTCGCCGAGATCTGCGCGCTGTTCGCGCCGGATGCACGGATATTCTCGCCGTTTCTCGGCTGGATGGCGCCGCAGCCCTTCTTCGAAAAAGTCGCGGCGGCATCCGGACAAAGCCGGATCACGCCGCTCGACATCTGCGTCAGCACGACGGGCGCACGTCGGGCCACCGGCTATTTCGTCTACGACTGGGGACTGAAGGACGGCTCCGAGGTGCGGTTCGAGTGCGTCGACGTCTTCGAGTTCGACGACGACGCGCGCATCGAGCGCATGGTCATCATCTACGACACGCATCCGGTGCGAAGTACCGTCGGCGACAAATATGCCTAGCCGGATCATGGCGCGACGCAGCAACGTCGTCGCACCGCCGGCCGCACGGCAAATGTCGCTGCTTACGTGGCTGTCGAATGCGGTGATCGGCGTCGTGCGGCTCGGGATCGGGATTCGCGGGCGGTCGATTCCGGTTTAGCGCACGTCACCGGCGCGCGCCGGGTGATCGATCGTTTCTACCGGCCGCTTGTGTGTCGAAAGGGGACGCGGCACGCCCGGGATGCCGGCGCAATCATCAGGATACCTTGCCGGAGTCATCCGTCAACGCATAGATACCGCGCCTGGCGACGCACGGAAAAGGTGGATCGATCGCACGCACATTCGTCAGTTCCCAGCATACGTATCCGGCGCACCATTGCTAGCCTTGCGCGCGGGCTTCATCAGGCGTTCAGTCGTATTCCCCACGACGTCGACCCACGCGAGCGCGATACCATCGGGATCCTCCTGTCCGTCCTGTCGCAGGAAGATCGTGTTCTGCACCAGCACGAGATCGCGCAGCGGCAGGGGGCCGGCGGCGCCCACGACCGGATTTCCACCCGCTTGCGGCCCGCAACGATATCGTCGACGGCGGGTTTGACGATCGACAGCGCGGATCGCGGCACGGCAACGGTTTTCTTCCTCGGTAAATAACGTCACTTCCAGGCGTTGAAGGTTTCATTACAGGCGCAGGAGATTTCCGCCTTCACGATCCATGATCTGCGGCGCTCAGCCTCCAAGTTGCTGCATGAACAGTGCTGGGAGGCGGACGGGGTGGAGAAAGCGTCGAATCACACCATCGGCGGTGTGCGCGACGTCTACAACCGGGCCGAATATGTTGACCAGCGGCGGAAGATGCTGCAGGCGTGGTTGGGCTACATCGACGGGCTGGCGTCGGCGCGCAATCTTGTGGTGTGAGCAGGTACTGGCGCCGGGCCATGGCAAAACCGCTGCCCCTTGTGCGCCCTTCACGACGCAGAATCAGCCGACCTACGCCATGCGCAATATCAGTCCAGGACCCGGCCTAGACTCCCCCCCAGCATTACTGACGCACGCCTTTTTTCGCCCCCGGCCAACGAGAATGGCTGTGCGCTGAAATGAATTTTGTACAGTTAGCCGCCCATCTAAACGGCTTTTCAGATCGATCCTATATTCAAATCGCGAGTAATTGCGCACGCTTGTGCCTGGAGAATTTCATGTACGTCCACATGCTGAGAGCCTGCTGCTAGTCATTCCTTCACTAG